>CAZKJH010000049.1:0-25301 GCA_964553035.1 uncultured Lentisphaerales bacterium | reverse complement strand
CGAAGAAGAGCAACAGGTTTGGGGAAGCGGGACGGCGGTTTGGGGAAGTAGTCTGGAGTCCGTTGCCTTGGTGTTTTATTGGGATTCCCATAATGCTTCTTACAGAATTTCAAACGCACCCGTGATTTCCTGCTTCGACAGCGCACCTGTTCTAACATATTCCTTGAAGGTATACACATAGTTGCCAGAGGGTAGTATAAATGACGATCTCCCATCTAGGTTTTGTGGGGTCGCCGAGTAATAATAAGAGGAGTCGGTTATTTGACCGTGCCGGACTGGGAAGTTGATAAGCTCATCGTAACATGTGGTGGATGTATTAGTTTCTGTTATTGATAGTCTAACTCCTTCGTTCCGATAATCCATCTTCCACTTGAATTCAACTTCGGAGCCATTAACAACATCATTTGTCGTTGGATATATTATTTCCATCGTCAAACGATCAGTAGAGCCTAGATTGTAATAGAATGAACCGGTAGAAATTACATCCTCTCGAAGGGATACGCTGTAGTCGAACGTAGCTTCAGTCGACGCACCGAAGTCAAGCCCATTAATACCAGCCGCAATGAAATCGCCTTCATGGAGGAAGGTTCTCGGAGTTTTGACTGTGACTGTATGCGTGATTGCACCTGAGGAGATTGTAACCACGTAGGAATCGTCGGAGTTATAGTTTATGTTCGTACCCGCCGACCAAGAGAGCCTTGGATATCCAACTAAATAATCGGAAAGAGCAATCACGATATCGACATCATTTGAGGAATCAACAAATGTAGGCTTTTGTATAGAAAGTCCTGCTGGTTCGTCTGTGTCATAAGTAGAATTTCCGTTTAAATCTAAGAACCCAAAAAATCGATTCCATCCAGAACGAAGATGTGTGTCTATAGAATCAGTTTTCTCGTAAGAAATTTCTGCCGATACTCCATGTGGGCCACCAGAAATAGCGCCGGTATTATAATTTACAACTGGAGACCCGGAATAATAACACCACAAAGATCCAGAGGAGCTGTCTTTAGGGATATCACATATAGCGTGTCTGTGTCCTAAAATTCTAACAGTCCTTGGGGCTATCTTAACCTGAGAAAGACTTGCGTTGCCATCTGCCCCAAACATCACCGATTCCGTTATTCTGCTAGAGATAGGCTTCACGACCGAATCGTACCTGCCTCCCATATTTGGGGAAGAAGTGTCGTTGTAGGAATAAACAAATAATGGATGATAGCTATAATCGCCTACAATCCCGTCATATAACGAACTGACGTTAACTTTCGGTCGAGGGAATGAGATGCTATTTGTCGCGGATGTTCCTGCCAGGACTTCCTCAACGTCCGACCAACCATCGTTGTCTGTGTCATCAATTAAGTCTACCGCCCTTAATGCGGAGCATAGTGAGACCATCAAACTTGCAAGAATAATATATGATTTGTAGTACTTTTTCATGGGTTTTTCCTTTTTTATGATTATACAAGATGAAGAGTTATGTCGTTTGGTTCCCACGTCTCCGCAGTAGAAGTCTGTGACGCGGCGACCCAATCGGAAGTGTATTTGAGGACGTTCGCCGTGACAACAATCACAGCGTGACTAGGTAGATCCCATTTTGTGCTGAACGGATATGCCGTTCCAGACTCAATTCCTCCTGTAGACGTGTCGAAGAATCCAAGTGGCTTCAGGGACACCGTAGAGAATGGATTTAATGCACTATCAATAGCACCACTGTTTATATTACCACCGCCGACCCCTACATTGAGGAAAAATGAAGTAGCATTACCGTACACGAAATCCTTTGTGATGCTATGTGGAAAAGAAGAGTATTGCGGAATTAAAGCGCCATTTATAAATATTGAGGGTAGCATTCCCGTGATCCCATAAAATGAGACTCGCACAATTTGACCTGCAGGGAAAGCGGCAACACCTGCATCAAAAGAGATGCCAGCAGCAATACCGCCGTCTGTCTCAGTTCCTCTCATTAGCGTCACGCCAAAAAGCTTGTATACGTCGTAAGAGTCGATCAATTCATAAACTGTGCCAATTCTTCCTGGCAAAAGAGAAAAGCTGTCGCACACTCCGAAACCTAGATCAGTCCCGTCGGGTGCTTTGTGCCGTGCAACCATAGAATCAACGTTACGCATCGCAATTATACGCCTCATCATCGACAGATTGCCAGATTGAGCAGGATAGTTGCCATTGTAGATCACGCCAGCCGAATGCGTCAAATTCACAGTCTCGTAGGATGCGTCAAACATAGCTGCGGCGGATGTATCGTCATTTGAAAAATCGTTTTCGAAGATAATGGCATTATCGTCGAGCGAAACAGCTCTATCAAACGAAACCGAAAGAGACGTGCCATCTAGCATCACACCGCCCTCAATCCATGCTCCGGCGTGTGTTGCGTAATCGCCCATTCTCAAAACAACATGCAAGTATGGCGTTGCGTTTACAGCGACAGGAAGCGTGACCGTACAAGTGTGGTCGTTTGCGTTACCTAATCCGTCAAGCTGATCGTTGGAGCGTGTTATTTTGCGGAGTGGGGCTTGCCATGTTGGGTCCGCACCCTCTTTCTCTGTAACGGGATCGGGGCTTGTTGCCGTTGCGGACAAAACTGCCGACCATGCTGGAGGGGTGGCAAGAGCTGATGGGATGGCAGCGATAATAGCCCCAGCAGAAGCCCACCGATCACCATAAAGCGATGCCGTTATTGATGTGATCTCAGCGATTGTGCCCGCCTGTGCTTCATCGGGAATCTTGATCGTATAACAGACGGCACAGGCATAAGCGCGTTGACGAGCAAACGCATAATCGCCGCAAAACGTAGCGGAATCAAAACTGTCTTCAAACCCGCTTTGCAAAAAAGAGTGAAGTGGCAAGTCGGCGATTAAATTCGAAACTGGAATCCAGTTGGAATTAATCATCAATGATTCAGCTTGCGCCATGGCGGCGCTAATTGCTGTTATCGATATCAGTTCGGAAACTCCACGCTTTGAATAACGTGTGTAGGGTATTTTATAGGTATTACTCATGTACAATCTCCTGATGATTCTGGGGTTACTCCGTTGTCGCCTTCCGCGTCTCCGGGATGATCTACGCCGCCCGCGCCGCCTCCTCCTGGAGTGTCTCCAGGGTGATCGTTATCGACAGCCGTCGGGTCGTCGTCTGGCGTCCCTGAACCCCCACCAGGCTGGTTGCCAGGGTGTCCACATGGCGGCGGTGTCGGTACATCTGGGTCGCCGGGATCATCCTCCCCGTATGGTGAGCCAGAAAGGATTTGCCGCTTGTGTGTTTTGCCGTCTGCGTCGGTAAAAGTGACCTCACGCGGCGTAATGGTTTGCGGCGAAGCATCAGTCGAATTGGCGAAAGATACCGCCGAAGGATCGAGATCGACGGAATGATTGCGACTATCGCCGTCAGGCGCACGCACGGTGAGCCGGTGGTGTTTATCCGGCTGCGCGGGGAATGTGTCTTGATCTGGGATCGACTCGGGGCCGGAGAGCGCATCAACCGCTCCGTCGCCGCGAGTTGTCAGCGTGGGGAGGCGGCGAGAGCGGACGGCGCGGAACATAGCAAGGCGGCTATCGGCCTCTAGGCGCGCACAGGGGCCGGTCGTGATGTAAGATGCGCCGGAGTTGATGTCGATGGCCACAGACTGCACCACTGCGGCCATTGTAGCCCATTCTGAGCGTGCGCCTGTCCAGTTTAGCACAACGCCGGGACGAATCGCGAAAGTTGGCTCAGCCTCATCGATTGAGAAATTACCATCCCATTGTAGGCGAGACCACTCTGCATATATCGCGTCAGCAAGCCCAGAGGGAATCGTCTCTGAGGTGCCAGTCAGAAAATTTTTAGTGTAGGAGCGTGTTGTCGCTGAGGTTGAAATCAATGTAATGGGAACATCGCGCGTTGAGTCTTCCGTGACGTTCCCGTCCGAGTCTTTGGTGAGAATCCGAACTTTGACGGTCAGCGTCTCGCGCTCCACGCCTAAGCCCATCCACTCGCATATAGATCCCTCTACGAGGTATCGCAGATAATTATGAGTGCCAGATCGTACCATCCCAGTCGAGTTCCATGACCCAGCAGGCAAAGCAGCCAACCAGGGCACAATTGAGGCCAGCCAAGCCTGCGCAGCCGCGTAGGTTGTCGGGTATGTGCCTGTTACGACATCCTGCCGCATAGACTCGTAGCTTGCACCCTCCATGTCGAAATAAAACGACATGCGCTCCGGGTCGTCGGCATCGCCCGCTGTATCGTAAGCGCGGCGCTCGTAAGGCTTGCCGTCAACTTCGCCAGCGATTCGGTAGGTTACAACGATACCAGGCACCTGTAAATCATAGCGCGGTGTGAAGGCAGCCGATGTGACATCTGAATTGTGAAGCGCGGCATTGACGGCTGTCATGTCGGCGGCGGCCGTGACGTTTGCAGCAGGCACGTAAGCCCCGGCGTCTACGTTGTTGTAGTCCCAGCTTAACACCTGCGTTGGCGTCCAGCGAAGCAGGGAAAGGATCGCCTCAAAGCATGAGATGTTTTCGCGTTCATCGCGCGGCGCCGTGAGCCCGACGTTTATTGTGCCAGCCGCAATTGGGATACCCTGTGAAACAGCGTATTCGATGATATCGGTAATCTGCTGGCCTGTCGAGCGGCGAGCCCCAGCGTTGTTCTCTCCGAGGATCACGCGCGGCTCTAGTGCCATGGCTGGTGTGCCATCGTCCGCCGTGATGACAGTCCACTGCTGGGCGTAGGTCACGCGGCCTAGAAGAGAGGACGGGCCTTCGGCGGTGTAGGCGATATCCTCTTGCTCTGCCGAAGCAATACGCGGGATCGAGCGAATCCACCCGACAAAGCAGCATACGTCCGTTGCGCCATCTCTGCGGATCAGCGCGACCTTGGTTTTTTTGGGGAACGCAGGATCGGCCGTGTAGTCGTCGTCGACAACAAACGACATCGTGTCCTCGCCATTGGCCGCGAGATTGACATGACACGACGAAACGCCCAGCGTCTCAAGCAAAATCGGCGCCGCGTCATCTTTGGAAATTAGCCATTGGATAGACATGTCAGTTTGAGTTTGTTGGCAGGTTTCTGATCTTCTCTTTTAGTATCTTGATTTCTTCGCCCTGCCGACGCATTGTTTCAGTCGCGGTCTGGAGTGCGGAGATCATCGCATCGCCACTTTCTTGCGACTGCCCTGCAAGCGCTTGAGCCGACGCCGTCGCATCCGCGAGCCCCGCGGAACCCGGGGCCTTGCTGCCAGAGGAAGGCGCGGCCGGGACTGCTGGGCTCGTAGCTGGCGCATTGGCTGGGGCTGGTTTTTCAGCGCGGCGAGCGGCATCAGCCCGTGCAGTCTGTCCGGCCTGGGTCGCATACGTCGTTGCGGTTAGTTTTTTGTTAAGCGTGGTGTCGCCTATCGTCTCCATCGTTTCCGCCTCAGACTCCAGCCGCTTGATTTGCGCCACTAATTGGCGGTTCTCTTCAATCAAAGCCATTCTTTTTTCTCCAAGTTCATCGAATTGCTTCTGATATTCACCGGCGCGTTCGGGCGCTGTACCGCCAAAAAAACGATTAGCCAAAACTTCGCTAACAAAACTTTGGTCCTCAAATTCGCCGATTTTATTGTTTAGATCGGTTTGCTGTGAAGCCAGAACCCCACTAGACCTGCTGTTCTGAGAAACACGGTTACGAAGCCTATCAGCCTCTTGGCGCTTGGCATCCGCGTCTTCGGCGTTTCGATTTATTGCGGTGTTGGCGTCAGCAGTAGCCCAAGTCTCCCGGCGCTCGGCCAATTTCGCGTCGTACTTCTCGTTAATGCCTTTCCGCTTTTCTTCGTCATCTACTCCAAAAAGAGATTCCTGCCTTTTGACCTCGATCCATTTGGTTTCCAGTTCGCGATCCGCGCCGATTAGTGTATCTTTGGCGTCTCGCATGGATTTCATTTCTTCTGCGGCCGCACGGATTTTTTCAGAAAGGCGGTCGAAGCTGGCTCCTGCGGCGTCAACCCCAGTAATGATGCCTTGTGCAATGCCCGCGAGATCGGCCTTTTTTATCTCCTCAGAGGCATTCGACCAGTTTCGGATGTTGTTCGCCCACACCGTCACGGTGGCAATACCTGCGGTTGCAACTCCGACAAAGGCTTTAGCCGACGCTCCCAATTGTGTGAGAGATGACGCTGCACCCTGAAAATTAAGGTTTGCTATATTGCGCAGCACGTCGCCAATAACTTTCGTCTTCGTGCCTTGTGCCGCCAAGTTTTTGACTCCATCCTTTGCCCGAGCAAGGCTTTCTTCAATTTTCTTTTCGGCTTCTGCGGCTGCGTCTCCAGCCGCATCTATTTTTCGTGACGACTGCTCAATTTCACTCCCAGCTCCTCGCGCTTCTTCCCCGGCGGAGTTATATGCCGGCGTTAGCGACTCGACCGCATCGACATGCTTATCTACTGCAGCAGCAGCTTCTTTTGCGCCAGTTTCAACTGCTGCAGTTGCGTCTTCCGCTGAATCCTTTAGCCCGGACTGCGCCTCTTCCAGTTTGCCTACGGAACTCTCTAGGTCGTTCACGGCCGTTTCAGCAGCCTTCGCGCCCATAATGTCAGATTTGATCCGCAGTAGGATGTCTATAATTCTATCGGCCATGGAGAATCTCCTGTATCTGTTCCTTGATCGCCGCTTCGGCGGCATCGGCGAGAGTGTCGTCAGTCGGGAGCACGGTCTTGTCTGGTTTATGATTCGTTTCTTTCACCAGCCAAAAAAGCGGCGTGAATGACCCGTCCGGCTCTTCTTTGCCGAGATAAGCCTTCTTGCGCTTGGTGATAATTAGCGACACTCTGCCACGGAAGTCATACGGGGTTTTACCTTCGGCCTCGCTGCCTTCCTTCGGCACGGCGATTCGGCGTATCGGCTTGCCGGTGATTAGGCTGGTACGGCCAGAGGGGCGAACGGTTCCTCCGTAGTAGCGCAGCGCAAGGCCCGTGTGGTCGATAGTAACTCTCGCGTCGTCTCCCGAGGAATCGGCCACAACGGCGTCTGCAGCACGCAAATAAAATGAACGCCCTGTCACATTGCGATGGCGTTTGTCATGCAGATCGCGCAGATGTTCGCGGGTGGCTTCGGCGGCCGACTCGGCGACGACTTCGATGAGATCTTTGGAATTGGCCTCTGCGGAAAGCCTCGCGAGCAGTTCGGCCAGTTCTCCGGAATCGGTGTTGACAAGGATGTATAGCATGGGGTAGTCTTTCTCCGTGCCAGGGCTAACGGCGCGTCATCATTTCGGATGTAAGGTTTTGGGCTTCTCTAATGGCATCGAACCGGACGTGAGCCCCGGCATTTTTCTTGCAAAGAGGGTGATCAACGAAAGACGGCCGCGTTTGCGGCTGACGCTCCAAGCGGAGATAATGCCATCTAAGCCAATAAACGTAACGGCGTCTCCCTGCCTCCAGCTCTTCTCGTCCTTATTCGATTCGCGCCAGCGGCCCTTGCCGCGCACATGCTCGGGGAGATTTGCAATGTCTGCCTCGGTAATCGGGCGTTGATCCCGGTTGCGCTCATTCCCCTCGCCGTGGGCGTTGAAGGTGTGGCGGATGGAATCCGCGCCGACCTCAAACGTTGAGCCGGGGCGAAGCGGCTGCCCGTGCAGTATCTCCTCGACGACTCCTGCAGTTTGCTCCTCTACAAACGCAAAGGGGGCAGAGGCACGGGCGTTGGGCGACGATTTTGCCACATCAAGGATCTCGGCAACAATCGAGGGTTCCGGTATAACAACGACTCGCCCGTCAACAACGCGGCCGCGCTCCCCGAATGCTGAGACCCACTTCTCAACTATAGGCTTCGACATGTCGCCAACCGACGCTGAGTCCAACGTGTTCATGGGGTCGCGTGCCGGAGTCGGGCCTTTGTCCCCTTCTTTCAGCACACCCAGTTCACGCGCCCGCGAGGCCTTCACCTGGCGGAGCCGCATCCCGCTCTGATAATCGAACGGAGGCCAGGGGGAGCCGAAGCGGGAGATGTTTGTCCATATCGCGTCGTTCTTCATGGCCACGAACGGGCCGTCATTGCTCAAGGCGTAGGTTGCCGACGTTCCGGCTTCGCCCAGATCGGCGCGGGCCGTGTTCCAGCGCTCTTTCCACTTGCGCGGCACCTTGCGAGCCTCCGCCCGGAACAATTCGTTGGCCGGCCATACGCGCAGCACGCTTTCCTGCTGCTGACTCCGCCACACGGCATACCCGCGCGAGCGTTGCTCTTGCATGTCGATGATGAGATTCGTCCGCGCATCGCTCCCCAAATCACGCAGGCCGCCACGGTCGGCCGGATCGGGCTTGTAGTTGAGTTTTTCTAGACGATCCTGCATCCGGTTGCGGATCTCGTTCGCGCCCATCTTGCCGTCGAGCAGCTCCGCAATGTCCTTATGCGTTTCGTCTAGGTGATGCGCGTAGGTTGTGCGAGCGGAAAACACGGAAACCTGCCGAATTGCTGCCGGGATATGCGTCTCGATATCGCGAGCCGAAAGCACGGTTGCGACGCGAGGATTTGCACGGAGGAATTCGGAGGCAGTCATGGTGTTTTTGTTACGGAGCGTTTGTGGTTATGTTGAGAATTGGGGCGTCAGACGGGAGCAAGAAGGCTAAGCCCGTGGGCGTGAGGAGCCACCATCGGGATTCTCCGACGGGGAGCGGTGGAACGATGTCGCCAGGCGATGGGAGCAGGATGTGCTGCCCCGTTGGGATTAGTACGGGAGAGACGACCGCGTTGGTTTTGCATCCAGCGAGGAGCGACAGGCCGACAAAGAGAATGAGAATCTCCAACTTATGCCAGCCCTGTTTGCGCATGGAGTCAAGTACGCGTTTGGTTTCGGCTGCTTGGAACGTATCGCCGCGTGAAATTGCGGCGAGCCACTCTTTTTTAGTGGCGAGGTATTGCCTGCGCTTATGCCTTCGTGAAGCGAGGGCCGCATCCGTACGATTGGCGGAGCGGACCGCATACCAGGCTAACAGGGCCACGCCGCAGCAGACGGCAAGAGCCCAACTCCCGACGACGGGCCACTGTATAGTCATAGGTTAGCCCTCCTCTGTATCTGCCGCCTTGTGGCGGGCGATAATTGCCTTGATCGTGACAACGAGGCCGATGACGCCGGAGACGATGCTCGCGACGGCAGTCGCAAGGGAGGTTCCCTCGGCGGCTGTGGTGACGCCAAAGACGGCGAGACCTGTGATAGCCAGCCCCGCAATCGCGGTGTAAGTGGCTTCGTTTTTCCAATTGAATTTTGACATTGCTACGTCCTTATTTACCAATTTCCCACACCGAAGCAGCCTGCGGCTAGCGCAGCCTGTGAGAGCTCGCGCTGTGGGTTACGCGCGAGTTCAAAATAATTTACGGGCTTACCAGTCGCTAACGCTTTAGCCGCCGCCGCTTTGATCTGTGCGGCGTTGAGCCCCGGATTCGTTTGATAGAAAAGGATATCACCGTAGTTTGCGAATGCTGTACTGCTGGATGTGTGGTGGACTCCGATCTTGCCACCGTAGACCTTGCTGATATAGTATGAAAGTGATCTGACAGACAAGGCTGAGGCATACTCATTGATCTCAAGCCCGAGGACTACGGTAGAGGCATAGGATAGCAAGCCTGTTTTCTTTAGGTCATAAGCGTACTGAGCAGGGTTTGCAAGCAATGCTCTGTTCCATGCCGAACTGTCGTCAGCCATAAGCCAAAGCACAATTCCGAGCCCTTGGCGTCGAGCATACGTAATGCGCTTGGTCATCATGGAGACGATGCCACTATTTGGAGATCTGCTGAGAGGCGTGACATCACCTCCACCGTAGATCGAGTAGCCAGCATATTCGCCGTCTGCCTTGTTGCAAACGAAGAGGTGCAGACAATTACAGCCGCGTTTGAGAGTCCATTTAACACGAGCCTTAAACTCTGTCTCGCTCATGTGAGGCGAAAGGATATTCATCATTCGCGTCTGTGCGTTCGAGCCGTCCCAGCAAGATGCTTTAGAACAATCCTTCCAGAACTTCGGCATGAGCGATAGCCAGTAGTACCAGAGAGCCCAGCCGCCAATGGAGAGGAGCAAAAGAGATGTGATGATGATTGCGATGATCCAGTAGATATTCATGCTTTTCCTTTTTTGGGGTTTTTGTTATGGAATGACGTTGCCTAGAACCTCGTAGGTGACGCCGTCAACGACTTGGGTGATGATGTTTAACGGGTGTCCATTGTAGATTAGCGTGCAATTCTTGATCTCCAGCGTCGTTGCTCCAATAGCAGATACCGTCGATTTAACACGATAGAACCCACTTGCTACAGACGGATTGAGTATCAGCGTCAGCACGTAAACGTCGTATGTCACACCAGAGACAGAGTGCTGGCTGATCGTGGGGAACGTTGATGTGAGCCCTGCCGAGATGTCAGACCAGTTTGCAGGATCTAGAGATGCCGTGGACTGGAGTCCTAGCGCGGAATTGAGCGTAGCCGAGACGTAAAAGACCGCCTGCGTGGAGCCGTTGATTTGGTAGTCTACGATCTTGAGTTGGTCGGAGAATTCAGTAGCTCCTGGAACGATCTCTAGGACGGGAGTTCCGTTGACCGTAATCGCCACCGTGTTGGTGTCGGCACTCTGCCATGATGACATCCTGACAATACCCAGCGGATCAAACCAAATCTGATTGTCTGATAGATTGACGGCCTGAGTTGCTGGAAATTTGCTCCACTGGTCTCCGGTCTTCGAGTCATAGCGGGTTTTAATCCACTGTCTCAAATCGCTCATATTGTAGGTTCCGGTTTTGTCCGTGACAGATAGATCAGACAGTGTAAAATCTACACTTGAAATGCGTTCGTCTCCAACCCACGCATAAACAACGATGTTCGAGACGTACATCCAAGCGCCTTTGTCGTAGGGGTCCAAGAACGAATTATACGTCGAGGTGCCGCTCCAGCTTACAGACTCTTCCGTTTGCGCAACCTTATTATTGATAAAGTAGTTGTTGATGCCGTACGTAACTCGGGCGATCTTTACAAGCGAATTGACTGGGGCTATAGTCATGGATCGCACAGTATCACCAGTTTTATAGGCGTCGAAAAACTCATAAACACCCTGCTCGTTCAGCGTGACGCCATCTCCTAGCGTGGCCGCCCACTCGCCAGCCGAGAGAATACGCTGAGGGGCAAGCCGGATCGCGAACGGATCCGACACAACGGCATTACCCTCCGCCGAACCGAGGGTGAGAACGCTGGTTCCGTTTCCGGCGATTGTGTAGGTCAATTCCCCTTGGTCGTTGAGCGCACCGTGAGAGAACTCAACGTCATTTCTGCGTTGTATTTTCACCGGGCCTAGTTCGGCGGCACACACGCCCATCGCCACAAACCCAAAAAGCATTATTGAAGCTCTCATTGTAATTCCTCCGTTGAGATAATCCCGACCGTCTCCGCACCGGCGGAATC
The DNA here is from genome assembly GCA_964553035.1 of uncultured Lentisphaerales bacterium. Classification (GTDB taxonomy): domain Bacteria; phylum Verrucomicrobiota; class Kiritimatiellia; order RFP12; family UBA3636; genus JBBQIY01. The sequence goes on along the minus strand of CAZKJH010000049.1, from coordinate 13,896 downwards.
CGCCTGTACGATCTCGGAAATCCGGTTAATGATGTAGTCGTTAAGGAGCGCATTACCGCCGCCATTTGCAAACGTGAACGTGCCAACAGGGACGAGAATCCCATTGATCCATATAAACGATAGATGTCCAGAGTCCCAGAGGTGAGTGTTGTGTGTCAGAGTCTCCACCCCGCCATACTCCCGCTGGAGCCATCGCGTGTGATCCCACACAACCTCGTAGCTTGTCCACGCCGAATGCGCCTGCAACGAGTTGGGCATATTATCGGGCTTTAACTGCGCAGGATGTACAGTGTTGTGAGAGCTTGCAGTCATTCCAATAGCACTGTTGAGCAGCGACGGCGAGAGCGTCTCTAGATGCGACTGGGGCAGAAAACGCATCAGGATGTTTGTCGGGAACGCATCATTAAATCGGTGTACGCTAACATCTGCGACAGATCCAACCCTCCCTGGATCATCATTACTAGTCACAGCGAGTCGATTCGTCATCCAAGTATCCGTGTCCCGGTCTACACACCATGGGATCCAGGTATTGGTCTGGCGCCAATGCACCACGCTGATCGCGTAGTGCGGAGCGACGGCGATGTAGGGTCGATGCGCATACAAATCCCCTCGCCAACTGGAAACGCAGCGCAGCGCGTCGGCAACCTCAGGCCAAAAGAAAGAGGCGTTGGCAACCCTCGGATCGTGCGCGTTGCTGTTGGTGCCGCCAGTTTCGTAAAGCTGCAGGCTGTTCGGAAAGGTCCACGTGCTCACGCCGTTCGGACCAAACGCTGTTTCTCGGTGATACCGATAGGTGCTTACAATGTTGGTGTCTGCCGCCGCGAAGTGCGCAATAACGTTAGTCGATACGCCCGCCCGCCACGAACCCTCTATTTCCGCCGATGGATTTTTAATCACCGTCCCGGTAGCGGGCTGAGCGAACCCAACGTCTACGCTCTTAGCCTCTCCGGCGTCCGTTGTAAAGATTGCCCGAGCAAGCCCTACGCCACCCTGTGCTACCAGTACGTCGTTTGAGAGCACCGCTATCGTCTCTGATCCCGGCTCTAAAGTCCACGTGCCACTTGGCGGCTCGATCTCGTAGACTGTCGGACGCTCATCAACGGCGACCGCCAGCCGCTTATCGATTCTCGACTGACCAGAGGCGAGCAGGATCATGATGTCATCCAATACGACATTAGTCCCGATCTGTGCCGGGGCGTTCACCGCAGTCGGATACCAGAATATTTCGCTGGCGTACCCACCTTCCGCCGTAACGGTTAGGTTGCTCAGCGCGGCCAGAGCAACGGGATCCCCCTCGACGATGGATCCGATGGCAGAGTCTACGTAGTTTGATGTGGCAGAGTCTCCGGCCGCGCGGAGTAGAGCCTCGGCAGATGTGGCAGAGTCTACGTAGTTTGAGCCTGCGGTGTCGCCAGCGGCGCGGAGCAACGGCTCGGCGCTCGTGGCAGAGTCCACGTAGTTGGAGAGGGCAGAAACAGCGGCCAGCGCATTGGTGTCTTGCTCGTCAAGGATAAGTCCTGCCGTAGCCTCTGCTATGTCCGCAGCCGTTGCCCAGGGCTCGTTAATCACCGTGACCGCACTAAAGTCTATCGTTGATACCGGCTGGGTGATTGCATTGGGCACAAACCCGGGGGAGTCCATCATTTTGAGTGACCCGTTGGCGCGGTAATTGATCGCGCCGTCTGGATCCGTAATTTTGATGAAAAACGAATAGGCACTTGCACCTATGTCGAGATCGCCCGACCAGGTGGCGGCTACGGCATTTGTCGTCACGACCGCAGGCGTTGACCACCACACCGAGGCCATGCCGTTAGTCTGGTAGTAGAGCCTTGCCGTGGCGTTCGTGGGATAGGTGGCAGCAATGCCGCTGACCAAGAGCGTGGGGGCAAGCGTGACCGTCTCGCCGTGGTAAACCTCCCACGATTTCGAGACGGGGCGCGAGGATTCGAACGCCCAGGGGAGCGAGGTCTGCGCCTGTGCCGTTGCGGCCAAGCAAAGAGAGAGAAGCGCGAGGCGGATAGAGGTCATGATGTGGCTCCAAAGACAAAGGTGTAGTCGATAAGGACGGAGACGCCACGCAGGGTGCAGCGGACGGGCGAGAGTGCACCGTGTAGCGTCGTGGTGGCACTGTCTGCCGTGATAGCAAGCCTGTCATAGCCGTCGAGCGCAGCGGCGTGTGCAGCGGCCCAGGCGCGGGCATTGCCGAAGGATGTAAACTCGCGCAGCGCGCCGAAGGGATATGAGGCCGTGCGGTTGCCGCGCGCCCGGACTCGGGCGGCGGCAGCGCGGATGATGGGCACCACTTGGATCACCACGCTCGACTCAAAAACCTCCTCGCCACCAATCGGCCCTTGCGCATACGTTGAGGATGCGTTAGCGGCACCGTGCACCAGCACGATATCGGTCTTGACCGAGGCAGAGTCTTTGAGCGTGATGACCATGAGATGCCTCCATGTTTACGCGGCGATGGAGACGGCGAAGACCGCGCCCATGGTGGTGGAGGGAGCCGTGCCCGTGAGCTGGCGCGAGGCCTCGAAGGTGATCTCGCCGACGCGGCCGCTCTGGTTGCCCCAGGAGGCAGGGCCTTCGAGCAGCGCTGCATCGTAGAGGGTGACGACGAGGCCGCCTGCGAGGCCGGTAATGACGAGGTTCTTCGTCTGGCGGAGGGACGCGCCGAGGATGAGGCCTTCCGGCCGCAGGATCGTCATGAGTTCTGCCGCAGACAGAGCCACGGGCTTGCAGGATGCTTTGGCCGTAACGGAATCCACCTGATAATCGACGGTCCCAATGCCATCGACGACGATGGGCGACATGCCGACATCAAACTCCACGCGCCAGCCGTCTTCGGTGAGGATCGTCGTGGTGCCGAAAACGCCAGTGTAGGGCACGGCGATAATGGCGGCGTCGTCGAACAGGCCTGCCCAAGCACCAGAGGTCGGCGTGGTGTAGAACGATCCGGCTGTTTCGCGCGGCGTGTTGTCCTTGATGAGCGCCATGAACGTGGCATCGCCGAAGGCCGTTGATTTCGGCGTGAGCGTGAGCCCTGGCATTTTGGTCAGCGCGGCATTGGCGAAGCTGTGCTTTACGCCGTCAACGCCGTGGATCAGCAGCGCCGCGTCGGCGGCCGGGAATACGCGAGCACCGACAACCGGGTTACGGAAGCCTGCGGGGTAGAGCGCGGCGATGATAGCCGCTGTGATCCGGCCAGTCGGGGTGAAGCTGATTTCGCCGCTGGCATCGGCAATACGCGGTGCGCCCTCGCCGTGCGTCGATATTTTAGGCCGCCACGTTTCGAGGCGAACGTTGACGGAGATATCTTCTTGCGAGAAGAAGGTGTCAGACCCGTATGTAAGACTACCGGGGCCGCGTTGGAGTGAGGATCTGGTGATTGATGGTGATGGCATGGTGTTTTGTCCTTTACGGGTGGATGATCTATCCTTGCGGATACTGGATCAGCGTGGTGAAAACTGAGGCGTAGGAGACAATCTTTTCTTTGGCGTCTTTGTCGTAGATTTTCTCGGATGCCACAAGCACCTTGCCAGCCTCCCAGGGGTAGTGATGCAAGGCGCTGACGATGATGGCGGCGGCCTCGGATGCGGGAAGCCTCGCGCCATTCTTTGATCGGTTGATTAATGGGATCTCGCCGACCTCCACGATTAGCTCCACCTCGGCTACTGGGACCGGATTCGAGCCTTGGCGAAACTTCTCGCTGCCGGTTGCAACGGTGATCACGATGCCCTTGCCCGTCGCGAGTGCCTTGTTGATCTCGGTCGAGAGGTCGAGGCGGTCTTCGGCAAGAATCGTGATGCCTGCAAGCTTTTCATTGGCTTGTAAACGTTGCACAACAGCGGCGCGGAGGTCGGCGATTGTTCCCATGGTTGATGATTCCTATCGTTTGACCGTGATGTGGTAGACGATGTCGTGGACTCCGGGACTTGTCCGGATGTCTACGGTGTAACCGTTGGCAATGAGCACATCGGTTATGAGCCTCGAGGGGTCGGGCTTGGGGGCCTCGTTCACCTTGGCTTTGGTGTCGACGGGTTTGTCGTCCTTAGGCATGGCGCTATTTCTCCAGGCAATGGATCGTTACTACCATTGCATTGGTTACGGAGGCCGAGACGGCTACGGTGTCGCCTCGTCGCCAATACCACTCATCGGTAATGAGGGTGACGCCACTGGCAGCCGTGGTGCCGCTGACGGTTGTGCTTTTCCACGCGGCACCGCCTACGGCCTTGCCAAGCGTGATAGTGTTGGTATCGCTGAGCCCTGCACACGCCCACGATACGGCCAGCGGCCGCAGCGCGGAGTTGGCGGGCGACACAAGGCCGACGGTGTAGGACGTGCCCAGCGAGTTCGTGGTGCCGCCCGGAAGCGTGATCGCCACATCGTAGGGCGTTCCTTCCGATGCAGCAGCAAGCTCCGGCATTGCGGCAAAGACAAGGCCCACGGCGAGAGCCATTCCCAGGATTCCAATTTTGCGAGTCTTCATTGTTTTGATTTCCTTCTTTCGATTTCTCCGGACTAGTTGCCGGAACATGTGAGTCGTTTAGAGCCCGGCGAGATCATCGCGCCTGAGCGGATTTGCAGATTTCGTGACGAGCTCGGCAGAGGCGGATTTGCCGTCCTCTGTTGACTCGCCGACTGGCCCCGGCAGCTCGACGGCATACTTGCCCTCGGAGACACGCTCGAGCAGGCGCTCGGCAGACTTGGCCGCCGCCTTGCGCGTATCGTTGAGGTCGATGAGCATGCCACCGTTGGCGCTGTAGAGCTGTACAACCAGGAGAGAGGCAGCCGCATCCATGAGGCGCTCGGGGATGGTTCCCTCCGCGCCCATGACGTTGGCCGCATGCGCGGCGACAGACCCCCGAATAAGCCCCGTGACCATCTCTATTGCGCCCGGCACCGGGTCGCCGCTTGTTGAGACGGAACGCACGGTGTCGAGCTCGTTTTTGGAGAGCTTCAGCAGAATGTCGGATTCGGTGATTTCACGCCACGCCATGATTTACCTCTACGCGATTGTGAGCTTCTTGAGGCCAAGCGTGGAGGTGACGGCCAGGCGGTCGTAGCACTCCACGGTGAGCACGAAGAACTTCGTGCCTGACGGGCGGACGTACACGGCGTACTGAGCACCATTGTCGCACGTAGACCAGAAGCGCTTCGTTGCGCTCGGATCGTCCGGGCCCGCTCCATCCTCGGCGTAGAACGCCAGCAGGTAGTCGCCACCGGTGATGTTCGCCTTTGTCGAGCCGCTCTTGACCCGTGTCGAGACGTTCTTGCCCATCTGGGCACCGTAGTAGACGGCGGCATCCTGCGGCGTGGTCAGCCCGAGCGAGATACGAGCACCTGCGGTATCCTTTGCCCGCAACGCAAGGCAGCGCTTGACCCACGCGGAGCCCGTGAATGCGATGCGGTTCGGGTTGAACCCGATGAGGTCGCCGCAATCCTTCACAAGGTTCATGCCATCCGCGTCCGGGTCGGTCGCGGAGCTCCACGTCTTGCCGGTGTTGGACGCGGCGGCAAGCACCAGCGCGAGACCCTTGGAGAGCGCATTGCGCTTGATCCGGCGAAGAAGACGCGCCGTATAGACCTGCTGCCAGTTGGGCATGCCAGCGACCATGTCGGGATCGACAAAGATCGAGAGGCCGCGATTGAGCGTCTTCTGGATCTCGACTTCGCCCGAATACTTGATCGTCTTGAAGTCCGCGCCGGCCGGACGCTCGTCGTCGCTATCGACGACGAAGTCTTCGGAGTTGTCGCCCTTGCGGAACTCGAACTTTCTCGGCACTTGCACCTGGGGGAAGAAGAAGTCGAGCATGCCGTCGTAATCCTCAGGGTCTTTCCAGCCCTGGGCGTAGGTGCTAAGCGCCTCGGTGAGGTGCGTGTTGTCGAACGACTGTGCGTTCGGCAGGCAGATGAGATTGTGCTTCGCGGAAACGCGGCTCTCATCTAAGAGGGTATCGATGAAGTCAGTCATGGGTTATCCTATGATTGGTTTTTGGTTTTTTTTGGGGGGGGGATTAGCCGGAGATCACGACCGGGCGAGGCGCGAACGTCTCGATCTCGATGATGTCACCTTCGACACCTGTCTGGAGGGCGCGAGCGCAGACGTAGTACGTGCCGTTTGCGGCGGGCACAGTCTGGACCGTGCCACCGGCGGCAGGCACGAGCAGATCGCCGTCAGTCGCGCCACTGGCCGCGAGCTTGCCGGTCTTCGTGCCGGGCGCGGTGAGCAGCTCAACGGAGACGTTGTCGCCGATGGCATCAGGCGGCACGATGGAGATGCAGAGCGGGTTTTCCGTTGCGGCCGTGGTGACGACAACCGATCCGGCGGCCGTGCCCTTCTTGAGCAGCAGGCCAGTGCCAAACACCGCTTCCGCGATGCGGGCAATTTTGCCAGTCGGATGCGTCCCGGCTTCATTAAACATGGGATACATTTTCTTCATGGATTTTGATTCCTTGGGTTGATGATGGAGAGGCTTTTTTAACGCGGCTTACTTGCCTGCGTTGGCTGTTTCGAACAGCTCTTTGTGTTCGCGGCTGACAGCCGTAAATGCGCCGTCGTAGCTCATGCCGGTGGCCATCTTGGCATGGACGAGCTCCTGCACCTGCTGGCGGCGTTCGGCAGCGTCGGAGGAGCGTTTTTGCACCGTCTCGGAGTGGACGGTCTCAGTCGTCTTCATGAGCGAGGGAAGGCTCTCGAGCTCCTTGATGCGGTCGTCAATCGAGTCGCCAGAATTGACGAGGTCTGCGATGCGGGTTTGAGCGTGGCCCGCGAGTACGGCTCCACGTGCCACCTGCGCGTTGACGCATGTGGTTGCAAGGCTGGTCATGAGTGCCTTGATTTTGCCTGCCTGCGCTGCATTGACGGTCAGCGTGTCCGTGGCTTTAATGGCCTCGGCGTTTACAGTCGACACGTGGCCGACAGCGTCGTCCTCCGTGGCGAACGTCTTGCCGAAGACCTTGCCGATGCGTTCGAGTAGTGGCATCTGGTTTGTTCCTTCATCGGCTCCGCCGTTAGGGTTTGCCGCATTGACCAGGGGAGCCTGTGGCCAGTTTGGCGTGTTGGTGAGTCCGCAACTGCGCAGGATGCGCGGTGCGTAGATCATGGTGCCGTTTTCCCGGCCGAGCTGGATCGAGAGGATCGCTGGCGAGAAAAAGCGGTATTCCTTGCTCTCGACAAGGCCGCGGCCTCTTGCCGTCCATTCGACGCGTAGGATGAGCCCGGCCTCGCCGACGAGCAGCTCTTTGATCCAGCCAACCGCCGGGGGCTGTTTCTGCACAAGCTCAAGCTCGGCTTCTGGATCGCCTGCGGTATAGTCGGGATGTCCGACATAGATCGGGAGCCCGGCAGCAGCGCGAGGATCATTTGCGAGCCGTGCATTCCACGCGGCCGCAAGCATTTCGGCGTCGGCCTTGCGGAATCGCTGAATCCCGACAATCCCGTCACGGCCGTAGTCAACATCGGCATAGCGGATGACGAGTTCTTCCGGAGCCTTGCCTTCGGTTGAGAGCGATAGCGTATCGGCGCATATCAGCGTGTAGAGCTTTGACGACTCGGCTTCGTTGATGAGGATGTATAGTGGTTTTTTCATGCGGGTGTGGATTGGGTTGGTTTGGCGGCAATGCCATCAGAAAAGGACTGGGCGAGAAGTTCCGTGAGCGAGAGCGCGAAGTCGCCTGCAGCATCGACCTGGTCGAATAGTTCCGGCATGGTGCGCTGGAGCGCGGCCAGCGCGGCGGGTAGGTCTTCGTCGGTCTGCGCCAGCGCGGCGTTGATCGCCTCGCGCAGCGGGGCGAGGTCGCCAGCCAACGCGGTGAGTGCCTTGACGCGGCGCGGGTTGCTGGAGGCGGCGGCATTGACCGTCGTCGTGGCTGCGCCTGGCGTGTTGAATATCGTCTCCGCCTCATCGTCTGGCGTCGCGACGCCGAAGCGCTCCCGGATATCGGAGATCGCAACCGGCACGCCCCACGTGTAGAGCTTGTCATAGATCTTCAGATCCGTTTCAGTTTGCGTGTTGGTCCGCTGGAGCTGGAACGAGACCAGCGGCGTGACGTCGCCAAAGTGATAGCGCAGGATAAGCGGCACCAGCCGGCTGTTGATGATCTCCTCGACCATCACGGCATCATCGGCCGTGAGCGTGTCCTTCTCGCCGCCCTGGAGCGACGCGCCGGTGTTGTCCTTAGCCGACATCGTGGCGAGGTCCGCACCGCGCCACAGGCCCGAGAGACGACGGTCGCAACGGTCGATCAACTGCGGGTATGGGAGATCTCCCTTGGTTGTGGCGTCGATGGTCTTAACCTCGACATCCGCGCCAGTCAAAAGAGCCCAGTCCTGACCGAAATTGACCAGCGCATTATGCAGGTCGGACCACTCCGGAGAATCCTTTTTGGAAGGCGTTTTCCCGTGGAGCCCAGGCACCACGTAGCGATGACAGTAAACGAGCCAATCGCGCAAAGGGAGGTGCTTGAAGAGATAGAGCACCAGCGAGGCAATGGCGAGCTTATCTTCGCAAGCGGAAATTAGCCACCCGCCATCCTCAAGGTCGCGACCCTCGTAGGCTCCATCCGTTTCAAGGAAGCGCAGCTTGCCCGTGCGGCGCTCGAAGAACCACAGCGGCATTTGTTTAAAAGTTCCGGACAGGCCAAAGATTGACGGACGCCAAACGATCTCTTGAACGCTCCAGCCGAAGCCAACAGACAGCATCATGCCACGAATCAACGCGGCGATTCCGCCGCACTTGTCGGCGTCGAGCACGTCCTCATAGCGGAGGGTGTTAAAGAAATATTCGACCACGTCTTTTTGCTTGGCGGCGGCGGGCGTATCTTCGGCGAGAATGATCTCGTAGGAAAGCCGTGCCACATCCTTCCGGCGTTTGGGCTCGACGCTTGCAATCAGGTCGTCGCGCTGGCGGACATCATCCCAGATTCGTGCATACTGCGACAATTCACCAGCTTTGAGGCTCTCCAGGATGTGCGCCAGCATGCGCGGCGTGAGCATCTCCAGCGGCGACCACTGGCTCATCATTGAGAGGGTCACCCGGGAGGCGTCAACGCTGGATTCGCGCTTTGAAAATAAAGTCGAAAGTTTGCTCATCTTAATATCTCCTCGCCCAGGGATCGATGTACTCAGGGACTGATACGCTCTGCGCTCCGCAGCGCGTTCCGCGCGAAGCCTCGGCAGCGTTGACCGACTCCGCGAGGCGGGCATACGCCGAGGCGAGTAGCAAGTGGTTTTCGACCTTGTCGAGGTAGTGCTCCTCTTTGCCATCGCGGTCGCGCTCTTTGCGGCAGCCGGAAAGGATGTGCGAGTGCAGCACGGCGACGATTGGCATTTGCCCCGGCACGTCCGCAGGCAGATACCACAGCGGCTCGGTGCGCAGCTTGCCATTAGGCCCCAGCACTTGCAGCCCCTCGTCGGCGGTCAGCAGCTCGTCGACGGCCATGCCGATAGCCTCATCACGATTGCAGGACACCACGGGGTAGAATGAGCCGTTGCCCGGCGTGAGGCGGCAGGCCTGCACAATTCCGGATCCCGGCTTCCCCGTGAACTCGACCGCGGCACACTGGAGACCCTGCCACGTATGCGCCCCACCGTTCCAGGAGCAACCGCCGAAATCAATACGCCTGCTAAGATCGTATTGCGCCGCCCCAGTGATTTCGGCTTGGATGCCATTGAGCACAAGGCAAAGATCGCGAGCAAGATCGCGCAGCGGACCAGCGTCGACAAAGAGGCAAGCAGCACCTAGCGTCTTGAAAAGCACGGGGACGCGAACGCGAACGGACTCCGCCGCGATCGATTCCGCCCACACGGTGTATTTGCGGCCCGTGGCAGTGTCCAACTCCCGGCACGTGAACCAGCAGCGGTCACCCGTGTCGAGCCCACAGTAGCGAACGCGGCCAGCCTCAGCAGCGGCCAGCGAAAACGCAACCGGCGGCGTGCAAGCACAAGCGCGGTGAATCACTTCTGGCGTCACAGCCTGGGCGCTTGATTTGGGCATAGCGAGGCGGTCGCAAGCAAACGCTTTCATGGAGTCTGGATCCCGAATCGCGTTTTGCCAGGACTGCGCAAACATCGACACCGGCAGGCCGGAACAACAAAGCTGGGAAACGCGAATGCTCCACTTATGCGCCGCGATTCGCTCCGGCCTTCGAGCGCGGTAGCTGATTCGTGTGCGATCGATCCGTGCACCGCAATCGGGACAAGCAAAGTAGTAAGCAGCCGTGGGCGAAAAAGCAAAGTGATTGTGAGCGCCGTCGATGAAATCGCCTTCAGCCGTCAGCCACGGGTTGGCGTGTTCGGCGTTCAAATCCATGCGGCAGATTTTCGGCCACGACTCTTCAGGGTTGAGTGCGGCGCCGCAGTCTGGGCAAGTAAGATATCCCACGTGCTGGGAGCCTTCTTCAAACTTCAAATTCTGCCCGGCACCGTGGTAGCGCTGCGTGCCGATGGTGACATGCATCCTCAACGTCGAGGCGGTCATACGGCCTTCGAGAAACTTTGCGTTGGCGTCCTTGATGTCGTCTTTTTCGTCTTCGATCACGCAGTCCGCAGAAAACGTCGTCGGGATCTTGGCATTGATGCCGCGCATGTAGCTCATGGCCGTTACGTGGCCATCGGTAAAGAGCATCGCGCCCTTGCGGTCTGCCGCCTTGCCGGATGCGTTCAAGCCCTTGCCCACTTTAACCAGCGCAGCCAGCCACGGTATTTGATCCAGCACTTCGGGGCGTTCCTTGCCGTCCACAATGCCCTGCACAAGGTCGTCGTCGGGGAGGGCATAGTAGGTGTTCATCCCGCGCACGGCGGCAAGGTAGGCCTTGAGATGCAGCCCCAGGACGGTTTTTCCGAACTGAGCACCGCCGCAAACATCAATGCAGGCGTCGGCGATCTGTTGGCGCGTCGGTTTTGCAGTGCCGAAGAGCGACTTGATTGCCTCGGCAGAAATGTAGTCAACGGCGTTGCCAAGAGCAAAGTCGATAATAGCGATAACCATCAACAGCGGCTCGCGGCCTTTGGTCGAATACTGCACGTACTTGGAGCCCACGCGCACCTTGGCGTGTTCGTGCATAAACGCGTAGAACGTGATAGAGCGCGGTATCGGCAGGCGCGACTCCTCGGGCTTGGAGGCGGCGGCGACGCGGTCGAGGATTGAAAGGTTACGTTTAGCCACGCTGCGCCTCCTTGCCCTTGTCTAAGGCCGCGAGGAATTCGTTAAGCTTTTCTTTGGCTTCGTCGTTTCCTTCCGCTTCTTTGAGGAGTGCGTCAACTGCCGCGTCGCGCATCGACGTATTGCGCAAGGCGAGGTCGCGCTCAGCCTGATCCAGCTTCCACACGGCAAGCTGCTGCTGGCTGGTTAAATTCCCGAGGATGAGGTCGAACTTCATTCCCGTGATGCGTTTTTTCAAGAGATCGTCTGCGCCTTCGGGGATGTCATCAATAGAGTCCGTCGCCGAGCGAATGGCTTCTTGAGCCTTCCAAACTCCCATGCGATAGGTTACGAGATTGTGCAACGCGCCAATGGAGGATGAGACACCGCGCTCCGATAGCCACGCTCGCATTGCTTCATACGACGGTGCTTCCGTGGCCACAAAAGCAAAAAAGTCGTCGATAACCCCTAGTCGGGAAAGACTAGCGGCGAGGCTATCGGAGCGCGGTTTTAATGAGGTGTTCATGGCGTTGCTAAAAATGGTTTTTTGAAATACGAACGGCCGTGCGTATTTCGATTTTTCTTCAATCGGTCTCTTCTTCAAGGGCGAGTCTGGAAGTCTCAGTGTGCCCGGCTGGCGTGATGCGCCACACCGCGCCGCGAAGATCCGCCAATCGGCGCGACGCGAAGCCATCATCCTTCAACGCGCCCAAGGCTTGGCGTATATCGTTCGGCCTGGCATTGCCGTTGATGTTGATTTGCGCATCCTGGATCAACTGATCCTCTCGCGCTTCAACCCCAGAATACTGCTCAAGGATGCGCAACATTTTCGCCTTGTAGAAATACAGTGTTTTTCCGTCGATCATGGTTTAGCCCTCCGCGTCGTCGTCGTTTTCGATTTTTGGCGTGGTCTTCGTGATCACGCTCAATTGCCCGATCAAAACCCCGAGTGAACGATTCGTTTTGTTTTGCGTCCGGTACAGCGTGTCAATGCGCGAGTGAGTTCCGCGCGATCGGATTTCCGCGTTCTTGTCGTTCCCTTCTATCAGGTTGCGCAGCGTCGTATCGTTCGTGTTGATCTGCGATCGCAGATCCTTGATGTCGCTCGACAGCTTTCCTTCCACGGCGACCAATTCGTTTTTGGTGGCGTAGGTTCTCGCCGTGTCTTCGCCCAGTGGCGGAGTTCGGTCGATATCGACCTTTACTTTTTCCGCCGCTTTTTTATCCTCGCGGCTGCGGAAAACAATCCACGTCGTGAGCGCGGTTATTAGCGCGACGAGTGCCTTCGTCATAGAGTCCTCAAAGGTGATTGTGGGCGGCGAAGTCTCGCTATTCTCGGCAGCGATCATCAACGCCGGAGCCACTGCAAAAAAACATAAAAGCGAAATACGAACGGCCGTGCGTATTTCGATTTTTCGAAAACCGCGAAAAGAAAAGCCACCGCCCCCGGCGGCGTATCGGAGCGAAAGGCTATAACCCTCCGAACCGGGGGCGGTGGCAAGAATTGAATTGTTTTTTGAGGGTTTGGCGAAGTCTGTCATAAGTCGGCCTTACGGGTTTTGCGCTGGATACACCGTGCGGAAAAGCTGGTCGAATTATTGCAAAACCTCGCGCGCGCCCGCGCGTGGTATGCCAGATATGCACAAAAAACTTGACAAAAAGCTTTTGCCGTTTTTTTTTCAGACCCCCTAAACGCACGGCGTTCGTATTTCAAAAAAGGCAAAAACCGGGCAAAAGGCTACGCAAAAAACAGGCGCAGCACGGTTGTTTTTTTGCTCCCGTTTCTGCGCTTAATTCGGCTTGTGTCGGCTTCAGGCTATTGTCTTAAAAACAAGAAAAGTGAAATACGCACGGCCGTTCGTATTTCAAAGTGATCGTATTTAGCTAGATTTGCAGACACAAAAAAAGGCCCCGGCAAATGCCGGAGCCCTGGATGAACGTTTACCCGAATAGAACTAACATGCCTCTGCGTAGGTCTCTGAAATTTCCTCTCGGGTCGGGATGTATTTCTTGAAGATCGCAGAGAATATAATAGCGCTTTTTTTAACCGCTACAGCCTTGGGAAGCTTGAGAAGGTTTTTTGCAGAAACAAAACACAGTATCCCTACGAAAACAGGAAAGAACCAAAGCGTTGTGGCAGCCATATAGACAACAAGCCAGTCAACAACATCGTTTTCAACTGCTGACGCCTTTTTCAGCACGTCCGCTTTCGCGCCTGCTGGAGGCTGCGCCTTGTCTTTCATGTACTGTTTTAATTCAGGCGTCATTTGACTTGCAAAGAAAAAGAATGATGAAAGCCTGAACCGCCCGATGTTATGCAGACATGCGTTAATAAACGTTCTCGTGTTTGAATAGACCTCGTCGTCAAATGCATAGCCGTGTTCGGTGTAAAAAACTCTCCACGAATCACGAGCCTTAAAGATCTGATCTCGCATCAAATCGCGCATAGACTTTTTATATCCACGCCAAGCAATAATCAGCAGCAAAAAGAGCAAAAGTGTTTCCAGTAGTGCCATCATGATTTACTCCTAGTCCTCGGGCGAATGCCCGTATTTGTCAAGTTTGCTTGAAGTCTGGTATTCTTTTAAATCTTCAATTTGTTTTCGCATATCGGAGATTCTTGTGGTTAAGCCTTTGGCTCTTTCCCTTAAGACGAGTACGCTACTTCCTGCGAGACCCAAAACCAAGTAGTACATTATCTTGTCAACACAGAAGGATGTTATCATGGAAGCGGCAGCCTCTGCAACACCTT
>CAZKJH010000048.1:0-25510 GCA_964553035.1 uncultured Lentisphaerales bacterium | reverse complement strand
TTCGTCAACGCCCCGTGGCTGTCGTGTGTTGTACACCCATCACCCGCCGCCGCCATGAACCTGCCATACCCCTGTCGCACCGATTATCGTCAAAGCTAAAAAAAAACTTGCTTTTAGAGAGCTGATTATGGCACCATTCATCGCATGAGTTCAAACGCATTCAGAAACAGTATCCGACTTACGAGCCTAGCCTTGCTATCAAGCGGGGTTTGTGGCATCGCGTAATTAGATCGGACTGCTTTTCAGAATTATGCGTTGACGTATAAACCCCGCGGACATCTTGGAGATGTCGACGGGGTTTTTAAGTATAAACAAGAGGAACAGACAATGAGCGACCAATCAAACATGAGGAAGATTTACATTTTCGACACCACGCTGCGCGATGGCGAGCAGTCACCGGGCTGCACTATGAACCTGCGCGATAAGCTTATGGTTGCGGAAGTGCTAGAGTCCATGCGAGTCGATATCATTGAAGCAGGCTTTGCGATTGCTTCACAAGGTGATTTTGAATCGGTCAAGGCGATCTCAGAACTGGTGAAGAACTCATCGGTAGCCAGCCTGTGTCGCGCCCTTGAAAAAGATATCGACCGTGCGTGGGAGGCTGTGAGCGGTGCGGTGTGTCCGCGCATTCATACCTTTCTGGCGACCTCGCCCATTCACATGTCGGCTAAGTTGCAAATGACACCGGATCAGGTGTACGAGCGCTCCATCGCCATGGTGAAGCATGCCCGAAATCTTTGCCCAGAAATTGAGTTCTCGCTTGAAGACAGCTCGCGTAGCGAACGACCGTTCATCTACAAAGTCGTTGAAGGCGTGATCGCGGCAGGTGCGACAACGGTTAATATCCCCGATACCGTGGGTTATGCTGTTCCGACGGAGTACGGTGCATTGATACGCGATATTTTTGCCAATGTTCCAAACATCGATAAGGCGAGAATTTCAGTACACTGCCACGATGATCTGGGGCTGAGCGTTGCCAACTCTCTGGCCGCCGTTGAAGCTGGTGCCTCGCAAGTGGAGTGCACGATCAACGGGATTGGCGAACGTGCCGGGAATGCCGCACTTGAAGAAATTGTCATGGCACTGAAGACGCGCCATGAGCATTATCAGGCTTATACTGACATCGATACGACGAAAATCTATGCGGCGAGCCGTTGCGTCACCAACGTCACGGGTAGCAAGGTGCAGGCGAACAAGGCGATCGTGGGCGAAAATGCTTTTGCGCACGAAGCAGGAATCCACCAGCACGGCATGATGGCCAACCCGCTGACGTACGAGATCATGACTCCGGAATCAATCGGTCTGCCGCGCAACAAGATGGTCCTGGGCAAGCATTCCGGCAAACACGCTTTCGAACGCAGACTCGAAGAGCTGGGCTTTCATCTGGACGCGGAACGCGTTGGTGAGCTTTTTGCGCAGTTCAAGGCGCTGGCTGATCGCAAGAAAACTGTCTCCGATGCTGACCTCGAGGCACTGGCTCACAACATCACGACCGGCTTTAAAGGTTTTGCCAAGCTCGACCGATTCAGCGTCATCGCGAGCAATGCCATCACGCCGGTTAGCACGGTGAGACTCTACGTTGGCGAAGAACTTGTCGAAAAAGTTGCGGCGGGGGACGGTCCGATCAACGCCTCGTTCCGCGCAATTTGTGACATCCTCAACGTGGAGTGTTCGCTTGAGGATTATCAGCTTTCTGCCATCACGGAGGGAATGGATGCGCAGTGCAAGGCAAACGTGAGGGTTCGGTTAGAAGATCGAGCCTACCATGGAAGCGGTATTTCAACCGATATTGTCGAAGCATCAATCCTTGCGTATCTCCAAGCAATCAATTCGGCGCTTGAGGCAAAGGGCTGATTCCTTGACCATTGGTCATTTGTTGGTTCCCAGCTCAGCCACCTTTCTGGCAATCAAGGTAGCCCCGACAATCCTGTCGGGGTTTCAAAAGCCAGAGACAGGATTGCCTTGGCTACGTTCGCGGCCAGCAATTATGACTAAAATGACAACCTCGGCTCGCCACAGTCTCGCCCTCCAGCATGGTTATTAGCGTTTCCGGCGTGATTTTGGAGGGCGAAACTGTGGAGAGCCGTCTAATTAATAGCTCCAGAACTCCTAGCGGCGGAGATACGGGGTTTCAACGGGTCTGGGCGAAAAGTCGCAGGGACAGGGTCGCGAGGAGAGATGATTTGGAATCCATGGGCTCACAAGCCAGCGGTTGACAAAACCGCCCCAAATTGCGCATACTAACAACAACTGGAAATCCCCCCTATCTCATGAAAAAACGTTGGTACCTGCTGTTTGCCGCCTTGTCCGTAACGCTCGGTCTACTTTTCCTGCTCCCGATATTCCTTGTCGTTCGAGGAGGGTTTTGGGTGAATGGCGAATTTACGTCCCGTTACCTACTCGGGGTTTTTCAAAATCCTATCTATGCAGAAGGTTTAGTGAACAGCTTTACCATCGCCGTCGGCACGACCACCCTCGCCATGCTCATCTCGCTGCCGCTTGCTTGGCTCTCACACAAGTATGAGTTCCCCGGCAAAGCGCTTTTCTCCGCGCTTGTGCTCGTCCCGATGATTCTCCCACCCTTTGTTGGCGCGATCGGCATGACGCAGCTTCTTGGGCGCTATGGTACCCTGAACGCGATGCTCGGGACGAACATCGACTGGCTTGGCCAAGCGCGCTACTTCGGTGTCATCGCCATTCAGGCCCTCGCACTCTACCCCATCGTCTATCTGAACACGACCGCCGCCCTCGCCAACATCGACCCTGCCATGGATGAGGCTGCCGCGAATTTGGGCTGTCCTGCCTTTAAACGCTTCTTCAAAATCTCCCTCCCCTTGATCATGCCAGGCCTTTTCGCTGGGGGCACAATCGTGTTCATCTGGAGCTTCACCGAGCTGGGCGCACCGCTGATGCTCAACTACACGAATTGTGCCTCCGTTCAAGTGTTCGATGCCCTCAAAGAAATCGGCACCAACCCCTTCCCCTACGCTTTGGTCTTCGTCGTGCTCTCCTGTAGCGTCCTGCTCTATGCCATCGGCAAATTCGCCTTTGGTCGCAACTCCTTCGCCATGCAAGCCAAGGCTGCGGTAAACTTCACACCCCAGAAGCTCACGGGTCCAGCCAAGTTCCTCCCGCTGCTTCCTTTCATTATCGTATCGTTTATCGCCTTACTGCCCCACATCGGCGTCGTCCTCACCAGCTTCTCGAAGCCCGGCTCCTGGTACCAATCGATCGTGCCAACGGTCGTGACAACCGCCAATTACGTTGAAGCCCTTGGCCACGACATGACGGTGCTCTCCATCCGCAACAGCCTGATGTTCTCCTCGATCGCTGTGGTTCTCAATCTCATCATGGGTCTCGCCATCGCCTTCACCGTTGTCCGTTCCAAAATTCGTTTCGCGGGCATTCTTGATGCCATTGCCATGATTCCCCTCGCCGTTCCTGGACTTGTCATGGCTTTCGGCTACCTCGCTATCAGCTCTTGGCTAGCCAACCTCGGCTGGGTGCGGAGCAGCACGCTATGGTCAAGCCTCTTCGATGTGCGGGTCAACCCAACGCTCTTCCTCGTCGTCGCCTACGCCGTGCGCAGGCTCCCCTATATGGTTCGCTCAGCCGTCGCTGGCCTGCAACAGACCTCCGAAACATTCGAAGAGGCGGCTGCGAATATGGGTGCGTCCCCACTCGTCTCGATGCGACGCATCACCCTCCCACTCATCACAGCCAACCTCATTGCCGGACTGCTCCTTGCTTTCGCCTTCAGCATGTTAGAGGTCTCGGACAGCCTCATGCTGGCGCAACAGGCACAATTCTACCCCATCACGAAAACCATCTACGAACTCTTCCAGCTCCTCGGCAACGGACGCTACATCGCCTCCGCACTCGGCGTTTGGGCGATGATCTTTCTGACCGTCACGATCACGGGTGTTAGCCTACTCCTCGGCAAAAAAATGGGTGCGATTTTTCGGGTTTAACGATGTCTGATATTCTTATCCTCCCTCTCATCGCAGCGGCTCTCGCCGCTATCGCTTGTGGCAGTGTCGGCACCCTGACACTGGTGCGGCGCAACACCTATGTCGCTGGTGCGGTCTCACACTCCGTTCTCGCCGGCCTCGGACTGGCGCAGTTCCTCACGGTTGTGCATCGCATCACCTGGTTCACCCCCACGTTCGGTGCTATCCTCGCTGCGATCGCCGCGGCACTGGCCATCGTCTACATCCAATCGGGGAAGCATGGTGACAACGATGCCGCGCTCAGTGCGGTCTGGGCCGTCGGCATGGCCGTTGGCATGGGATTCATGAGTATTACACCAGGCTATCAAGCCGATCTCATGAACTACATGTTCGGCTCAATTCTGCTCGTCTCTCCTGGCGACATCCAGACGATGCTTGCGCTAGATGTCCTCATCGCCGTCGCCCTCGCCTTCTGCTGGCGCGGCATCCTCTCTGTCAGCTTCAACAACAAACTCGCCTCGGCGAGAGGTGTCAAAACGACCTTTTTTGAAACTGTCATCTCTCTTTTAACGGCAATTGCCGTCGTGCTCCTCGTCAAGATCGTCGGCATTGTGCTCGTCATCGCGCTATTGACACTTCCCGCGATGGCTGCGAGGAATCTCATTAGGCGTCTTGTACCCATGATGTTCGCCGCGATGATGGTGGCCTTCGCGTCCATGGCCATTGGAATTGGAGCAAGCTGGTACGGCGACTTACAGCCTGCCGCCCCCATCGTGCTCTCAGCGGCTCTCTTTTCCGTGATAACACATATCATGAAGCGTCTGCTCCAGACAAGGCGTATTCGCAATGCCAAGCATCTTGTCAATGCGGTTGTTCCGCCGCGTCTTTCTGCGTAATGAGCGTGAAGAGGAAGTCGCGTCTCCGTGGTGAATTCTTATCTTCGGCCTTCTGTTTCGGCAAACGCCTCGTCAATGGTTTCCTGCCGCACCTTCGGGGTGAAAAGGCTAACCAGCGGTACAACTAAGAACGGGACGGCCATACCCATACATGAGGCGAAGGCTGCAAGTGATTTGGGTAGAACGAAGAAGAGCACGACCGATGTCGTGATGCCTGAAATCATACCGACGAGTGCACCCATGCCGGTCGCCCTTCTCCAGAAAAGACCATAAATGAACGGTGCCAAAAACGCGCCTGAAACGGCACCCCACGAGAGCGACATAAGCGTTTCGATAAAGGTAATACGATGCGTGGCGATAAAATAGGATAGCGCGATGAAGACGGCACAGAGAAAGCGCATCATGGTAATCGATGTCTTGTGCGAGACGTTTTCGTCTACCATGCCCTTGTAGAGATCAATGGTGATGGCCGAGGCTGAGACCAGGACGAGACCGGAAAGTGTTGACATGGAGGCGGAGAGAAGGAGCACCAGCATGAGACCAATCAGCGGCTTGGGAAGGTGATTCACGATCATGCTGGGAACCAGCGTGTCCTGTGCGGCACCGTTTTGCACGACGGGGAGTTGGTCAAAAAATAAGTGCGACATGCTACCAGTATAGTAAGCGGCAGAGCCGATAATCAACGCAAAAATAGCGCAGACGATTGCGCCGCGGACGATCATGCGTTCATCTTTGAGAGCGTAGAACTTATGCACCATCTGCGGAAGCGCCCAGCATCCGAAGGAGGTCATCACCACAATGCTCGGTAGTAAATACCAAGGGCCCGGATTCGCAAGCCCCACAGACTTGTGTTCTGCATATTTAGCTGACGCCAGTTTAGCGGTTTCAATAATGCCGCCGCCAGGATTGGCAGCCTCCGAAATGAAGTAGACCAGCGCAATCGCGCCCACAATCATGATCACGCCTTGAATGCAATCCGTAATCGCCACGGCAAAATAGCCGCCGAGAATAAGGTAAGCGCCCGTGATGCCCGCCATGATCAGAATCGCTGTGGGGAACTCAATGCCGGGGAAAGCTGCAACGAAAAGCTCCGCCAGACCTTTGTACACGCCGGCTGAATAAGGAAGCAGGAAAATAAAGATGATCATGGCTGAAAACGGCTTGAGCATGTAGAGCCCAAAACGACGGGAAAAAAACTCCGGCATCGTCATGACATTGAGATTATGCGTCATAAGACGCGTTCGTCGTCCCAGAATGAGCCAGGCAAGGAGAGCGCCTGCAAGCGCATTCCCGAGACCGACCGACATCGACGAGAGTCCGTTATTCCATCCAAACTTGCCAGCAAACCCGATAAAGACCACGGCAGAAAAATAGCTCGTACCGTAGGCGAAGGCGGTCACCCAGGGGCCGAAGGTTCTACCTCCGAGAAAGAAGTCGCCGAGCGTTTTAGTCCGGAGCGAGCCCCAGATTCCGACACCCAACATGAGGGCAATGTAGATAGAAACGAAGAGAATAATATTGAAGTTCATTTTGATTCTTTTTTATTTAGATGTCAACGACGGAATTGTAACTCTTTCTGATCACATTCTCAACCCGAAAGAGTATTTTATTCTCTTCGCGCGAAACTACTCCATTAGCGTAGTAGAGTCGAACAAAAACAAACGCCTACCGCGCTTGCAAATAAGCCATAATCACGTCAACGGCCCTATCAAGGTTGTCGAGTCGGGAGGTGTCAACTGAGAGATCGTAATTCCGAGCGTCGGCATGATCACACCCAGTGAAATTTCGGCAATACTGAGCCCGACTCTTGTCGCCTTTAGCGAGGGTCTTCTCCGCATCTTGCTGCTTCTCTTTATATAATTTAGAGTAGCGAATTAATCTGAATTCTGATGGAGCATGCAAAAATAAACTGATGCGATTCGGATGATCTCGGAGGATGTGAAATCCGCAACGTCCGATGATCACCGCCGACCTTTCGGCCGCGATTTGCTTAATCACCTCCGACTCGGCCAGAAAAAAATCATATTCCGTTGGAACTAGCATGATCGGCGTGACATATAAGTCAGGATAGACGTATGCCGAACTTAGAAAAGATCGCCAAAACGACGGCATCGTCTCCTCGCGTTCCTTTATCGTTTTTTCTTTCACCGAAAGATGCTCGGCCGCCCGATTAATGATTTCACGATCTGCATAAAACACACCAAGCCGCTTAGCCAGTTGTTGTCCGATGTACGCCCCACCACTTCCGAGCTGTCTACTGATCGTCACAACAAATTTTTCATCTTTTTTCATTTAAAGGCCTTTCTTCTTAATTTTCCTTAAGTTACGACACCATGCTTCTCATGATAGCACACTTCTGGACTAAAATAATTTACACACGTCCGATTAAAGATGCGCTGGATGTTGCGTTGCTCGTACGGGGAGTCTGACGCTTCGCAGGGACGCGAATGCCTCAGGATTCTGCAAGGCGGCTGACACCATCGAAAAAATTCGCGTTACATAGACAATCCCAATGATCATCACGATAATGCCAAGCACTGGGCCTGCCGCTCGAATTAGTTGCAGCACAGTCTGCATGTTAAATGAATGATCGCGTTCTGCTTGTTCGTACTCTTTCATTTTAAATCTCTGTAACTACTCACGACACACTACGCACTGCGAACGAAGCGAAGCGGACGCTGCCACCGAAGCCAATGCGGCAGGAAAAAGCGAATCAAATTCAACTTCGCGCGAGACGGCGGTGCGAACAATGTCCTCAGGTGCGGCGATGAGCAGACTGGCATCGTCGGATTCGCGGAAGCGTGTGACAGCCGTGTAGAGCAGCGAACGCGACAGGAGACGCGTCTCATAGGGCGGAATCACAACGGCAAGGTGGCTGTATTCGCTGCCTTGCGATTTATGAACGGTCATCGCGTATGCTAGCGCATGCGTGGGAAGCAGAGCCATCGGAACTGTTCGTGTGCCATCAGGTGATAACGCATCTGCGCTTCCGGCTCGAAAAAAAGCACGCTCACCCTTTGTGGCAGGGTCTTTCATGACCACGCCTGTGTCGCCATTAAAAAGGTGCTGATCGTAATCGTTTTCAAGAATGATGATGGGGCGCGGATTGCAGTCGTTGGGGCGCATGGACACCAGATGACGCGCACAGGCATCATTGAGAGCAACGGCTCCGTAGCGACCGCTGTTCTGTGCACAGAGAATGCGTGAGGATTCCATGGCAGCCAGCGCCGCTTGCGGGTTGGCGAAATCCGCTTCACGTAGCGCGTTGAAAAGCAATTCGTAGACAGCCGGGCCATCCTTCGTCGGATTCCACCGTGCCTTCCATGTCAGCGGTGCCTCGCCCTTGCGGAGTTCCGTGAGCACCCGATCTGGTGCCGCTTCGACAATCGCACGGGCGAGACGGCCGACATGCTTTTCATCCGAAAATCTAAAGCTCTTCGTCAGCACGTGGACGCAAAGAGTGAAAATGGAATCCGCGTTATTTTTCGCCTCGCGGCAGATGGCACCTAGCACATTGCCCGGCTCGACGGACTTGAGTTGATTCATGTCGCCAAGGAGAATAAGCTTGCATGACGGAGCCAATGCATCGAGGAGGTATTTCATCAGCTCGGCGGAAACCATCGACGCTTCATCGACAATCACAACATCTGCCAGAATAGGACTATCAGCCGTACGGAAAACTCGCTGACCATCGGCGCTCACGCCAAGCAAGCGGTGGAGGGTCGCGGCATTTTCCACCACGTAGTCGGCAGGAAGGATTCCTGCCTCACGGAGCGGACCTGACTGCGAGCGGAAGGATTCCGTCATGCGGGCGGCGGCCTTGCCGCTCGGAGCTGCCATCTTGACGACAACCGATGAATTTCGTTTGACCAGACGAGCGACGAGCGACGCGACCGTAGTGGTCTTACCCGTGCCAGGTCCGCCGCTGATCACGGTGAAGCGGTTAGCTAGTGCGCAGGTAACAGCCATGTTTTGCTCGACAGTCAGCTTGGGATCATCGCTCGACTCTGCCACCGCTTGATTTGACGAGGCAAGGTCAGCAAGGGCTTTGGCAATCGAAACTTCGCGCCAAGCATGGCGCGTAAGGGCCACCGAAAAGCCTCGCTCACCTTCATACCAAACCAGTGGCTGTACGGTGCGCTCCAACGCTGTGAAAGGCACACAGGCACCGGATGCGAGGAGTTCACATCGCCATGTTTCGGCATCGGGCAGTAAAACATTATATTCTGGAAGAGATTCTTCGACCCCAAAGATAGCATCCGAGGGGAAGTTCCGGCCTGCATAATGGCGAAGCACAATGCAGGTATGACCAAGATCAAAAAGGTGAACCGCCAACGCGAGCGTCATGCGCACGCACAAGGCGTCGCTAAAATCCCCTGAAAGCGTCTTCGAAAGCCAGCGAGCGAGCGGAGAGAGTGCATCCTCCGGAAGGACTGGGAACGCCCCCTCAACATCAGTGCCTGTCGTACATAAACGCATTGCTGTTTCCATACCCGAGAATTTAACAGATGCATCCGCATTCTTCAATCAAATAAACGGGGATGCGCCCTTTCGCCAGCAAACATTAAGAACAAAAAAACCGCCTCTAGAGCCGGCCTATCTCGTCGTTTTTATGGATTAACATGTTAATATTAAACCCTTTAAAGATGGGGCGGAAAACGGGACTCGAACCCGCGACATTCAGAACCACAATCTGACGCTCTAACCAACTGAGCTATTCCCGCCATCGGAAAAACGGATTGCATACTAGCATACCCACAGCCTCCCCTGCAAGTGCAAACTATTCTGTAACGAAAGGGGAAAGTTTACGAAGCTTATCGACAACTCCCGGAACGACCGAGAGAACATGATCCACGTCCGAATCCAGATTATATTTGCTGAAGCTAAACCGAATCGATCCATGCACGGCAGTGAAAGGAACACCCATCGCGCGGATGACATGCGATGGTTCCAATGAACCCGAAGTGCAAGCAGAACCAGAAGAGGCGCAAATTCCAGCATCGCTAAGATGATAGAGAATCGCCTCGCCCTCAATGTATTCAAAACTAATATTAAGCGTATTCGGAAGCCGCATTTTGCGCGAACCATTCACAAGCGCATCGGGACACTTCAAAAGTCCCACTTCAAGTCGATCGCGCATCGCGGCAATGCGAGGCATGTCGTTGCATATCTCTTCCATGGCCAATTCAGCGGCTTTGCCAAGTCCAACAATGTAGGGCACGTTCTCCGTCCCTGCACGCAGACCGCGCTCCTGATGGCCTCCTCGCAGAAACGACTTCATGCGAGTACCGCGGCGGATGTAAAGCACGCCAACCCCCTTAGGGGCATGGAGCTTGTGACCTGAAAGCGAAAGCATGTTGACGGGAATTTTCGAAACATCCACTTCAGCGAGTTTTCCCACCGCCTGAACAGCGTCTGTATGAAAAACGGCTCCAGCAGCCATTGCCTTCTCTGCCGCTTGCTTAATGGGGAAAATGACACCCGTCTCGTTGTTCGCCCACATCAAGGTAACAAACTTTTTTCCCGGCATCGAGAGCGCCGCACTATACGCATCAATGTCGAGAGTACCATCCGCCATCACACCGACTTCGATCAAGTTGTATCCCCGGTCACGCAGTTCCCTGCACGGCTGAAGCACGGCGGGATGTTCGACGCGGGATGTAATGATTGTGGTATCACGACCGAGCGTTTCGACGGCACCAAAAATCGCCATGTTGTTCGCTTCGCTTCCGCAACTCGTAAAGACAATTTCAGAGGGATCAGCATGGATCAGCGCTGCGATCTTCTCTCGGGCATTTTCGATTTCGGCATAAACGCCGCCACCGAATACATGCATGCTCGACGGATTGCCGTAGCGTTCCGTAAAAAATGGCATCATCGACTCCACGACCGCTGGGTCGACGCGGGTTGTGGCGTTGTTGTCCAGATAAATAACTTGATTCATATCAACTATCCTTCTCCTCAACGACCGTCAGCGTGGGTGAAACAAATTCGCGAAGCTTTGCTTCGACAAGCGACGAACGCGTTACATGTGCAGAAACACAACCAGCGCAAATACCGCGGAAAGCGATGACCACTTCATCGCCGCGAACATCGATAAGTTCGAGGTCGCCGCTGTCGCGCTTGAGTATCGGGCGAATCTCACGTTCGACGATCTCTTCGATCTTCTTGATCTTCTGTATTTGCGTCATGGGACGCTCAAGAGCCTCTTGAGCAGGCTTAGACTCTGCCACGATCTTATCGATGATAGCCTGAATGTCGTCAATGCAGTTTCCACAGGCACCGCCAGCCTTGCAGAAATTGGTGACCTGACCGACTGTTGTCAAACTGTTCTCACGGACGACGCGAACGATTTCTGACTCGTGAACGTCGAAACAAAAACAGATGACAGGATCCTCGCTGATGGCGTGCATCGTCGTCTCGCCTGTCTCGTAGTTGTGAATGGCCGCTTCGAGAGCCTCTCGCCCCATCACGGAGCAGTGCATTTTCTGATCTGGAAGCCCACCAAGAAAAGCGGCAATATCTTTGTTCGTAATCTTTTTAGCCTCTTCAAGCGTCATGCCCTTGACCATCTCCGTTAATGCGGAGGAGGAGGCAATGGCGGACGCACAACCAAACGTCTGGAATTTGACATCATTGATCTTTCCATCCTTGTCTAATTTGAACATGAGCGTAAGGGCATCGCCGCAAGCCAATGCACCCACCCGACCGATGCCGTCTGGGTTTTCAATTTTTCCGACGTTTCTGGGATTGTGAAAATGATCGAGAACCTTATCTGTGTAGTCCCACATAATTAAACTCCTTGCTTGTGTGCATGCCTTGCGAAAAGAACGGCAAGTATAGCTTAATCCAACTAGTCCTGTGAAGATAAATAAATTTTCAGCCCACTGATCAGACGGCGTTCGATTGGCGACAACTCTGTTGAGTTAAGGCACACCCGTGGCCCCAGAAATGGCATCGTGTCCACGCTGCCGCACACGAGGATATCATTATAATCTTGAATAAATAATATCAAGATTACGGTGAAGACATCAGGTATCCATCCTGTCTACCTTGTAGATCCGTATTATCTTGTTAGAATGCCTTACGCAATACTTCTGCAATATGTTAGTATAAGTGCTTGCAGTCACCCGTCAGCT
This sequence comes from uncultured Lentisphaerales bacterium, assembly GCA_964553035.1. GTDB lineage: Bacteria > Verrucomicrobiota > Kiritimatiellia > RFP12 > UBA3636 > JBBQIY01. The sequence goes on along the minus strand of CAZKJH010000048.1, from coordinate 13,525 downwards.
AATAACAGCACAAAACCTTATCTGAATTTTGAAGAAGCAACGCACCCGTACACCAAGACTTCTCGCAAGTCATCTCGACACCAAGGCCGAATGGATCCAGCAACGTCGAAACAGCATTCGCTCGCTCGATGAGCTGATGGCTCTGTTCCCGACCGTAAACATAACCGATGGGATGCGGAAGGCGCAACAGACGTTCCCGATGGCTATAACGCCGTATTATGCATCTCTGATTCAGACTCCTGACTTTTCAGATCCAATTTTCGCACAGTGCGTCCCAAGCGGAAATGAATTGATTGGGTCGAAATGGCTCTCGGATGACCCGCTCCTAGAGCAGCAATGCTCCCCCTCACCTTCCCTAATACACCGCTACCCAGATCGAGCACTGCTCGTCGCCACGTCCGCCTGTGCAACCTACTGTCGCCATTGCACCCGCAAACGTGTTGCCTCACAAGAAGACAGATGTCTATCCGATTCGGAAATTGAACTTTGCATCGACTACCTTACAAACCACCCAGATATAAACGATATCCTGATTTCCGGTGGCGACCCACTCCTGCTTAGCGATGCCAAGTTAGACATTCTGCTCACGCGCCTACGCGGTGTCAAAACCGTTAAGGTCATCCGTATTGCGACGCGGACACTCGTCACTCTGCCCATGCGCATTACGAGCAATCTCGTTGCCACACTAAAACCGCATGGCCCGATTTTCGTCAACACACACTTCAATCATCCTCGCGAATTAACACCCGAGTCCATAGCGGCGGCCAACATGCTGACAGACGCAGGAATTCCAGTGGGAAATCAGGCGGTACTCCTACGGGGAATCAACAATACCGCCGAAATCATCGAGACGCTATGTCGAACGCTCTTCCACAACAGGATTCGACCCTATTATTTATTTCAATGCGATCTTGTTAGAGGAATCGAACACCTTCGGACGCCGCTCCAGCTTGGAATCGATATTATGAAGCACTTAAGAGGGCGACTCAGTGGACTCGCTATCCCCAACTTCGCTGTCGACACGCCCGGCCACGGTGGCAAGGTTGAGCTATTGCCACAGGGAATTTTGCGCACAACAGCACAGGGAACCTTTCTAGAGAACAGTCGTGGCGAAGCGGTGTTCTATCCTGATCCACTACCTTTCGGCGAGTAAGGCACTGATAAAATCAAGTTTTATCAAGACCAAGATCGCCGTAGATCTTATAAACATGGCCATCCCGTTCAATGGACAGGTGACGGTTCGGAAATGCCTTCTTCAAACCCACTCGCACCATTTTCACCGCTTCCCCTTCGATCATCGCACGCTCCTCTTCAGGAATCGTATCGAGCGTAACCATCTCGATACGTAGGATATATCCAGCACCGAGTCGAGACCCATAGCCAGCCGAGAAAGAGGCGGTCAAGCGGAACAAACCGTCATATTGCGGATTCGCAGCAGTTCCCCTTTGAGGTCGCGCAGGATGCAAAGACCAGTTATGGCCGTACTTCGCCTCAAGTTTGAGGTCGCTCTCGTGTAAGATCGAGTCAAGCTTGGCTTCCCATCGAGCAAGTTTGGGGTTCATATCTGAAACATCGTGAGAATGAAAAATTAAAGTGTGCACGATCTCCGAGGAAATCGTGCACACGAATCAACGGGTGCGCAGGGTGCTACGGGTGAGTCGCCTTGACCCTGTAGAACAGAGTCGGTAAAACGGGCTCATCTAAGTTTACATCAACCGAATAGGTGCTTTCCGCTCCAGTGTCGAGTGCTGTAATGTCACCGCTTATCGGATACGATGTCGGCGCGCTAAAGGACACCTCCTCAGAAGTTTCCACCGCCCACGTAAACCCACTTTCAATCGTTAAGGCAAAGCCGTTAGTTGATGCAACGGCGAACTGAAGCGTCGCCTTTGTGAGATCAAGCTGAATTGACTTAATCGCGACGGTAATGGCTGGAGGATCAACATTGGGCTCTTCTTCCGGAACAGGGTCAAGGGTCCAAATAAGCTCAGCTTGAGACGTGTTATAATAGCCCGGAGAATAAAGAGCGGGAAGCTGAACCACCCAAGCCAACGACTCTCCTTCCGGATTGCCATCGCCGGCCCACGAGTAGACCTTCCTGTACAACGTGCTCGATACACCTCTGACGGGCAACTGCTCATAACCTCTATCAAGAAGAGCTTGAATTGAAGAAGGTGCCCCCCAAGCAATCCGTTGAACATACGCACCCATGCTTCTCTTCAACGAAAGCGCACCAGGCTCAGCCAGTCCAATGATATTGTTCACGTTGACAGGAGCCTGATAGCCAAGTGTATATACTGATGCAGGGTATAACTCCTGATCAACAATAATCGGATTATTCGGCTTGAAGTGAGAATTCGTTACGCTAACGCCTGCGCACGCTAAAGTATAGAAGCCCCATCCTTTGTCTGTGGGTTCCGAAGAGCCACTCACAAACCTAGACGTGAACTGCGTTTTACTGTCGATTGCACTCATGAGGACGTTCGTCCAGATAGCCACGTCTTTCTGCTGACTCGCTGCAGGCCTGATTGTCTCAAGCCTCCAGTTCTCAATATTTCCATTTTCAATACCAATAAGTTCGACGTACTGCTCACTTAAGCCAACATAACCGGTGAAGAACCCTGAACCAAAAGGCAGGAATTCGTTGATGAATACGCAATTGGTTCCAACCGAGAAGACAAAATAGTAAGGGGTCTTGCTCGCAGGGGCGAACTGCTCATTCAAATCGATCGGTTCATACCAGCTCGGATTAACGAACTCTTCACCGTAGTAAATGGGCGATGAGAACGTGCCTGTGTACTCAACCTTGACGGCGTATTGCACAACCGTATCAATTGGTTTCTTCAGTATGGCGTTCGTTACGGTAAAGAGGTACATGTTGTTGGGATCTTGAGTCAGCGCAACCTCGTTTGTTGTCGCCCAGTTGTCACGACCCCACGTGTCAGTCCCGATGGTATAGAGGAGGTAGACCTTGATGTCCGTTGGATTCATTCTCGGATTCGTCAGAGCGACCCTTACGCCAACCTTATCGGTATACAACGGCACGGCAGGAATAAGCTCTACAGAGGCGATGTCGATAGACGTTCGGACAGGCTCAGTGACGATAACGTTGTCAAGCATGACCCGATCATTTAAGCCAACATCACTGTAGATGCGGAATATCTTATAATCCGCCTTGAAGAACTCAACACTGAAGTACGTCCATGCACTTGAGGTGATGTTCGTCAGACCATCCAAGCTTTCTACTTGCTGAGCATACAGCGGTGAATCGGCATTCAGATCGTTCTTTCCGAGCGTGATCCAGAGTTCTTCATCATCGCCTACATTCTTAGCGGCCTTCATGTATATTTTACCAGGATATCCGGTGAGTGGAGTCGGATAAGCTCGGTACCAGAAACTGACTTCTCCAATGCCGGTCTCGATTTTCGGAGACTGTAAATAAGGCTTGTCCGCATCATACGCAACGCCAAGGGGGGTGTTGGCCGTGTATGAGTTGTTGAGTGCCGTGCTTCGATACGCAGTATTCGCCGCACCATCAAACTTGATGTCAGGACTGAAATCAAAGGTCGAGATGAGGAGGTTGTAGGCCTCCCAAGACGTATCGCCAACATTTGGGTAATTCGTTGCCTTCAGGTTGTCGATAAATATAACGCCATCCGGCGAGCTCTGGGCGTTGTTGATCCGGATACGGAGACGACCCGTGAAGTTCGTTAGTGCCGGAACATAAATCCTATTGACGCTATTTGAAACCGATGCAAAAATATTCGTGGTAAAAAGCGTCTCGTGAACCTGGCCATTCTGCAGAAGACTTTCCACGGAGAACGACACATTTCCAGTCGTCACGAGATAGTTAAACAGAATGTCTCCGATGCCGTTAAGCAGCAACGGCGAAACAATCATCTGGTCTTCGTCTGGATTCGCTCGGCTGCGAGCAAGTTCATAGCCCAGATTACCGCGGTCATAATCGTTGATAACGGCATAAGTCGCTTTCCAAACAAGTTCTTCGTCTGGGTCGCTACCCGATAACGTCGGATCATAGAGCGTATCGCCACGCCATGCTTTCACGGCTAGGTCATCAACAACAAGAAAGCCATCCGATCCAGTCGGTGCAACTTTGATAAATACATTATCCCAAAGATGCATCGGGAACGAAACATTCTGATAAGCAAACGTATTGACAGACTTCTCTTCATCGCCGTTACCGTTGAGATCCCATGCGGTGTCCCAAGCGGAATCCAAAGAGGGAACAGGCGCGATGATGTCACTCGTGTTAAGTCCATTCCGGAACACCGACACCCTGTACTTCACGACAGGGATTTCGCGCCTCAGCATCGTCGGGCCACCAGCCCAGATCCATCGTGGAGCCCCGGACACTTCCATCAAACCACCCATATCCCATGCCGCCTGGGGCGAAGACGCAATACTGGAAAATTCTGGTAGCGATGCTCCACCGTCCGTCGTCATGCTAACCTGAATTTCAGCTTGCGCATCACGGGAGTTTACGGCAATGGTTCCACCAATGTAGGTATTGGGATAATCAATGGAAAATCCAACAGCACCTGTTGTTGCAGCAATGGGGGTTGCTGCGCTATTTCCTAATTCGAACGTTGCGGTACCTGATGAAGGACTTAAGGGCACGGTTGTCAGGGTCAACATCAAGAACCATTCTGGCGCCGTAGTGAGCAGTGTATTACTTCCGTAATTAACGCTTCTCAATATGGTCACAACGCCGTTTTTCGCCTGAAGCAACTTTAAGGACAAATAATTATAGGTACTCCTCTCCTGCGTCAATCGCGCTTCAATATAGTTATTCTTATCTTGGTAATAACCATAGACGGAAACAGAGGCGTTAGTGGCATCCGACATCGAGAGCGTCTTCGCCTCGGCCGTAACCTTATAGTTCTCAAAGAGAGCACCGCGCTTGTACACGGCAAAGTTATCATCGTCCATCGATGCCCTGACGCGCATCGTGAGCGTATCACGTCCATCGGTTGCTGAACCGGACGTAGTCTGGATTGATCCTTTGCCGTAAGAACTCGGGGAAGCCGACACCTTGATTGCACGATTCCTGTAGCTAACCGCTTCAATCAGTAAATTACTGCGCTCTTGAATAAGCCACGCTTTGTCGACTCGGAGTCCGTTGAAATACGTTTCGTCTAAAATGCTCGGCGAAACGGTCGTTCCAACCTCAAACGAGGGTATCGAGGCAGAGTCCATCACCGTGGGAGATTTCCCGACGAGATCGCTTTCGTACGTATCGGTTTGATACAAACCAAAACTACGGCTAAATTCAGTGTTGTTGGCTTGCCAGGCGTTGAAGTCCTGCCAAGCCGCACGACGCACTTCGTAGTAGCCGTTTGTCGAACAGAACCGGAACATGATGAAGCCATTGTAGGTCATCTGGATCTGGATGGGGTCAGTTCCAGAGACATCCACGGCATTCCCAGACATCGGGGGATTTCTTGCGCTGGGATCTTGATTATCGTCAAGCCATTCAACTGGCGACTGCGCGAATATCGTCGCGCTATTCGTGTAGCGGTAGGTTCCAATCACGCTCGCCCCGATATCAATGGTGTTCGTGATATGCAGCACGGACTGCCACGTGTAATCGCCAACCTGCTCCATGTTGTACGAAGGTTCAACATTCAAATTGGTTCCATCTGTTGGGACGAGGGCCAGCGTCAGCGTGTCATGCATCGAACGAAAACGACGGATGTTGAAGGAAAGGTAGCTGAAGGGATCTGGAGCCGTAGACCCCCCATTAATTGCCTTCGGTGGCTCAAGCCCAAGGTTGTAGAGGTGACTATTTTCAAAGTCAGGATAATAAGCCGGCCCTTTTGTTTCAGCAATCTTTTTGCTCGGATCTAACCAAATGGCGAAGTCGGATTCGTTATCGGCCGGGTTTCCGCCTGTTGGATAAAATAGACCTGTATAAGCATAGCCTGTGAAATCGGAACGATAATAGTACTCAAATTTTCCGGGATTCATCTTCGGCAACGTAACCTCGTATTGGTTTCCGGCAACCCACGGCATCGAAGTCTGAGTCCATGAGCCTTCGTTGAGCCTCCAGACCAGCTTCGGCGAGATGTTAGCGGCCGGTGCACCAGCAATCACATTCGTCACGGAAATCTTGAAGGTAACGGGGTCGTCACGGCCGGGGTATCCAGGGCTGTAGTCGACCTCATCCTTAAAAAGCGCCACATCGGCCGTCGGCTTCGAAATCACGATATCCTTGATCCTGATATTGTCTGATTCAATTCCAGAAGGATGTCGAATTCTGTACCAAGCAGGTGAATCTGAATTGATGTCAATTTTATATTGAAACCAATTAGAAGAGTATGGGACAGCTAAGGTCTCAATCAAAGTATGTGTAGACGTGTGACCAGAATTTGACGATTTTTCAACAATCAAAATTCCCATTCCTTCATTACCTTCAAACCTAGCTTTAAACCAAATAGTTCCTACCGTCAAACTCGACAACGTCCTCACGCTAGGGTCAGCAGGGGGCCCCGCCGTCGCTGGCATAATTCCAGCCAAATTTACGGTGTTATCAGCGTTGTTCATCGTCAACGCAACACCACGCCAGTACGCATCAGGATTTCCCGTATAGGGGGTAGGCCCAATACCAACAACAGGCCTCCACGCGGCCAAATTAGGTTGCCTATTAATTCCCAAAGTCTCGCTGTTGACGTACGTATAATAAGTTGTCGATGTCGGCAGGAATTCTACTGCATTCGTATCCGACAGGGCATCAAAGGTCTCCCCAGCCTCGATGCGGTATGAAATAGTACCCGCCGGCATGACTGGCATCACGATAGCATATTGAGCACCGCCATTCGTCATCGGGAGACGCCACGTCGCACCGTTCTGCGTAGTAAACTTAACCCAGACATCAGTATACGTGGAGGATGCCACCGAGATCGTCGGAGGGTTTGTCACTTGGCATGCCGTCCCTGTTCCGGCCGCTGCTCCGTTGATTTTGGGAAGCGTTAGCGCAGCCAAGGCACTCCCAGCACTCAAAACCACCGTCATCGCGAGGATGGCTGAAACCTCCCGGATTGAAATCATTTTTTTTGTTTTCATAGTCTTGTCTCCTAAGTCTACCTAGGCTGCCGGAGGAAAGGTATCAAATTGAAGCGCACACTACTCCTAGATAGGAAGACAATTCTACCATACTGCAAATCGGGTCTCAATACAAAAGTAACATTGATTCGCCCATCGATTCGGGTATAGACGGACAGGCTGGCTCTCACAATTCACGCACTATTAGCGGCTCTCACTATTAGATTGCATTTTGCTAACATCCAATTTATTATAATGACCCTATACCCAAATCTTTTCGACTGCTATAAGCGGTTGAGTTTAATCAAAAACCAGTTTAGACGATAGACGAACGTCCCAAAAAGACAAGGATATGCACAAAAAAGGACAAAACCATGACACCAGGAGAATTTAGCCGTCTTCGTTACGGCATGTTTATTCACTACGGCCTTTACAGCATGCTCGAACGAGGCGAATGGGTGATGAATCGCGAGAAAATTAGCCCAAGCGAAATGGAGTCGATTTCTAAAACGTTTAACCCCAACCGCTTTGATGCCGGGGCACTCTGCGATCTTGCAGTGGCGGGCGGCATGCGATATCTTGTGTTCACGACGATGCACCATGACGGTTTTCGTCTTTTCGAGACGGATCTTACGCCTTATAACTCCCATAACCGCTGTGGTCGTAACCTTACGGCGGAAATTGTAGCGGCGGCTCGCGACCGTGGATTGAAGATTGGACTTTACCACAGTCTGAACAACTGGTTCGACCAGCCGGATGGCGTTGCCGCACTCGAAAACCCAAAAGACTATGAGCGGTTTATAGCCAACACGTTTACCCGATTAGAGGAACTTGTTAAGCTGTTTAATCCGATCGATATTCTCTGGTATGATGGCTGGTGGCCGTTTCACAACGACGGTTGGCAGGCGGAACGCATGAATGAGCAGATGCGTGCCATACAGCCTCAACTACTCATCAATGGGCGCAATGGTCTTCCCGGCGATTTCGGGACTCCAGAAGGGCATATCACAGCTCCAGTGCCGTGGCGACCCTGGGAGGCGTGCATGACGCTTAACGACCACTGGGGATACCATCGCAGTGACGCGAACTGGAAGTCTCCCGTTGAGGTCGTAAAAATGCTTTTAAAATGTGGATCCGAGCGGGGCAACTTGTTATTGAATATTGGGCCTCGAGGCGATGGTTCTGTGCCCGAAGCCAGCGCCTCGATTATCCGGAAGGTTGGACAGTGGCTTGCCGCAGGCGGTGCAGAGGCTATTGCGGATGCGGATCCAATGCCGTTTGGTTATGCTGAACGGAAACCAGGAGAACGTGGAGACTGGGATAATTCCGGCAAATTTACGGTATCGGGCAATACGCTTTTCATGACGTTGCTTTTCAATCCGGGGCGGACGCTGACGCTGACAGGGCTTGAGATGAACGTGAACGCCATCGATGTTATGGGATATGGACCCTTGTCGTTCTCGCAGCATGAAGACAAACTCGATGTCGAACTTCCCGAATCGCTTGAGCAGCGGTTTTGTCCTGTGCTACGATTTGCGTGTGATCGCCCCCCATCGCTTTACCGTACGGGCGGAATGCGGATTCCGAAAGTAAAACACTCGCGCTACGATCCCGTGGCTCCCGACATCGCTTATTAGAAACCTTCTTGCTGCGGTTGCAATTATTTGCAACCGCAGCCATTCTCATTATAAGCGTGTGCAATCGCGTGCGATGGCAATCGGCGAAGCCGCCGGAACGGCCGCCGCCCTCGCCGCAAAACAAGGCGTATCGCCCGGAAGCTCTCCCTCGCGATACTCCCGTCGCGATCTCCCGTTGCTTTAATCGTTGTTTATAACCACCCTGTTTGCTAACATCTTCAAGCACATACTGAGACTCGACACATCGTATAAAAGGAACAACATGACTTCGGGAGAAATTATCACACGAACGGTGAAATTCGAGAATCTGGAATGCAAGTCCATCAAAAATCACGTTGAGGAATAAAAGCGATGTCCGTGCAGAAGTTTTTACTTCTCTCATTGGGTTGCTGGGGTGCCAACATCCTGCCGCTTATGGCAGCGTCTGTGACACTCCAGTCAATAAATCTAGCTTGGCGGAATCCGATGCCAGAGGGGCTAAGCGGCATCACGTATGCAGGCGGCGAACGCTTCTATGCTGTCGATGACAGTGGATCGACCTTATATCCAATGACTATTCGCATCGATCTATCGACAGGGACTATCGAGACGAACACCTGCCATGAAGGGATCGTTCTTATTGGCGATGATTTGGAAGGCGTTGCCTACGATCCGGCGAACAATAGCGTTTACACGAGTGATGAGAAGGGTGCCGTGATTCGTGAACATGCTCTTTCCGGGACTCTGCTTGGCACCGTACCCGGGCCAGAGAATTTGAAGGCTTTCCGGAACAACTTCAGTCTTGAATCCCTATCGCTAAGTGGAGACGCTTTGACATTATGGACGTGTAATGAAGAGGCTCTTGCCAGCGTTGCCATGCGAATCAACGACGGCGCACTTTCAAGCACCAACCTCGGTAGCGTCGTGCGGTTGACGTGCTTCGCACGCTCTGATGGCCATGCAAAATGGACGGTTTCGGGTCAGTGGGCGTACCGGACTGATCCGATCCGGGGCAGTTCGTATAAAGGCAACGAGCGCAGCGGCGTTGCCGATCTCTGCGCTCTTCCTGATGGAACGCTACTCATCTTAGAGCGGGAGTTCAGCGTAAATAAGTTTGCGTCCTTTAAGAGTCGGATCTACCGGGTTGCGATTGAGGGCGCTACAGAGGTCTCCGCCATTGCATCGCTAGAGGGTGCGTCTTATACGCTCGTTGCGAAAACGTTGCTGTGGGATGAGAACACAATGTTGGCAAACTTTGAGGGATTGTGCCTGGGGCCGAAACTTCGCGACGGGAGTCTGAGCGTGGTGTTAGTTTCTGATGGCGATCATGGTGCCGCCAAAGCACTTTATGCCCTCAAACTCAGTGGCCTTGACGCGGACACGCCCGCTTACAACACTGCAAAGCCCGATTAACGAATCGATATTGCATCATCTTGAAAAGGCTTTCTCCTCATGGATTCCAAATCAGTTTTTTCGCACAGAAATCCCTCAGGTAAACGTCGCACGTCCAACCAGTAAGGCGGACTAGCCGGGAACCGGACGAAAAAATCTTCGCACGCGACTAAAAAGGCTTGCTTTTGGCCGATATAGTAAGTATAATTATTTACCATGTGCAATGTACATCCTCGGCTCGCGGCCGACCGGTCGGCAACTCCAGTTACGCTTCTCCACGGCATAGACGCCAAGCGGATCGCGTGCTCCAGCCCGAGCCATCCGCTTCACCGGAGCCGTCGCAGACCGCGACACTCGGCACCGCTCGGCCACAAGGCGGCGGAGAGACGCGGTTTCAACGGGTCCGGGCGAAAAGTCGCAGGGATAGAGTCGCGAGGAGAGATGATTTGGAATTGCACCCCCACGGCGCGAACCGATTACGCTTTGCCGGGATGTGACCTTATAGTAGAATGAACCCAATTTGAACCATTTAATTTCCGAGGAAATAACAGATGTCTAATAAGGCGTGGAAGAGACTCTACGGATTTAGACAAGAGAAGAAAGAGTGAGGAGTTCCCATGGATACGATATCTTTTGAAGCACGCACTCGCGCCTTGCTCAATGAGCAACGCCAGTCTGGAACGTATAAGCAATTGCAACATCTTGTTGGGCCGATGGGCCCCACAGTGAATCTAGAGGAGCGAGGCGATGTGATCTGCCTCTGCTCAAACAATTACTTGGGACTGGCTAACCACCCGGAGGTCGTGGCCGCCGCACATGCAGGACTTGATCAGTACGGCGCAGGAACGGCATCGGTACGATTCATCTGTGGAACCTTTGCATGTCATCGAAAGCTCGAAGAAACGATTGCCGGCTTTGCCGCTACCGAAGCGGCTCTGACCTACGTGAGTTGCTGGTGTGCCAATGAAGCACTCATCGGAACGATCGTCGGCAAAAACGATGTCATTATCTCCGACGAATTAAATCATGCCAGTATCATTGACGGCTGCCGCCTGGCGAAGCCACGCGAGCGCATGGTGTTTGCGCATCGCGACCACGCTGATCTCGAGGCGAAGCTCAAAGCGAACAGGGATGCTGACACACGCTGGGTCATCACCGACGGTGTGTTTAGCATGGAGGGCGCTGTGGCTGATCTCGCCGGCTTAGTCGACGTCTGCAAGCGCAACGATGCGCGGCTTATTGTTGATGACTCACACGGTGTCGGCGTGCTCGGGGGTACCGGGCGAGGCACCCCTGAACACTGCGGCGTGCTGGGACAGATAGACATTATCACGGGCACATTGGGCAAAGCGCTTGGAGGAGCTGCAGGCGGCTATGTCGCCGGCAGCCGAGATCTGATTGATCTGCTCGTACAACGAAGTCGCCCTAGTTTATTCTCCAATGCCCTGCCTCCGACCGTGGCCTGTAGCGCTAAGCAAGCCATCGCGCTTCTTCAGCGCGATACGGTGCTCGTGGATCGCTTGCGTGCTAATGTTGTGCGCATCCGCACAGGGTTGACTAAACTTGGATTTGAATGCCAAGACTCCCCAAGCGCCATCATTCCCATCATGATTGGGGACGAAGCAGAAGCAATTCGGAAAAGCAAACAGCTTCTGGATAAAGGCGTATGGGTCGTCGCTTTCGGCTACCCCGTTGTCCCTAAAGGGAGGGCCCGCTTGCGAGTTCAGGTCTCTGCCAGCTTAACGGATGAACACATTAACAAAATACTAGAAGCATTTGGAGAAATAAAATGAAAGCCTTAGTCAAAGAGAAAGCCGAACCGGGTCTATGGTTGCAGGATGTTCCTGAACCCAAAATTGGAATTAACGATGTTCTCATCAAAATCATGCGGACAGGAATTTGCGGTACGGATCTGCATATTTACAACTGGGATGCCTGGTCACAGAGGACAATTCCGGTTCCCATGACCATCGGCCACGAATTTGTGGGTACCGTTGTCGAGATTGGCAACAACGTGGTGGGCTTTAAGCCAGGAGATGTGGTGAGCGGCGAAGGGCATGTGGTCTGTGGGCGATGTCGTAACTGTATGGCAGGCCGTCGACATCTCTGCCGAGACACTAAGGGCTTAGGGGTCAACATACCGGGAGCTTTCGCAGAGTATCTCGCCTTGCCCATGACCAATGTCTGGAGCTTGGATAAGGCCGTGGCACTCGACGTAGCGGCCATCTTTGATCCCTTCGGCAACGCAGCGCATACCGCCCTCCAGTTTGATGTGCTGGGCGAAGATGTCTTGATCACGGGAGCAGGACCGATCGGCATTATGGCTGCCGCCATCGTGCGGCATGCTGGTGCACGCCATGTCGTGATCACCGATATTAATCCGCGCCGACTCGAGCTGGCGCGAAGTATGGGCGTGACTCTTGCGGTCGACACAAGCAGGACATCTCTCGAAGAGGTGCAGCAGAAATTAGGGATGAAGGAGGGGTTCGATGTCGGGTTGGAGATGTCAGGAAATCCAACGGCTTTCCGTGGCTTGCTTGCCAATATGGCCCACGGTGGATCCGTCGCCATGCTTGGGCTTCCGTCGGGGGAGATGGCAATCGACTGGCATCGCGTCATTTTTAACATGCTGACGATTAAAGGTATTTACGGACGCGAAATGTACGAAACCTGGTATAAAATGACAGTTCTTCTGCAGAGTGGCCTTGATATCAGTCCCGTCATTACGCATCGCCTGCCCTTTTGCGATTTTGAAAAGGGATTTGAAGTCATGAACAGTGGCAATTGCGGGAAAGTTGTCTTGTCATGGGACAACTGAGGTTGATCGCTGGGAATTGCGATCCTATCGACTCCGTTGAGGCTTGTGCCATTCTCTAACGGGGAACGGGTTTTCCAACCCATTTTCATACACGGACAGGAATGTCCGTGCTCAATAGGCAAAATCACGAATCGCACCAAAATATTTTTGCATGCCCATGCGATACGGAAGATCGTCGTGCCCAGCGCCATCAACCGTGATCATGAGTTTGGGATCCGATGCCTTAGCAAAGAGTGCCAAGCCATGCCGGTAAGGTACAACCTCATCCTGATTTCCATGCAGAAATAGCTTAGGACATTCAATCTTGCCTATACGTGCTATGTTCGGGAAAGGATCAATAGGAAGAATACGAATGCGCGTCACAACTCGGACCGCACTTATAAACCCGCTCTGGATAACAAGACCTCCAAGATCCTTGTGCTTTTCTGCCAAGTAGCATGCCGGTCCACTCCCGATCGAAAGCCCCAGCACCACGATGTTCGATGGGGCGATGTTGAAGGTCTTCGTGAGCTGTGCGTAGGCCGCCTCCGCACTGGAGTAGACACTGCTCTCAGTGGACCTGCCGTCACTCATGCCAAAGCCAGGGTAGTCGACAGCGAGGACAGAAAAACCTGCATCATGCAATCCTCGAAAAATG
>CAZKJH010000047.1:0-25739 GCA_964553035.1 uncultured Lentisphaerales bacterium | reverse complement strand
AATCGGTCAGGCACAGGGGGCTGTGCCTGACCGATTACAGTTGCTAGTCGCTAGTACTGTCCTGCGAAAGAGCCGACAGGGTTCCACCCAGATGGGCATCGGGGATTTGCGTTTAGAATTAGAGAGATCTCCGCATAAGATAGGCTCGCGGCGACGAGAGAAACACGCCGAAAACCCAGACCGTTCTTCCTGATATGACTGCTTCTCCATTCTGCCACTAGCCACTCACGACTAGCGACTGTAATCGGGCAGTCAACGGGGGCACCCCCCGTCACTAAACGCCTCCCGCTCCTTGGCAAACTAACTGCGCCCTTCCCGCTTCGCGGGGGGCGCAGTTAGTTTGCCAAGTCACGCCGTCACTGACCGATTACTTTTATTTTGTATGCGCACTTGCACACGGGTCTCTCGTTTGGTAAACTAAGTGCAACTTCATGGGAGTAGCAGAATGAAGTCAACCGAACATCAGGGGAAAGCAATGCAAACAATTTTTGATAGAAGAGGCTGTCGGCTGTGGATTCTGACGGCGATGGTTTCAACAGTGCTGGCGGTCTCGGCTTCTGCGCAAGGGACTCAGGTGAATGCGTTACTTCAGTTAGAGCTGGACTATATCGCAGCCTTAACGGAAGCGAGGATGCCCGATTATGCTGAGCTGGTGCTCAACGACATTGTGGCGAAGTTTCCAGAGGCGAAAGTGCATCTGAAGAAAATTCGTCTGGAGCAATTACTTCAGCAAGGGAAGTTTGATGAAGCCAAGGCTATGATTGCAAAGGAACCCAACCCAGAGTTGCCGGAGGTTTGGGTGATGAAGCTGACGTTGGCAGATTATTATTATGCCTACGGCAAATACACCGAAGCATTAGGAATCTATAAGGGATTCTTCGACAAGTATAAAGCAAAGCCGCCAGAGGCGATCGCCTCTTTCTACATGGAGTCGTATTACAAGTTTGCGCAGATGCTCCTCTTTCTGAATCAAGACAAAGAGGCGATGAAGGCGTATGAGGATCTCATGGGCCTGAATCTAGAGAAGGAGATGAAGCGTCAAGTCCAGTTCGAAGGTGCGCAGCTCATGGTGAGGCTTACGGCCGATATGAAGCCTGGTAAAGAGTTGACCGAACTGCTGGCGAAAGCCAAGAAGAGCACCGAGGATTTGATGTGGGTTCAAGATCTCTGGTTTGGTCGCGGCATCGTGCTGTTGGCTCAGATCGAAGTTATCCAAGGCAATGTCGAGGCGGCCAACAAGCTGGTGAAGCAATATATGCCCCAGCTCAAGAACATCGATAGCCAGCTTCAGCAGCAATCTCGCGATACCGGCGAGGACTTGTCTCGCCTGAGCCCCATCGCAGAATGTCGTTATCTGATGGGTGGTATGATGCAGGATGCCGCCGAGAAACTTCTGACCCTTGAACCCGTCGATACGAAAAAGGCAGCCGAGTTGCTGGTTAATGCCCTTACGGAGATGGTCAACGTTTATGTCAAATATCCTTCTACCTCATGGGCACCCGATGCGCTGACCCGATCGGAAGTCATCCAGTCGATCCTGAAGGATAAGTTCAGCGTTAAAGACATTCAGATCGACATCACTACCGAACAGCGCAGGGTCATCGCGGAGAAACAGTTTGCCAATGCCCGCATGCTCTTCAATCAGTCTCAGTTCGAGAAGGCTGTTGAGGCATTTATGATTGTTCTCAACCAATTCCCCGAGGCAATTCCAGAGTCGATTGATGCATTGAGCGAATTTGCTCGTTCGTATATTCAGCTTGGCGATAATCAGGAGGCTGAGGCGAAGCTCTATTCAGATCTATGTGCTGAGACGATCATTGGCAATTTGGCCGAGCGTTTCAGCAAGTCTGGAACAATAGGCATGACGAAGGCGGGCGACGAGCTCCGGCGAATTGCGGAATTTTACGGTGAGCGCAATCAACTCGCGGAACGCGACGCAACCTATCAGCTATTTTTCGAACTCTATCCTGAGCACACGCTCGCCGCTCCCGTACTCATGTCGTCAGCCGAAACGCTCTATCGGGCGGAAGATTATGCCGGGGCGGCACCGCGCTACAAGACGCTCATGGACTTCTACACAAAGTCTCCGATTTCCTACGATGCGATGATGCGGTTGGCCGACTGCTACTCCAAACTTGGCGACATTGAGAATGAACTCTTGGTCAGACAGACTTACGTCGAGCGCTTGGTGGCTCGAGAAAAGCCCGGTCAAGCCCTCTTGACGGGACTGTATATGCTGGCACGCCTCACCCGTACTGAAGCACTTCGACAGCTTAAGGCCGCGAATTTAAAGTTTGATGATGCCCGTCGTGCAGAGCCTCAGGCGGCACCGGCCGAAGGCGAAGCCGCTCCTGCCGATCCGCTTGCGGTGGCGATGGAGGATATTAAAAAGGCCAATCAGATGCTGGTGGGCTGCGTGAACGACTTCGGAAAGATCATCAAGCTTCTTGATACGAAGACGCGCGCTCAGTATGAGGGTAATAAGGAGGAGAAGGACAAGAACGACAGTATTCTCCAAGGTGCTCTTTTCGACAGAGCCTACACATTCACGGCGATCACGCAACCGGCGGATCAACTCTCAAAGCTAAAGCTGTTAGCTATTCAGGGTTACGAAATGCTTCTGACGCAATACCCCAAGTCTGAAACGGCTCCCGCTGTTCTTATGCAGATGGGGACACTCTGGTCTACGATGAAGACGGAGGATCCGAAGGAGCTTGAAGAGAACATGAAGAAAGCGGATACCATTTTCACCCGCTTGAGTGCGGAGTATCCTGAATCCGATCAGGCAAAAAACGCCTACTTCCTGAGAGGCCGCACGTTGATAGAACTTGGATTCAGGCGCGAAGGCGTAGAAGTGCTGAAAAAGATGTTTAGCGAGAGCGGTAAATATTCCGCGTCCCAGATGCTTTCTGCAGCGGAAGAACTTCTGAAGTCGCAAGAATACGATCTTGCACGGGAAGGATTTGATATCGCGGTTAAGAATGCCGCCGGGCAAACCACGATCACCATCCCAGCAGAGCTGGGACTGGCCGAAATTCTTGTTGCCGAGAAAAAATATACGGCGGCGGCGGATGCGCTAGACAAGTTCATCGCAGCGAATCCTACCTCCTATACCGTGCTTGATGCCAATCTCCTGCTATCCAAGGCCGCCGCGCAAGCCGCCTTCGAAGAGCAAGATCGCAACAACCGAATCAAGCTCTTTAATCGCGCGATCGCCGCCATCCGTGCGGTGAAGCAGTACAAGAAGAGTGCGAAAGATCTTGCGGAAATCGAAATTCAGGTTGGGCGCATCTTAGAAACTAAGATAGAAGTTGAGCGCAAATACAACAATCAGGATCTTGTCAGCCGGTATATTGGTGAGGCGGCTTCACATTATCAACAGTTCGTGATGGCTACCGACAGGAAGAACGCGGAGGTGCTTCCGTCGCTTGAAACCGCGTATCGCCAGTCGATCAAGCTGATGTTGGAAATGAAGAAATACGCAGATGGAACGTCGGTGTATAAGGACGTCAAGGCAGACTGCGAAGATTATCTCTCGCTCTTCCCAGGCGGGCGGTACATCACCGACATTCGCGCAAGTCTTACCGAGGCCGAGATCGGCCTTGCAACGGGAAAGTAAACCGGTAAAAAAGAAGCAATCAATTTCAAGAAAAATAGGAGTTAGCAAAATGAACACCAGAAGCGTTTTAAGTACCGCCACGTTGGCGATGCTATGTTGTGGGGCTTTCTCGATCGCCCGAGCGGATGTTCCGGCGAAAGTCGAGCTCAGTAGCGGTGTCATCGAGTGCAAATTGCGCTGGATGCCCGCTAGCAAGAAGTATGTGATCGTGCGGACTGCCGCTGGTGGTCAGGCCATGGAGCAGCAGGTGAGCCCTTCGGAGATTCTCCGGAAGCAGGTTGCGCCTCCCACTGGCTGGAATGAGTTGGTACAGTTGGCTACCAAGAGCCCAGATGCAGCACTTCCAAAGCTCCTACAGATTGTCGACGAATACAAGATGCTTGAGTATGACGAGCAGGCAGCTTATATTGCGGGCACCATCTACATGAACAAGGGTAGGCCTGCGGATGTAATCAAAGTTTGCGAGAAGGTTACGCAGGATAATCCCGCCGCCGCATCGATCTCACAAATGGCTCCAGTTTACTGGGCGGCACTGCTTGCCACAGGAAAAACGTCGGGAGGCAATCTCGACAAGATGATTGCTGAAGCGATCATCTCTGCTCCGCGACCAATCGCTGCGCAGGCACTTGTTGCACGTGGAGACTCGCTGAAAAAGGCAGGTCGCACACGCGATGCCCTTAAGGACGGCTATCTGCGGTGCGCGTTGCTCTACACACAGGAGAAAGACGCGAATGCCGAAGCCCTCTACAAAGCGTCCCTTGCCTTTGATGAATTGCGTCAAGCCACGTATGCCGAGCGCATGCGTCAGACCCTTCTCACGAAACACAGAAACAGCGAGTTCGCTCGCAAATTACGCGGAAATTGATTTCAGGAAAGCCTGAGGGCATCAAACAGTCATAACAAAAACACACAAGATCTGGAAAGTAAATAAATCATGAAGAAATCGTTAGTTCTGTCTCTCGTTGCGGCTGGCATCATGCTAGCAACCACACCGGCCTCTTTTGCTCAGGATCCTGCTCCTGAGGCTGCTGCTGCTCCTGCTGCTGCTCCTGCTGCTGCTGCTCCCGCTGCTCCCGAAGTTGCTGCTGCTGGAGCTATCGTAGACAATACCGATAGCGCGATGGCGGCGACAACGGCTGCGGCGGCGCAAAAATCTGGAGAGAGTGCTTTCTGGTTAGTGTTAACTGGATCTGGCACCTTGGGCTTCCTCTTGTGGGTAGCACTTTTCGGCGCAGGTGGATTCTACATCTTTCTTGTTGTACAGCTCAGCATCCTGATCCGCCCCTCCAAGATTATGCCGCAGACGCTTACGGATAACGTGGAGGCTGCCATGAAGGAAGGCGATGTGGTCAAGGCCCTTCAGTTCTGCGAGAACGATCCAACTCCGATGGCCAGCATCCTCTCCGCAGGCTTTTCGCACGTGGAGGAAGGTTTTGAAGTCATTCAGGAGGCCATCAGCACGGCGGCCGACCTCGAGATCGAACGCATGAATCAGCGCCTCACCTGGCTATCCGTCGATGCCAACATTGCGCCGATGCTCGGGCTTCTCGGTACGGTGCAAGGTATGATCATGGCGTTCGAGAACTTGGCCGGTGGCAGCCCGGATGTCGGCCTTCTCGCCGTCAACATCTCGCAAGCTCTCTGGACGACGGCCGGTGGTCTTTGCGTCGCCATTCCCGCGGTTTGCTCGTTCTACGCTTTCCGCAACAAGGCGAACCGCATCGTGCTGCGCATGGAAGCGATCACGATGGAACTCGTCAAGGGTCTTCGCAACGTCGAAGTCGTCACAGACTAAGTCAACTTCAGGGCACCTGCGGTCTCCAACCGGAAACGCCGCAGGTGATAAAATCCAATGAGTAAATCCAGAAGTAGCGAAGGATGTTCGATTGACATGACGCCGATGATCGATGTCGTGTTTCAGTTAATCATTTTCTTCATCGTGACTATAAACATGGCTGAGGCGAAGGACGACACGATCCGCCTTGAAATTGGACAGTACGGTCAGGAGGTTGAGACGGGTGGTGATACGGCATCGGCGATCGTGATCGACGTGAGCCAGAAGGGTCGCATCTCGATCGGTAACGTCACCCTGACACCGCGCCGTCTTCAGGACATCATCCGCGGTCGCCTCAGACGCATGGGGAATACCTTTCAGGTGTGGATCCGCGGTGATGCCCGTGCGAATCACGATATGGTGCGCAAGGTCATGGACTCCTGTACCGAACTCGGCGTTGGCCGTGTCTATTTTGTGGCCGTAAAAGATGCTCGCACACCGGGACAGAAAAGTTTCCTCGCGGGTCGGTCGCGCACGAGGAGGAGATAGAAATTATGAAAAAAAGAAAAGCGAGAAAGAAAGGCGATAATGTTGTGTTGGAGATGACGCCAATGATCGATGTCGTCTTCCAGCTCCTCATCTTCTTCATCGTTACGCTGAAGCAAGAAGACATTCTGTCAAACTTGGAAGCACTGCGCCCGCAACCGGATTCAACTCAGACCGTGGAAACGCCGAAAGAGCCCATTACGATTTCAATCGGCAGACAGGGATTTTTCTTCCAAGGCACAGTCATGACGGAGACGAGGTTGCAAGACAGCCTGCTCCGGATTGCCAGACTTGATCCAAATTCGACGATTATTATTAAGTGCACCGGCGATTCCCCGCACGGGCTACTGGTGCGTGCGCTTGATACGTGCAACAGCGTTGGATTGCGCAAGCTCTCCGTGTTTAGCATGTAGCCGAAAACAACTTCTCTAAATCGGCACGCAGACTGGTCGCACCTTTAATCAAGTTTCGGGTATAAGCGTAGGCCAATCGTCTCGGCTGAACAGCCTGTCCGTCGGAACCACCATAGCCACCGTGGCCGAACTGTTGGCCTATATTGTCATCATCTGGCCAACTGAGGGCATATCCTAAACCATGGGTTTTCCATTCGGTTCGCGATGCTGGCTGTGGATCATTAGGGGCCAAGGTCATGGTCGTGGCAGCGCGAACCGTTTCTCGCTTCAGGAGTCGATTCCGCGATTCTGAATCAAGAAGCAATGAATAATGCCGGGCAAGATCGATGGCATTGGTGATGCAGTTAAAGCCCGGAAGGCAGGCCTGCTGGATCACGCGGGTGTTCATGATCTCCTCCAACGAATAATTCCAGCAGGGAGGCTGTTCCGGCACCGGGGGAAGATCAGGACTGCGGGTTAGGCGAACCACGCGCGCTAGGTCATGATCGGGAACGCCAAAGAACAAATTATGGATCCCGGCCGGATCGTAAACCTCGTCCTCGAGAATTTGCGACAGCGGTTTGCCGGTGACTCGCTGCGCCAGTTCACCGAGTAGCCAAGTGTAGTTGATCGTCTGGTAACGCGTGGTACTGCCCGGCGGAAACACTGGCAGGGCGGCCGCCACACGGGCACACATCACGTCCCAATCGGCAATCTGTTCAATGAAGTCATACGGCGTTCGAATGCAGACACCGGAACGATGCTGGAGGATGTGACGCACACTTGTCTCCTCCTTGCCGTTGCAGGCGAATTCCGGCCAGATTTCGCCAACTTTCTGATCGAGATTGACGAGCCCCCGTTCGACCAGCCGAAGGAAGGCCGTGGTCACGATCCCCTTGCCGGCCGAAAAAACCGGAAAGATCGATTGTGAATCGACTAAGGCGTTTTCCCCATTGCCAGTTGTACCGGCGTACGCATCGACGACCAGCTCACCATCAACAAACACGGCCACCTGACAACCATCTTCTGCACCAATGGCCACAGCCTTGTCCAGCATCTGTTGGACGGTTCCCGGCAATGAAGGGATCTCAATTTTCTTCATGATTTTAAAACTCTTGCTTATTTTGGATTCGATTGGTTGGACTCCGACAGGATTGTCGGGGCTACCTTGCTTTTCACCTAAGATTTTCTTGATGAAGCCGGACGGCGGCTTTCGCTTCGGTATAAGATTGGCGGAAGAAGGCAGTCCATTGGCGCATGTAGTCAATCGCATCGTATGTTGCCGATGTCTCACCGGCGGTCTTCCACGTGATCGGTAGCGGTACGTCGGGCAAGCGTTCCAGCAGGGCGACGGCTTCTGGATTGGCTTCGGGGCCGCCAGCATCGATGATGGCCTTCCAAGCCGTGCGTAGCTCGACGCCGGAATCCATGCACATGGCGCGGACGAGCTGTCGGAAGAAACTAAAGTGCAGTCCTGTCCAGCGAGGCTGGTACTCGAACGATTTCGCCAGATGATAGGCGTCGACGGCAGGATCCATGAGGTTGTCGGAGGTGTAGCGTGCATGTTTCTCGGCGCGTTGCTGGACGGAAGGGTGCTCGGCGTCGGGGTAGAAATCGCGTCGCACCGGCATACGGCGTAAGGCTGATTTTAGCGGACCGCCGGGAGTGCCAGGTTTGTAATTCCAGAGCTTCTGTCCGTCTTCGGAAAGCACGTATTCTATGAAGCGTTTGGCGAGTTCAGGATGCGGTGCGCCACGGAGGAGACTGATGGGGTCACCGCTCATGCTGGAACCACCAAGGGGCGTGACGTAGTTCAGGCGTACTTGGTCGTCGACCTGGGTGATCTCGGCTTGCACACGACTGTAAAAATCGATAGAGATGCCCACGGCGGCATCGCCAGATGCGACATCGACCGGAACCTTGCCTGCACCGTCGGTGAAGTAACGCGCGTTCGCGCCGATGCGCTGGATAAGGTGTACGCCCTTGAGCCAGCCGCGTTCGATGTCGTCTTGATATTGTTGTGGAACGCCTTCGGGCATGACGCCGGGGGCAAGTCTGGCCTCAGCAATGCGTCTTTCGAAGTCACTGATCTGTTCAGATGTCCAGCCGGCCTCCATAACGGATTTGCGACATTCGGAGTGAATGATCATCTCGAAGGCTTTGGCGATTGAGCCGGACTTGGTGGGATCAGTGATGCCGATATCGCCGTAATACCGAGGATCTGTTAAATCACGCCACTGAGTGGGTTGTTTATCAAGGCTTAGCTCGTTAAGGCGGTCCGGGTTGGAGCATATTCCAAAGCCGGAGAGAACAGCACTGTAGAAAACAGGTGAGCGCCATTCTTCACCACCGAGTCCTTCGGGAAACATCTCAATTCCATCCGCATCGGTGAGGATGCCGGCAGGGACTGCATCCTTCTCCCAAGGTGCTACGGTGAGACCTTGTCGGGCGGCTGAGGAATGATCGTACGTTCCGCCGCCGAAGAAGACATCGATTAAGATCGTGTAAGCGTCCGCATTGTCATGGGCGCGGAAATCGTCCCAGATTTCTGCTCCGGTGTCATCCGAAGGTTTGCGTTTTGAAACGGCAGCATCGCTTGAACCATCGGGCCAAGGGCGATTCGAGCGTTTACGAAACGCGCGGAATGAGGAAGCATATTCGCCGGTGATGTATCGCATGATTTCGGTAGTGCCACCAATGGCGCGCCAGTCGATTCGCACGGGTGTTCCGAACTTCTTGAGATGCCAAGCCGAGAAGCCGCTTGAGAATTCATCGCGGATTACAGCGATGTGCGGTGATACAACGACGAGCACAGGATCACCGTCTTTCCACTGGCCTAGTGGCCTATCTTGTCTAAAGAGGAACGGGAGCGCGATCGTGAGGGCTGCGGCGAGAATGATGAGCGCATTTTTCATCGTGAGGGATCTCGGGAGGTCTTCATTCTGAAAGGGTGACGATATCTTTGCGCTGGATCCATGCCGTGACACGACGCGCATCGTCGCGTGCCAGCATTTCAGGATTGAGCTGGAAGACCATCATCGTGAGTGTCGATCCGTCCTGGCCTTTAACGTCCATGAGGTGCTGGGCGGTCTCGCCCAGGTAAACGGTGCCGTGGATCGTGCCGTCGAGACGAAGCACGTCGCCGCTGGTGGGGGCGTCTCCGACCTGGATTGTTTCCGGACGCACCGAGAGCTTCGTTGCGGAACCTGCGTCGAACGCGGATCCGAAAAAGCTGGGGGGCAGGAAGTTGGTTTCGCCGATAAAGGAGGCCACAAAAGCGTTTTTGGGTTTGCGGTAGACCTCGAGTGGTGTTCCAGTCTGTTCGATGATGCCATCTTTCATAATGGCAAGGCGGTCGGCGATGGAAAGTGCTTCTTTCTGATCGTGCGTGACGTAGACGGCGGTGAGTCCGGCTTGTTTGCAGATGCGACGGATTTCCACGCGCATTTCGAGGCGGAGTTTGGCATCGAGGTTCGAGAGGGGCTCATCGAGGAGCAGGCAGCGAGGTTGAACGACCAGGGCGCGAGCGAGTGCGATGCGCTGCTGTTGCCCGCCGGAGAGTTGGTTGGGTTTGCTCTTGGCGCGGGTTTCCATCTTGACCGCTGCGAGGGCTTCCATGACGCGTCTTTCAATTTCCGGCTTCGAGACTTTACGCATCTGCAAGCCGAATGCGACGTTTTCGGCGATGCTCATGTGTGGCCAGAGAGCATAGCTTTGGAAGACCATTCCGGTGTCGCGCTTGTGTGGGGGGGTGTTCGTGACATCTTCATCGCCGATCAGGACGGTGCCCTGGTCGGGCGTGTAGAAGCCCGCGATGTGGCGAAGCAGCGTGGTTTTTCCGCAACCGCTCGGGCCGAGGAGGAAGAAAAGTTCGCCGGGCTCAATCTCGAGATTGATGTGGTTGAGTGCTTTTGTCTGGCCGAAGCATTTCACCAGATCTTGAATGGATATCGATACTGCCATGTTTTCGCTCCGCTTTGTCGGTGTTTTTGTTGGGTGCTGCGAGGGAAGCAGCGCTTATATATTGAGAGTAGCGTTGGAGGCCATATTTCCTAGCAGCTTCGCACGGGAATTGGCTAAAACCTAGGACCTAAAACCTAGGGTCTTTTGTGTGGGAACGAAGGACGCGAGAGCCATAGAGAGTGCGTAAAGGAGAACGATTTCGGCATCGGCGAGATTGTATTCGATAAGACCGTAAAGAATGAGTGCGGAGAGCATGGCAAGCGGCACAAACCGTACAACAGAGGGCGAGGAGGATTTTCGGAGGCTGATGATGGCCGTTGCGAGCGCGGCCATCATCCAGAAGGTATAGGCAGCGGCTCCTAGCCAGCCGAAGTCGACGAACGCCTGAAGGGGCGTCGAATGCACATGGTTCTGGCGAAGTTCCACGTGGGGTGCGTACTGCCGCATCTTCTCGTTGGTTAGGGCGCGGAAGCCGATGCCCCAGAGATGCTCTTTATGTAGCTTGGGGACGATCTGCGTCCACATGGTCAGGCGGCCGCCTCTCGTTTGAGAAAACTCCTGTGGCAGTTCGGAGAAACGCATTCGTGTGGCGGGGTGTGCGACGGTGATAAGAATGACCACGGCGAGGGCGGCGAGAGCTTTTGCTCCAATAATGCGGAGAAGGATGCCGAACGAGACGAGGATGCCGAAAATCAGTGGGCCGCGCTTAAAGGTCATCGTAAGACCCACGAGCGTGATGGCTAAGACCAGTGTGCTGAGGATGCGGCTATGCCTGCTTGAACGGGTCTTGAAGGTGTCGACACAGAGACAGAGGGCGGCGGGGAGGGCAACCATCAGCCGCTGGGCATCCTGCATGGTACCGAGCTTGACAAGAGAGGCGAGGTAGGTCTTCGCCCGGTAGCCGTTGTAGATCCACTTTTTGATCGAGTCGGTCAGGCCCAGCGACTGAGTGAACGAGAGGAGCTGATGCTGCGCGGATGAGAGAGTCCCGGCGGCGACTTGCCGATTCGTGGGCATGGTGACTTGAACCCAAGCGGCGAGCGGATTGATGAAGATTATGATAAGTCCAGTCACGGCGCATCCCAGTACGAGTGCTTTCAGGGTGGTGAGCATGCGTTCTTGAGAGTGAATCTGGACAACGGCAAGGGGCAGGAGGGAATACCAGAGCAGTTTGGTGGTTTTGGCAAGGCCTTTTTGAGGCACAAGGAGTTCATCTGTATTGACTGCCGCTAGGATTCCGGTAACGACAAGCGCAAGCGCGAGATAGATCAACCAGCCGATGCAGGGGGGCGTCAGGCGAAAGCGAGGCCGGTGTTCGGGAGCTTTGCACAGGAGCGTTAACACGAGGCAGACAACCACGAGGAGTCGTGACAACGGCATGGAAATTCCGGCCGCAAAAACGCTGCCGATGAACGCCGCCCAACTTGGATCCTGTTTGAAAGTTTCGGGGATTTTCATGGCGGCTACCAGTACTGCCAGCTTCCGGTGGCGATCACGTAGATGCCAAGGACGAGATTGGTCGTGACGTGTGCGATCGAGACGGCCCAGATATCGCGGGTGCGGATATAGAAGAGTCCGTAAACAATACCCGTGATCAGGCCAACGGCCCATTCAGTATGTTCTAGCCCGAAGAAAATGGCAACGAGAAAGAAGGTGCCGGGATGGAATTCTCCGATGTCGATATCCAAAAAGTCGGGTGTTCGAAGTGTCCGGATCAGGTAGCCACGCCAGAAGAATTCTTCGATCACGGCAATGATGAATGCAGAGCCAGCGAGGCGAGCGAGGGTGAAACCCCATCCGCACACAGCCGGGGCGTATGGTGTGCTTTCGGTGATATCCCTCATCTCTCCAAACGGCATGACGCACCATTTCTCGTAGGCGGCCGCAATGCCCGGAAGGAGATTCTTGAAGACTTCAGTTCCGAAACCGACCCATAAGACAAAGATCGCCACGCCGATTCCGATAGCAGGCAAGATGTTTTTTCTCTGAAGCCGAGCATAGAATTTCCAAGGACGCAGGATGAAGAGTACGATGAGGCAAAGCACGGAGCGGACGGCGTAGAGGGAAGCATCGGAGATGAGATTCAGCGAGCCGATGTCCTCGGATGCGCTTGACGGGGTCAAGTGCATCATGGATGCGATCAGCATGATGCCGATCCAGAGGAAGAACGGGACGGCATGGTCTGCCGCCGCACGGTTCATCTTCTTGGCCTTTGGGCTGTTCTTCGGTGCCGGTTCGGTTGTGGTCGGTGTTGAGTTTTCTGGTGTGCTCATTGGTTTACTAATCCTAACATAACGGGCATTTTTCTTCAAGACGGGTTTTGGGGATAAAAAAAATTGTTGCGAACTTTGAGCGCGAAACTTGTGGGAAACGGAGAGGTGCGCATTGGGTTAACTCTTATCCGCAGATGACGCGGCAGGGATGTCGCGTCTACAGGGGGGCGCGCCGCATTTGATAATTTTCTAATCTTGAACAAAATAGACAAGATTATGGTGGAGCGGTTTCTCTGGGATTTCATTTTTTTCAACAAAACATTCCCGATAATTAATCGACCCCAGATCGCAGATTACGGATTACGGTTTTTCTTATGGTTTTCTCCATTCAAGTCAACTATACTCTCCTTTGTCTTAATGGGGGAGGTGCGATAGCGATAATCTATCAGGTGCTTCGGAGGAGAAGAAAATGAGCTGGTGGAAGAAAAGCGATAGTAATAAATTGGATACGCTTTCGTTTAAAATGCCGCAATGGCTTGTCGAATGGGAGCGGAGGTTGCCGCGCAAGCTCGTCGGCGATGAGGCGGCGATGCGCGTGGCCGTATCGGCTGCAGCAATGAATATTGAGATGGGAACTGGCGGTCCTTTTGGGGCTGTTCTTGTCGCGTCAGAAGCAGGTGTATTACTTTCGGTGGGTGTTAACCTCGTTGTTTCTGCCCAGTCTTCAATGTTGCATGCTGAGGTTCTGGCCATCATGCGTGCACAGCACTCGGCTAGATTTCACGGCGTTGGTGGAGCATCGGCGATCTCGACAACGCTTTACACCAGTGCGGAACCGTGCGCCATGTGTATGGGCGCGATTCCGTGGAGCGGCATCCGCCGCGTGGTTTGCGGGGCATCGGATGCCGATGTGCGTGCTATCGGATTTGATGAGGGGGACAAGCCAACGAATTGGGTTTCTGCGTACGAGAAGAGAGGCATTGCGGTCACGGTTGGCGTTTTCCGAGACGAGGCGTTGAAAGTGCTACGGGATTATAAAGAGCATGGTGGTGCTATTTACTAGAGAAGTTGCGAGTTGTGAGTTGCGAGTTGCGAGAGAGATGTGCGGAGTTTCCGCTGGGGACACCCCAGCCCCCGTTTATTCTGGCTGAAAATTACGAGCGATGGGTGGCGAGAAGATCGTCAATCAGGTCAATTCGGTCAATCAGGTCAAAAAAGTGGCAGGGCGTGGACTTTGCCACAAAGAACAACAGAAAAAAGTACAACGATTCTAATTCTACAAGGAGATAAAAATGAAAAAAACAAAACTATCGGTGCTGGCAGTTGCTTTGTTTGCGGTCTGGTTTGCGGGCTGCAACTACGAAAGTCCTCTTGTTGTTGAGAGTTCTGTTTCGGTGGATCCAGAGCTTCTTGGCACGTGGGAGACGATTCCTGACGCCACAAAACCATCCGAGGATACATACGAGGCACTGATCCTCAAGTTCTCCAAAACCGAGTATTCCATCCAGTATCCTCGGCAGGAGAAAGACAGCTTATATTTTCGGAGTTACCCCATCAAGGTTGGCGACAAGGTGTATCTTCAGATTCAGCTTATTGGCTCGGAGGCAGGATCCGTCAAGGAAGCAGATCGTAAATACGACGTGCTATCCTATAAGGTTTCTGGCGAGGTGCTGGAAATTTCTACGCTCAATACGAAGATCGTCGATAAGACGATCACGGGAACCGAAGGACTCCTGAAAGCGTTTCAAGACAATCAGGACAAGCCAGAGCTTTTCGTCAATACCGAGAAATTCCGTAGAGTTCCGGCAGCCAAATAGCAGAAGACCCATACCCTGCCACAGACTTGTTTTTCTGTCTAGACCTGTAATTGCAGGATAGCGATGCCATACGTTTCTAGGCGATGCTCAACTTGTGAAGCCGCTCCATTCATGCGCCATTCAACAGATTGCCACGTTCCGGAAGCTCCGAGAATTTTTACGGATTTAAGCGGTTCGGCCGTGCGAAGCGCAATTGACTCCAAGGGGTCGAAGTTGAGGTTGAAAACAGCTAGCATCGTTGATCCATCGGCAAGCACCAAGGTACGGGTGAAAATGTTTTGATCGCATTCGACAATCACCTCCAGCGATCCTCCGTTCAGGCGTTCTAGAATCTCGATAAGCAATTCCCGTTTTTTCGGATGCAAAAGACTGTCCCCCTCGAGTTCTCTGATAATAGCGACCCTACCACCTCGTGCGTTTTCCCACCAACAGGCGGCAGCCCCCACATACGCTAACTTCTCGTCTGGCGCGTTAGCATAGAGGGCGCGAACGAGATCAGCCACCACCTCTGCGCCCTCCACGGGATACATGGGAGCGATGTTCTCATGGAAGCCATAGAACAGAAATGCTCCGGTTTTGCAATGACGGGCATCGGTAACGGCTTCCAGCTTCGTTCCGAATGTTACGCCAATTTCCGCTCCAAAGCCGCGCTCAGCTAGAATGCGTGCCGCCTTGTCATCGAGTAGAACGCGCTGGCTTAGCAATCTGGAGATTTCAGTGTCATCGAAGAAGCGAAGCATGTCTCCGGTAAGCAGGTAGATTCCGGGCTCGCCTATACGCTTGTAGCACGCCGGAACGCCATAGTGCGCAAGTTGATCACGCTGCCAATCGAAGTCATAAAACGCCCTGTTAGGAGCTAGGGGATGAAACTGTGTAAACACCGCCTCTTTTGTCGGCAACGGCGTGATCGGTCCTGTAGCCTTGGCACTGCGGATCATGGCCTCGATGGCCGGATAGTAGTCGCGGTAGCATCCGAGGATTTCGTCGTATTGGCGTTGTGTATAGGAATCCGGTGTGTAGATATTGGTGAGCCAGATCTTGGCTCCAACTTCCCGGTTGAGCGCGGCGACGGTGAGTTTTGCATGCAATGCGATGGCCGCCTTGCTGTAGCGGTGATGCGGATACGTATCCGCCTCATCAATCACGTCGATGTCATCTTCAATCAGATTACGCAACGCAAAAGCCATGTAGGTCACTTGTGGGAAGGCTTTGGCATCTCCTTCCAGATAGTTGGCGTTGCAAAGGCGCACCAGCGGCCGATTCTTTCCAGCCACTGCTCTGGCTACGCGATCAATGGACATGAATTCTGCTCCCGGTGTGCAGCATGAGCAGGGAATATCAGGATCAACCGAATCAATTGCCTGCCTCACGAGATGGGCAAACTCCACCAGCGAGTCCATGCGCAGTTTCTCAAAGAGCATTACCGTTTCGTCCTGTGGTTCATGTTCCTTCAAATGCGCTTTCAACGCTTCTGCGGTGAATTGCCGGTTCGAAGCCCGATTGAAGCGCCGTATATGTTCGTGGCAGAAGCATTCAAGCCCTCTGCCGTTAATCTGGCGGCAATCATCGTCGATCATCATCGAATCAGGACGTTCTTCGGCAATGAGGCGAACGACATCGTAAACATAGTCACGAAACGTTTGACTCAGGATGCATCCGCGAATAACGGGTGTCCCCGTAATGTTTTGAGCCGCTTGCCATCCGGGCTCCATAACGGCATCGTTGCGGTGGCCGAACAGTGACTGTAAGAGCACACCAACCTTAATTCCGGAGCCCTGAAGTTGTTCTCGGTAGTCGCGGAATATCTGCTTATAAAGCATCGCCTTTTCGAGACGATTTCCACCCTGTCGGTGTAAGGTCATGCAGAGCATGGTCTCGTTGATTCCAGACTCATGGAAAAGGCGTTTTGCCTCCGATACCATAAAGTCTACCTGCTCTGGAAATACTCCAACAATATTGATCAGTCTCATTTCTGGCTTCCTCCGCGAATCGGTTGTTGTGTATAGTCTGTACCTGTGTTGACTTTTCGTTTGAGAATATCTGCCCGCCACTTCAAAAAATCGTCATTCAACCAGCGTTCCGGTTCGTCCCATACCAACTGGGCCAAAGTCTCGACGAGCGGGCGTGTTCGAATCACCCGTAGCGTGGCACTGCCCAGCCGAGTTTGTCGTTCCAGACCGAGATCGATTAGCCGTAATTCCATCTCCCCACTTGGAAAGAACGGCCAGAAACGCTGTGTGCGATTTTGGGAGAGTTCACTTCGCTTTGCCTCGCGCGCATCTGGTGGCAGGAGCGACAAGAGCCGCATCACGAGGTGGGATTCAACATAGTGTTTCATCGTGCAGACCGTCATGTCCACGCCAATGAAGGCATGGAGCGCGTTCCACAGATAAAGTCGGTGCCACGGCGAATCATCGGCAAAAGCTCGCTCACACCAAGGCGTGGGAGCCAGACCGGTCGCTCCGTGCGAGGCCGTCAATTCAATGGCTCGCCTTCCGATCGCGCTGACGGCATGCGAAAAGTGATTGCTCCGGATACTGCGTGCGTCGACGCGGATGCCTTCCGCCAGCGCACCGTTATAGGCAGACGAGTGGAGAGGGTCGAAGTCTGCCGGGTCGCGTCGCCCCTCCTTGCCGTTATACCAAAGTGTCGGCATGGCCACCGTGCCGCCGGGGCCTGTTGCATCAAGAATACCGTCGAACACCGCCACCGGCCCAGGCACGACCGTGCCCATGCTACTCAGCGACCCATGGAACAAAACGGTGTCGCCCACCACCGCACCCGCCTCACGGAAAGCCTGACAGACCATCTCTTGGTCTACGTGAATTTCAGGATTGCCAATCTCAGGTTTCATATCGCTCCTACACTACCAAGAATCGCTGGGGCAATCAATAAACGATCTTCAGTGTTTCCAATCCTCGTACCACGTACGCCTGCACGATTCCCGATTCGTCCGAGTTAAAAAATGCGACCTTGCCGTCTGGCGAAAGAAACGGATGAATATGCGCATCGCGCCCCCACGAGGAGCGCGGATGTGCAATCGCACGCGCTAGCATCAGTAGCCCGTTGTTTCCAAGCACTCGATCGGCTTGGCGATGCCGGGATCGATAAAGATCGTGCAGGGAAGCATCTGGTAAATGGAGCCAGGAACCATGGGGGTGATAGGCCCGTGCGTGATCAAGCGCGAGGTCATGCGCTGCCAGGAGGAAAAGGTGCCCATTGTGGAGAGACCATGTGTTTCGACGCGTTGTTTTGCGTGCAGGACATCGCGAGGTCCTATCGTGACCGCCTTAGGCGGCACGGCACCGACATTGCCAGAACAGCCAAAGACGCCGTGCAGGGAATTCTGCGCGATGGTCAACGGATGCAGGGTGATGATCTTGGCGGGCTGTTGCAGGTATTCCTCCATGGAATCAACCTGAGTATACTCGTCGACTGGATCAATAAACGCAATATGTCCCGCCCAACCAGGCCCAGAGGTGAAGTAGTCGATACCGCCATCGGTCTTCTCGTCAATTAAATCAGAGAAATGAGCGATGTTTTTGTTCGTAGGAATCAGAACATTTTCCGGAAGCGGACGCAGTTTAGGATCGATCTTGTTAATAAAATACTTCATGAAAGAATAGATGAAACCGGAGCGATAGGTTTCGGGGGCGATGTTCCCGTCCTGATCGGCCCACTCATCCATGGTCACGAAGACGCAATGGCGGCAGGAAACCTGATTTCGGTTGATCAGCTCAGCCAGTGCCATGTGGGTGGTGGGGTTAGGATTACCGAAGATCGTGGAAAACAGCTTCCCCTGATCGGCAGACGCTTTGATCCGCATGAATTTTTCTGCGAGCGTAACGGCACCAGCGTTGGGAAGGATCCGAATATTGACATCCGGATTCGGATGTTTTTCGATTTCCTCTGGGGTCATTTTGGCAAGCTTGGCCAATAGGTCGAGATCTTTAATAGGACAAAAGTCCGCCGGTTCAAATCTGAAAGAGGTATCCATGAAAAATTTTCCTTTGGGTTGGTCGCCTACAGAGTCCGTGGGCGAGGGGTGATGAGTGTGAGTCTTGCACTTCGCGGTCATGAATAGATGACCACAAAACGAGTGAAAGTCGTGTACTGTTTGAGAGTGGGTTAAAGAAGGTGTTTAGGTGTGAGAAGTAGAGGAAGAGGACTGAGGGCTTTCGGTATTCTCCCAGCCGCTTTTCATTACTGGCAGGTGCGCCGGAGGAATATCCTTAACTAAGCTGGCGATCGTCACCGGCTGGCCGGTGCGCATGCTCTTGTTGGCTGCTGCGCCGATGAGGATGCTCATTGCGCCACTGGCATAACCTGCGGCACGCAAGTAAGGGTCTTGGGGAGAGGCGGCACCAAAGATGTCGGCCGTAAGACGATCATCACCGCCGCCGTGCCCACCTGTGCCATCTTCAACCGGAATTGATTGCGGAGCTTTAAAGTGGGGATAGATCCGGATACTCTTGCCACTCGGAAATCCTTCCATTGACGGCTCATTGCCTGAAGAAGTTACGGGTGTGCCGATCGACTCAAACTCCAGACGCCCCTTGTCACCATTGAATGAATAGCGGAAGCCTTCGTAGGGTCCGAACGCATTCAACGAATAAGAGAGGAACGTGCCGGTGTCGTAGCGGACGGTCAAGTTCATGGTGTCTTGGATATCCACGGATGGGTGGAATATACAGCGGTCGCGCAGGTAGCCGTCAAATTGCTCACAAGCCAAGTAGAGGTCTTTTAAATGGGCTGATTTGCGAATATCCTCGAAGAATGGGCATTTCTGCGAACAGGCACAATCGAGGCAACGCTCACCATGTCCCTGCAATCCATAGCGTTCGACCATGCCGCTCTGTGCGCCGTAAAAGACACGGGCACCCATGGCAAAAACTTCAACCGGATTGGCCGACAAAAACCAATTGACCAGATCGAGGTGGTGCGTCGCCTTGTGCAGAAGTAAGCCGCCCGACTTTCCCCTCTCGCCATGCCAGCGTCTGAAGTAACTGGCTCCGTGATCTACATCGAGGATCCAGTTCACGTCCAACGAGCGAATGTTTCCAATGACTCCCTGCATTAGCAGGTCTTTGACCTGAACCATCGGCGGCATGTAGCGACAGTTGAAGGTGACTTTCAAGTCGCGACCGGTTTTGTTAATGGTGTCAACGATACGCTGGCACTTTTGCTCATCCGTTGTCATCGGCTTCTCACAGACGACATCGCACCCCAGCTCCATGGCACGAATAATATAGTGGTCATGTGTACAATCGACCGAGGTTACCACGACCCCATCCGGCTTGAGCTGTCGGATCATGTCGTCAAACTCTGTGTCCAGAAACATCGGCACAGCCTCACCTGATAAATCGTTGACGATTCTTTCGTTGCGCAACTCCATGCGACCCCGATTGGTGTCGCAAATGCCTACTAGTTCGCAGGTCTCTTTCATGTCTTTAACCAGCGCGACCGTGTAGGTCCACGACCGCCCACCGACTCCAACCTGCACATATCGTTTACGTTTTGCCATATTGCACTCTTTTCCAGCTATAATAATTCCCCTTGTGCCAGCCTGTTTAAACACACCTAGACGATTCGCAGCCAGTGATTTGTCCGCGCACATAAAACATTGATATAATGGGTTATTTCAGAAGGAATGTAAAGCTTTTGAAAAGACCGCGATTTGTCGCGCGATTTGACGCGCACCCTGAATCGGACTTGCCGAGTTTTTCCCAATTCGGTATACTCTGCGAAGTTTTATAAACAAAAGCTCGCAATCGGGCAGGGATTCAGGTCATACGTGAAAAACAATCGCCAGTATTCAGTTGTCGTCGCAGGTGCCACCGGCGCCGTTGGTGTCGAAATGCTCAATGTGCTCGAAGAGCGCAACTTTCCGATTAGCTCCTTGAAGTTACTCGCTTCATCTCGTTCGGCTGGGAAGAAGATGAAATTTCGCGGTGAGGATGTCACGATTGAGGAGCTCACTCACGATTCCTTCAAAGGTGTCGATATTGCTCTCTTCAGCGCGGGGGGATCGATTTCGAAGGAGTTTCGCCAGAGCGTCGTTGAATCTGGGGCCATCATGATCGACAATTCCAGTGCGTTCCGCATGGAGGCTGACGTGCCTCTTGTGGTGCCTGAAGTCAACCCTGAGGATGTAAAATGGCACAGGGGGGTGATTGCGAACCCCAACTGCTCGACGATCATCATGCTTGTGGCGGTGGCGCCGTTGCACCGCGCGTTTGGTATGAAGCGGCTTATCGCTTCTACGTATCAGGCGACCAGCGGGGCGGGTGCCAAGGGCATGGATGAAATGATTGTGCAGACGAGGCAGGTTCTCGATGGGCAACCCATCGCGCCGAGCGTCTTTGCACACCGTATTGCATTTAACATCATTCCTCACATTGATGTCTTCACCGACAATGGTTACACGAAGGAAGAGCTCAAGATGCTTTACGAGAGCCGGAAGATGTTGCACGACAACGATCTGATGGTGACCTGTACCTGCGTTCGTGTGCCCGTGATGCGTGCGCACTCCGAGTCGCTGAATATCGAGTTCTCTGTCCCCGTTACCCCCGAAATGGTTCGCAAGGTGTTGCGTGAAGCCTCCGGCGTGACATTGGTCGATGATCCAGCGACCAAATCGTATCCGATGCCGGTTGATGCGTCTGGACAGGGGAATGTTCTCGTAGGCCGTATCCGACAGGACGTTTCGCGTGGAGATGGCAAGGGAATTGACCTCTTTATTTCAGGCGACCAAGTGTTGAAGGGTGCGGCCCTCAACGCTGTCCAGATCGCCGAGCTTATTATCGGCTAAATGGAGTATGCGCAACGGGGTGTCTGAAGAACTCACAGAGATGCAAAATGTGATGCCGGATCACCCGTTCGTCAGTGCGGTTTTGTGGCATGTTCCTGCTGCTATTGGGATTCACTTCGTTGCTAGTGATTGGTTCACCAGCGAGGATCTAAAGGAAAGCGAAAGCTTTACTGGCAAACGTCGGCGTGACGAGTGGCTTGCCGTGCGCATCGCGCTCAAGCGCTTGGTTGTTCGTGATGGTATTGCCGAATCACCTCGGCATGTGCATGTGCGCAAGAACGAGAAGGGCTGTCCGCACGTTGTTGTCTACAATCCAGACAACGGACGCTATGCACGGCTTTCCTGTTCCCTTTCCCACAAAGGATCATTGGTTTTCGCCGCGTATGCGAAAAAGCCCAGTATTCGTATCGGTATCGACATGGAGAAACGGTCCTGGCGGCTACCTTATCTGCGCAAGCGGTTCATTTCCGAACACGACCGCATGATCGACAAAGACGATCATGTAGGAGATTGTACCGTGCTCTGGACATTTAAAGAGGCGGGAACTAAATTGCTGGGTACTGGCATGGCGTATGGTTTGGCCAATATACAGTGTCGCGAAACGAGCGTTGGGCTCTGCGAATTGCGTGATACGGGCGGCACCCACTATATTGGTCGCTACAACTGGTTCGGTAAATATGCCTTAGCTGTTGTCACCGAACAAGTCCCGGGTGCGGATTTCGTAAAAAACGCTTCAGTCCACCCTGAACGATCATGGTATGAGCGAATGGTTAGAGCGCGACGTTTGCGGGAGCTCCGCAAGAGCCGTCGCATTTCGGCGCATCTTGAACGGGTAAAATCACGTCCATAACTTTTGCTGAGGAGTCCTGCGGTAATTGGATGACGAGCAAGGAGAGGAGAATATAGATGAGGTTAGATGCGAGTGGAAAAAAACAAATTTCGGCTTTGACGGTTGCTGGAAGCGACAGTGGCGGAAATGCCGGGATTCAGGCAGACATACGCGCTTTCCATACTTTCGGACTTCATGCCTGTACTGTGGTGACAGCCTTGACAGCACAGAATCCGTATGGCGTGCGTGCGGTGATGATCCCGGAAGCAGCGTTTATTGGCGACCAGATCGATGCGGTTTTGGAGGAGTACGACATTTCGGCTCTGAAGACGGGAATGCTAGCAACGGCGGACGTGATCGGAGTGGTCTCAGCGCGTTTGGCGAAGCGAGCTGATATCAAGAAGGTTGTGGATCCCGTCATGATCGCTACCAGTGGTGCTAAGCTCCTCCGCGATGATGCAGTCGAGATTATGAAGCAAAAGTTGTTGCCGCTGGCTACGCTGATTACACCCAACATTCCCGAAGCGGAGGTTATTCTCGGATGTACAATTTCTTCTCGTGAGGCGATGGCCTCCGCTGCAATCGACCTCTATCAAAACTTCGGATGTGCGGCACTGGTCAAAGGAGGGCATCGTTCTGGTGGCGAGGCTGAGGATGTTCTCTTTGATGGGAGCCTGCTGACCTGGTACAGCACGCCTGTCATTTCGAACCCCTTGTCTACGCATGGCACAGGCTGTTCACTCGGCGCGGCGATTGCCGCGTCGTTAGCATGCGGACGAGCTGTTCGCGCGGCGGTAGCCGAGGGCAAGGCGTACGTCTACGAGTCAATTCGTTCCGGTGTGCGCGTGGGGCCGCGAGCGACGGTTTTAGGATTCCCTGACGGAATCGAGACGGCACTTCGCGAGGTGTCGATGACATCCGAGAAGTAGCTAGGTGCTAGTACTCTGTACAGCGCGTATTGGTAAGACAAGATTACAAGATTTACAAGATTAAGTTCTTGGTTTCAATATTGTTAATCATGTACTCTACCTGAA
This sequence comes from uncultured Lentisphaerales bacterium, assembly GCA_964553035.1. Lineage (GTDB taxonomy): Bacteria > Verrucomicrobiota > Kiritimatiellia > RFP12 > UBA3636 > JBBQIY01. Next base: position 2,741 of record CAZKJH010000047.1, on the reverse strand, counting down.
AATTACCGTCATTTCTGCCTGTACAATGTACTAGTAGTCCGCTAATTACGAATTTTGCGGAACACTCGACGCGACTCGCGACTTCTTGTTTTTCAATCGTTGTACAAGCACATTGATTATGATAGTCTTTACGCAACTGAATGGGGAGATTCTGGCTGGGAAAAACAAAATGTCTCCCTTGGATGCGATATTCTCATAATGAACGCAGGAATATGACATGAAGCTCAAAACCCAGATCGTACTGACAACCCATCTTGTTCTTATCGTTGCATCGGTTCTTTTCGGAATTTTCAGCTATCGAGCGACTCGACGTGTTTTTGTAAATGAACTCGATGCGCGGCTACTGGCTGCTGCCAGCATGATCCGAGAGGGATTACCGGAAAATTATCACGAGACTGTTACGGGTCCTCATTCGGTCGATGCCGCGACCTATCGCGATGTCGTGTTAAAGCGTGGAAACTTGGCATCTGGGCTGGGTTTGCAGTATCTTTTCAGTGTAAAGCTCATTGACGGGAAGCCTCGCTATACGAGTGTATCGAGCGGGAATCAAAACTCTGCGGACGAAACTTATCCTGCGTTTTGCTCCCCGATGGAGAATCCAGATTTGCTTAATTCAGCCCTCCAAACCATGAAGCCGCAGCACATCGATGCGGTCTTGTCGGGTCGTAAGTTGAGAGTGGCCCTTTATCCGTTCTGGGCAGGCGGTTCGCTCTGCGTCTCCGGTGCTGGGATGGAACGGTCTTACATGAGTTCGGTTGTTAAGGATGTGTTGAGCCAAGTCGCGATCTTCTGTCTCCTCGCGATGTTGGTGGCCATGCTGATCGATTTCTATCTGGTTCGTGTCATCAGCAAGCCGATGGAGAGCCTCACGCCGCCTGTGGGCGGCAGTGATAGGGCGACCGTTGTGAGTTCTGGTGCGGATGAAATTCGTGTGCTGGCCGACAATATTAATAAGATGAGCGATGCAATCAACACGACGGTGACGCAGTGTAGGGAGGTGGAAAAGAATCTCCGAGCTAGCGAGCACAAGTATCGCTTCCTTACCGAGCACACGACGGATGTGATTTGGAGTCTTGATGAACAATTGCGCGTTGATTACCTAAGCCCTTCGGATGAGAAGTTTCGAGGATTTCAGGCAGAAGATGTTCTCGGGACATCAGTCTGGGATTGCATCGATCCGGACGAATTGAAACGGCTACAGGATAATCCTGAGTTTCTCGCCGCAGAATGGAGTCTTATCAAGGCGGGTGGATCGCGAACGTATGAACTAAATTTGAGGCGTAGAGAAGGCGATCCCGTTCTGGCCGAGGTTACCGTTAGTGCCTATCTCGATGCTGCAGGCATCATCCGTGGCTATCACGGGAAAGTCCATGATATCCGCGAACGGCGCCGCCTTGAGGAGGAACGCAGCAAGGTTGAACGACTTCAGAGTGTTGGGACGCTTGCAGGAGGCATTGCGCACGATTTCAACAACATCCTCATGGGGCTTTTTGGGAATATTGAACTCGCGAAGGATTTGTTAGATCCAGAGTCGCACGAGCATGAACTGCTTGAAGAAGCGAGTCGCTCCATGAGTCGAGCCGTACGGTTAACGAAACAACTCCTCGTCTTTTCAAAGGGCGGCGATCCACAAAAAGACATCAAGGTGGACATTGCCTCCCTCGTCAAGGAAGTAGCGGAATTCGATCTTTCAGGCAGCAACGTGAAGCTTTGCTTTAGCAAGGACGCTCAACTCCATACGACAGCAGCCGACCGTGGGCAGATCGAGCAGGTTGTGTCAAACATTGTGATCAACGCTCGGCAGGCGATGCGAGTCGGCGGAGAGGTGCAGATTTCTGTAGAAAACGTAGAAGTGGAGAAAGGGCAAATCCAGCACCTTGCCGCAGGGAATTACATCCGGTGCTTGATCCGAGATCAGGGGCCAGGAATTCTCCTTGCGATTCAGAAACGGATTTTTGAGCCTTATTTCACCACCAAAAGCATGGGCAGCGGCCTCGGTCTTGCAACGGCGTATTCGATTATTAAAAAACACGGAGGAACCCTTGAAGTCTTCTCTCAAGAAGGGCACGGTGCAGCCTTCACATTCTACCTTCCTGTCGTGATGTGTTTAGATGATGTCGAGCCTGAAAAAAACCCTGAATTGCCGATGAATGCAAATCCAGCTAGGCAGGCAGGCGGTGTGTTGATTATGGACGACGAGGTTCTGATCTGTGCACTCCTCAAAAAAACGTTTGCCTTAGAAGGGATTCACGTGGAAACGGCTGCGAATGCTCAGGCGGCGATAACGCTTTACAAACAGGCACTTGCTGCTAAAAATCCCTTTGCCTGCGCCATCTTGGATCTTACCATCACCGGCGGTGTCGGCGGTGCAGAGGTTGTGAAAGAGCTCCGGGCATTGGATTCGGATCTCTTTGCTATCGCCTCGAGCGGCTATACCGATAACGCGATTATGTCAGAATGCAAGAAACACGGATTCGACACGGTCATCGCCAAACCATACTCGCGCACCGAAGTTATTCGGCTACTCGAACGCATTGGTGTGATCAAGCGCTAATCGTTGTGAGTTGCGAGTTGCGAGGTAAGCGTAGGGATCGACTCCAGATTTCTTGTCTGCGTGCTCGATGAGGGCACAGGCAACTGTTCGGGCTAATTACAATAAGGCGTGTGGCTGAGTGGATACGTTGCCCTAGTACACTGTACAGGCAGAAATGACGGTAATTTTCGGGTAGAGTACATGATTA
>CAZKJH010000046.1:0-26035 GCA_964553035.1 uncultured Lentisphaerales bacterium | reverse complement strand
GCGGGCTCTCCGAGCACGCCGCTTCAGAGAAAATTTGCCATAATTAGAATTGCTGGGCATACAAGAGTAATTGTGAGGACATGTGCCCAGCATCTAAAGCGAGTAATCTGGGTTACGGAAGCCATGGGATGACAATTCAACAAGGAGGAATATGAAGCCGAATGAACGTGTACGAATGGTGTATCAAGGACGGCAACCCGATCAGGTTCCGTTTTGTCTTGATCTGTCCCACTGGTATAAGAAGAACCGAAATGTGCCGTTCGATCTGGCTGGATTTTCTCGGGTTGAGCAAGGTCTTGTTGATTTGCACAAGCAGGTTGGCGCGGTAGCCTACTGTGAGATGGGCAGTTTCTATGGGCTGGAGAGTGAAGATCCCGACTGGCGGATTGAAAGCGTGACATCCGATGGAATTTTCACGACACGCATTGTGACTCCTCTCGGTGCCTTATGGGAAGAGCGGGTGTTTAGTCCGATCAGCTACTCCTACGGCATCAGCCGTTATCTTCTGCAATCGCCCGAAGACTTTCCAATTGTGGAGGGATTGATGGCGAGGCTATGCGTCCGACCGAAGTGGGAGCGATTTCACGCTTGGCGTGATGCATTGGGCGACCTGGCCTATCCCTACGCGCAACTCCCCTACTCGGGATCCGGTTATCTGATGGCACGATACATGGATGTAGCCGATGCCGTTTTCGCCGTGCAGGATGAACCGGAGAAGACGGCGCAGTTCATTCACGCCGTGAATGCGTGCAATTTGCGCGTTCTTGACGCAATCTTGGACGGACCCTTTGAGACCCTCATTGTCAGTGACAATTACGACAGCAACGTGCAGACGCGCAGCTTCTTTGACAGGTATGTGCGCGATTACTATACTGAAGTGGCGCGACGGCTGCATGGCGTAGGCAAATATCTGGCCGTACACGTCGACGGAGAAAGCCGCGGTGTTCTTCGGTGGTTGGCCGAGTGTGGCGTGGACTGCGCAGATGCGGCGACCCCGGCACCGATGTTTGCGCAGACTCCAGCGGAGATGCGTACCGAGGCTGGTTCGGCTTTGATTTTGTCAGGTGGAATCCCTGCGACGGTTTTTGGTTTGACCGGTACGGATGCTGAGTTTGTGTCATGCGTTAAGCGCTGGCTGGATTTGCGTCTGTCTTCGCCCCGCCTCATCATGGCCGCTGGTGATCAAGTGCCCACCGATGCACCGTGGCATCGGATTATGATGTTATCGGAGCTCGTCGCCGAGTATGGCCGATATTGAATTAAACGAGGCGTATTCTTTAGTGCGCCACCATCCGGCGAAGGAATTCGAGGAGCCGCGCGCGGTGACCCGTGCGTAAGAGTGTGTGGGTGGTCAGGATGGAGACGATCTGCGGGGTTAGCGGGGAGGAGAGATCGAGAGAAGCGTCTGGCGCGAAGTCGGCGTATTGTCCTGCGCGCGTTTCCTCGTTTTTCGGGGGCAGGGGATCGGAGCCTGCGATGACGCGATGGCCCTTCGCCGCGGCCGCTGCCATGAGGCGGGGCGTGGGCCAGAATACAGGGCGTAGCGAGGGGTCACCGATGAGAAGTTGTTTGGCTTCGAAGGACTCAAGAAGTGAAGCGACAACCTTGGCGCGTTTAAAAAACCATTTGCCGACACCCCAGGCCAGAACAGGAACGGCTCCAGCGTCGATTGCTTCTGATATAGCAACTTTTGCAGGCATCCCATCATGGAAAGTGGCTCGCGTCGCCAGCGCGAGGATTTCAATTCGTTCTGCGCAGGCAATTTGACGTCCGGCAATGACGATGATGTCGGGCTGGTTCGCCTTGCGGAGAATGATCGACATTTCGTCCGACTGGGCTGTCTTGTAGCCGTCGGGTAAAGCATCACCGCTTGCCCAGGAAGCGAATGCATCCGTGCCTTCGCGTTCGGCCAGCATCATCACTCCATTCGATGCTCCGGATGAGCTGATGCGCTTCTGGAAGGCATTCAGCAGGATCTCTGCGTCGTAATGCGGGTAGATGTGAACGTGTGAGTCGATGAGTAGTGGCATGGTTTAGTGCTGTGATAGCATTCGGAGTGTTCCGGCGTGGAAGAAATATTCGCCCCAGCCGATGGTAAAGAGGAAATTTCCGTAGAGCGCATGTTCGATTCCAGAGAAAAGGAGTGAACGTGAGCGCTTATAAGAGGTTAGAAACATGAGCCCGCCGATAAAGGTGAAGGAAAGGGCGTAGAGGTTAGCGAAGGGGAGGTGGGCGAAACTGAACACTGTGGCACCAATGAGTGTCTGAAGCGACATGGGAAATAGCTCTGCGTATCGGTAGTTGTAAAACGCGCGGTACACAATGCCCTGTGGCATAACCGATGCAAGTGGATAGAAGCACATCACGAGGAGCCAAATGCCAGTTCGTTCGCGCGGAAATTTTAAGAGCCCTTCAGGTTTGTAAAGGGCGAGTACGACCGCGAGCAGGAATGCGATGATTGTGAACCGAGCTAGCATGAAAATCCAGTTGCGCCGCGTCGCCGTGGAGACTCTGACAAGATCTGGGGTCTTAAAAGAAGTGGTTCGGCGCAAGCAGATCAGGACAAATCCAGCAATCACCACAAGCACAGGGATGATGGGTATAGTAAGGTTGATGCCTGTTTTCTTCGATACAACTGGCATCAGTCTTAGTAGAACAGGCAGACCGAAGAACAGGCAGACAAACTCAAGCTTGCGTCGCATGGGCATTTTAATCAGCCTTTTTTTCGCTCTTTTCGGGTACCGCATTGGTTGTATCTGACGAGGTGAACATACCCGTGATGGCTCCGCCGACCGCTTTGGCTCCGCTTGCTACTCCTCCGCCGACCGCCTTGACGCCACCGACGGCCGCGCCTCCGAGTGCGCCAGCAGTATCTAGTGCAGCACCTCCAACGGTTTTGACACCGCCAACTACGGTTCCGCCTACAGCACCTGCCGTGTCCAGGGTTGCACCGCCAACGGTTCTGGCTCCATCAAGCAGGGCCCCGCTCGCTGCGCCAACAGTATCGGCTGCAGCTCCTCCAACCGCCTTGACGTTTTTTACGACCTCACCGCTAGCCGTTGTTGCACCATCAGCGACTGCTCCGCCAACGGCTCCAGCCGTTCCTATTGCTGCTTTCCCAGCGGCTCCAGCCGCGCCAAGGGTGGCGCTACTAACAGTTGAGACCGTGTCAACGGCTACAGTGCCAATGGTCGCGGCGTTGCTGAGGGCCGCTCCGCCGATGGCCATTACACCATCGACCGCGACACCACCAATGGCGAAAGCCGTGTTTTTGACGGCATTGAGGATGCCAAAGGAAATCGCTTTCAGGGTCTGAGCGAAGGCATCAAGCGCGGTGATGCCACCGCTTTGTTTTCCGATGTCATGGAGGACGATGTCCGGCATGGGTATTACAACACCTTTTCCGCCAGTCAAGGTTGCCGCGATTCTTATTTTGGCCCCACGGAATATAAATGATTCGAGGACAACTTTTTTCCCAGCCTTTTTATCGATTTTATCTTGGTCTTGCGCGGCTTCATTCTCTGCCGTTCCTAGTTTTTCTAAGATGGCGCTAATGTTGCTTCGAAGCCCTGACAACTCGTATGAAATTAGCGGATTGATGATCGCGATTTCTTTGATGATCAGGGTATCGGTGAAGATCGACCGGGTGTCGAGGACGATGCGGAAGTCTTCCATTTCAAAAACGTTTGCCTTGAATCCTTTAGGAGGACCGATGACCATACCGCTTAAGTCTATAATACCGAAGAACGGCCTGACATACGCCTTGCTGATCTCGATCTCAGTTCCAATCACCGTGGGGCCAGCCGCCTTGGTCGCCTTGCGGACGATGGTGCCTAGCCCGTATTGCACGGTGAGGACGCTGGCGACCAGCAGGATGACGACCGTTATCAGAATACGACGGAAGATCTTTCTCTTCTTGCGAGGCATCGATACTCTATCGTTATTGTTTGTAGAGTGGGTTTTTATAAGATGTAAGGCTTTCATTTTGTATTCCTGTGCAGACACTCAAAGTATAGTAAAACCAATACGAAAAAACTACATGAGTTTTCAACGGGTGGGTGTCAACATTCACCGATACAAGGCAACAGACGTGTAAAACCTTCTGAACCCTTTTCTACCCTCCATTGCGCGGTTTTAAGACGAAGAGGTAGGTGTCGTTTGGCTGTTTACGGGTATTTGGTTTTCCAGGTGCTGACCCGAGTCTGCACGTTCGTGATTACGTTTTCGGCGAAGAACCAGAAATCGTTCATGTGCAGTACGCCTTTGCCCACATAGCTGTGGGCATCCCATGCGCTGTTGGAGGGCAGATCCACAATCAGAACGCCCTTCGCCGTATCAATCTGTGCGGCGCAGAAATTTGCTTTGTGCCCGTGTCGCCGAGCTGGGTTGAGTTCTCGATAGTTGTAGAAGACGGCTCCGATGTTCTTTTCTTTTCCCGCAGGAGTTTCATCTGTGCGCCAGTTGAGCGGATTGATGACATAGCCGTCTTTCGTTGAGTAAACCGGATTCTCCGCGTCGGGTGTCTGTGTGTTCCATCCGATAATCACGGCGATGTCAGTTTCGCCCGAAGCTGGAAGGATAGCGCGTCCAGCGAAGTCTGTTTTGATTTTCTCTGACGTGGTGGCTGGCAGACCGAGTAGATAGGCTGCCACAAAACCATTCGCTTCTGTGATTTCAGGACAGCGCTTCAGCACTTCATACAGGTTTCGAGCTCCTTGACTGTGCCCGAAGAGGACGAAGGGGCGTCCGTTATTCCAATGTTTAAGGTAGTAACGGAAGGCATCGGTAGCGTCCTGCATACCGACATTGAGGTAGTCCGTATAGTCTTTCTCTCCACGCAAGTGAGCCATGCTGCGGTGATATTCCAATTGTCGTACAAACGGTGCGAACGGACGCGTTTTTTTAAAAAGTTCGATTTGTGCTGTGGTGAAGCCAACGGTCTTGTGCGAGACTTTCTCGTCGCCCATATCCATGAGCGGCTTGGTTTTGTCGGCCGTCAACGTGGGGTAGATGTAAAAGAGGTCGCAAGGCTTATCCGAAAGATTGGCTGTTGCTTCGTTGACGATCCAGTTTTCGCTTCGCCCGTAATCGAGGGGTCTGACTTGTAAGGGTTCGCTCATTGTTGCGGCTCCTATTGCCGCCAGAAACGGCATCACTATTTTTTTCAAAGCTGAGGGTATGATGGCATGCATGGTTGCTTTAACTCGTCCTAAGAATATCAAAAAAAGATGAGCGGGTACATGGTAAAGCCCAGCTCTTTGACCACTGTTGACCACTGTTGACCACCAAAGATTGCCTTTTGTTTTTCGTTTGAGAAGAGTAGAATGAGCGGCATTATTTTCGAACAAATTATGTAGTTTCAGAAACAACGCCTCAATTTAAGGGATGACACAAAATGGCTAAGATTACATTTATGGGTGCAGGAAGCACCGTTTTCGCGAAGAACGTTATTGGTGACTGTATGTGCCGCGAGGCACTCCGCGACTCCGAGTTTTCAATTTATGACATTGATGAGCTACGGTTGAAGCAGTCGGAGATGATGCTGAGTACGCTCAATAAAAACATCAATGAGGGTCGTGCGACGATCAAGACTTATCTCGGCATCCCGAACCGCAAGAAGGCACTTAAGGGTGCTGACTTCGTCGTGAACGCGATTCAGGTGGGTGGCTATGATCCGGCGACGATCATTGACTTTGAAATTCCCAAAAGATTTGGTCTCCGTCAGACCATTGCTGACACGCTTGGCATTGGTGGGATTTTTCGCGCGTTGCGCACGATTCCCGTGATGCTTGACTTCGCTGCGGACATGGAAAAAGTATGCCCGAATGCGTGGTTATTGAACTATACGAATCCGATGTCGATGTTGACCGGAGCCATGCTCCGCAGCACATCGGTCAAGACGGTGGGACTCTGCCACTCTGTGCAGGTTTGTGCCTCCAGTCTTCTTGATACGTTGGATCTTTACTCGGGGGAAGGCGAACGATCTGGTCTTCGTCAGAAAGTTGCTGGCATCAATCACATGGGTTGGTTGCTTGAACTTACCATGAACGGGCGCGACTTGTATCCTGAGGTCAAGGCAGTAGCGGAGGAGAAACTCAACGCATGGCGCAAAGCGAAGGACAAGAAGGACAAGGCCGGGAATATGGTCCGCCTCGAGCTCATGCGTAAGTTCGGCTACTACATCACGGAGTCTAGCGAACATAATGCTGAGTATACGCCCTACTGGATTAAGAAGCGTTATCCTAAACTCATCGCCGAGTATAATATTCCACTCGATGAGTACCCCCGGCGCTGTATCAATCAGATTGCGGGCTGGAAAAAGCGGTACAAGGATATTTGTGAAAATCCTAATCTCACGCACGTGCGTTCGCATGAGTACAGTTCTGGAATTATGGAAGCCATTGTTACCGACGTCCCCTGCCAGATCGGCGGAAATGTTCTCAACAACGGATTCATCACCAATCTTCCACAAGACGCTGTGGTGGAAGTCCCGTGTTTGGTTGATTCGAATGGGGTTCAGGGTACGCATGTTGGAAGACTCCCCGTGCAGTGCGCGGCGCTCAATATGACGAACGTTAACGTCCATTTAATTGTGATTGAAGCGGCGCTTTCAAAAAAGCGTGAGCGCGTCTATCAGGCCGCATTGCTGGATCCGCACACATCCGCCGAGCTGAGCATTGATGATACGATCGCGATGTGCGATGCACTCATTGACGCGCATGGCACGATGTTGCCCAAATACAGTTAATAACTTTTCTACGGCAGGTTGACAAAGGCACAAAAAATCATCCGTTAGCAGTGGTTTTTAGTGATGAGGTCTGTTTTTTAAATGCTTGCACTTTTTAAGAGAAGAGGCTAGGCTACACGATAAGTCGTACATAGGTTAGTACGTTAACGAAAGAAACAAATGAACATACCGTCAAAACGCCTGATAACCGGATGCCTTTCGGCAGTCGCCCTTCTTTCAACCACCGTCCCTGCGCATGCGGAAATCATTTTTGGAATGCGCGACAAATGTTCTGGTTCAACGGATGGGTTTCGCGATTTTTCGCGGCAAGGTCGTTTTTTTGCAACCTCCGATTATGCTGATATCGGTAACGACTGGGGTGTCCTTACTCGCACCCGTGCCATCACCACCCCTGGGAGGTTCCCAGGGTATAATCAGCCTTGGACTAGCAATGGGGGCAGGACGCTGTTCGGTGTGCAGTTCGATAATTCCATCACGCCGATTTATCCGGGACAGTTTGGCCCTGCCACCAACAGCGTTCCTTTATTCACCCAGGCCGTCATCCAGTGGAAAGAAAATGTGCCTGAACCCTCTACCTGGGCGGCCTGCATTCGTACGCCCGAAGGCCAGTTGATCAAACTCGCTGTCGATTCCAAAAAGCCGATTTATCCGCTTGATCGCACGACCATCAATTTCGAGCCGACCGCCATCAAAACGTTTTATGTCGGCCTGAAAGGTCGGGAAGATGGCATCGTCAATTATGCGGATGTGGTGGATCTCAAGCTTAAAATTGCACCCGAGCGTTCCAGCCTGACCAATTACATGGTGGTATTTCATCCAGCCTTCTACTTAGCGGTTTTGAATCCTACGGAGCCGGGTATGATCGAGGGCTTGACACCCATGAATGCCTTTTCTGCGTCGCATCATACTCTGTTTTACCATGGGCAGCAGACGTTCGATCTGTTCTTCCGGATGACACCTTTCATTGACTACAAGGGAACCACTCTGTTTGCGGTAAAAAAAGAGTACCCAGTCACGACGGAAACTACGGAAGATGCCGACACCGCCGCCTACACGCTTTCGTTTGATGTGCCTGGGGAAAAGCCGGTGGAATTGGCGGTCAAATCCGTGTTCCGCACAAGCGCAGAGAATGCTCTCGAATTCGATTTCCGCGCGAATGCTTTACCGGAGGGAGCTCGCATTGGTTATCAGTTTAACGGGCCGGCCTCAATTTTCGGGGCACTGGCGGATACCTTGCCGACGGCCTCCGGACAGCCGTTTGCCTGCGTAACACCTGCCGGGAAACTGCAGTTCCAAGTTCGCGGCGGAAGCGACATCGCGGTGGCGCGGCAGCCCGGGAGGAAAATCGGCTGGAATCTGAAGGACGAACCCATTAAGTTCACGACGCTCTCTTCTGGAAAGGATCTGTCGCTGATGTTTTCCCTGCCGATCGGATCGGCGGGCCAGCCGCAGCCCGAAGTCCTGAATTACACGTGGCGACCGTCGCAGGTCGGCGAGGGGGATCGGGGCCTCGCGCCCTTCCAGCTTTCGGATTTGGAACTTCTGGAGGAAATTGACTGTGGCAACCCGAACGATCCGCACCCGTATTTCGATAGCTCGAACGATCCGGTGATTGGAACTCTTAAAAAGAGATTCGGAGAATTGCGTGAGCGTGGAGGGCAGCATGGTCCTCATGGCATTTATGGCTACTTGGCGTTCTTGAAAAATCCGCAAGACGGAGCGATTCCGATTAAGACCGTGGCCGGTCAGTCTTGCCGCGCAATTCCCGATAATTTCGGCATCTATTTCCGGTATAACCTCCAGACAAAAATCCAGCCGCATATCGCCTATCTGGTGACGGTCGAACACGCCTTTGACCAACTTCGCCGCGGAGAGTTTCATTCCATTTACTTGGATAAGGACGATAATCTGGTGAATGGCTCCCTGCTGTCAGGCGGCATCGAAACGAGTGCTGTGGGCGGCGACGGATTCCGCACGGAATCGTTTCTCTGTTATACCCTCACAAAACGCTGGCCCGAGGAAAGCACCAGTTCTCTGGTGTTCAGCGGTGTCTATTCGGACGGTGCTAGTTGGGAGCCCGCCCCGGGACCGGCCATCAAGACGATCCGGATCTACAGGGTCAAGACGATGCCGGCTCTTCCGGATCTCGCACCCCTGATGCCCCCCGCCGAACAACGGCGATCATTCACGTGCCTGACGGAGCTTTGCAATTCGCCGGGACCCATGTGGCTGTTTCAATATGCGAAACTTGTGGGTTACGACGGAATCTGGACCTATAACGACCCGATCAGTGCCTTTATGGGCGGAAGTTCGGACACGAAGTGGGGAACGTGGGTGCATCCGGGAATGTTGGCCGGAAACCGGCAGTTGTTTGCGGCGGCCGAGGAACAGGGACTTTTTGTTAACATGCACCTGAGCGGACTCATTTCGATGGGCTTCGGGCCTGGCGATGACGATAGCTTTACCGGCTCGTTTCACCACTCGTACAGCGGAGAAAACGTACCGTTCAAACCGACTCGGGCCGAACGGGCTCACATAGCCAAGGCATTGAGCAAGTCACTGCCCACGCTGGCGAAATACCGGTCGCTCAGAGATATTGCGCTGGCGGACAATATCCAAGTGCCGTGTGTGTGGTCGGAACGCAACATGCGAGATTTCTGCGCCGATACCGGCGCAAAGCTGACGCCTTCGCCGCTTTTCCTCGAAAACGCCCACGCGATTCTGGACGGAGGCCCGGAGCTGGTTCGCCGATGGATGGAGTGGTCCTGCGCCGAGCGCTTCAAGTTCCACAAGTGGCTCTTAGCCGAAGTGCGTCAATACCGTCCTGACCTGTATCTGACCTTGAGTAGGACCTGGTACAATGGAATGATTGGCACCTTCGAATCGCGGCAATCGGATCCGATCATGGGTGTGACTCGCGAACGCCTGGCGGAGTTAGGTGTCACCAATTATTTTGAGTTCCTCAAATTCATGGGCATCAATCCGGACCTCTATGCTGGACAACCGGGATTTTCCATGGAGATCGACTCAAACATGCGCATCAGGCCTCCGGACAAACTGCATCCGCGTTTTTACGGCACGGACTGGTTCAACAAAATGAAAGACGATTTCAAGACGCAGGGTTTGAGCATCATGGCCAATTATTGCTACGAGGAGCATTCTAAGCCACTGCGAGCTTACTCGACCATCTTTGCCGCCAGCCAGCAGCGATTTCGGAAAGGGTTGGTCGAGGCCATGCTCTTCGGGAATCCTCGTAATATCACGTTGCCTACGTACACTGAACCCTGGAGCGGTCATTTACAAGACGTGCGCGAATTCACGGTGCCCTATCGGCTTCTACCGTATACGACACCGGAACTGTTCAGCGGTAAGGTGTCCGATTCTGCGTCTCAGGCGCTTGTGCATCGCTATGGAAATCGCTATGCACTTTTCAACGCCGGAGACAAGGAAACGACGGTTGAGCTGGAATTACCGGTCGGCTGCACCTCAGTCACGGATCTTTCCAGCGGTGTTCTGAACGTGTTGAAAATCGTCCAAACCGGCGAAAAACACATTGCGACTGTCGCGATGCCTCCGTGGTCACTAAAAGCACTGGATATAAAATAAAGGAAAAATGCTATGAGTCTCTGGATTCGAACAACCATCCTGACCCTGGGCCTTGCCGCTGCGGCATGTGCCGACCCACTCCTGCCGCCAGACGTAGCCGCCGCCGCCGCAACGATCATCGACGGGGCTCTGAGCGAGCCTGCTTGGAAAAAAGCGATAACGGTCGAGCTGGCTGAGACAGCCATGCCGCTGCGCCCGGCAACCTCTGGAACACAGACCACGCTGCGGATGATGACCTCTGGGGGAACCCTGTACGTCGGAGCCGAGTGCCTGTTTCCATCTGGCGCGGCTCTGAAAAGCGAACGCCGTGAGCACGACGCACCAGTCTTCGAGGACGAAAGCTTGGAGATCTTCATCGCGTGCAACGGCGGACCGCAGCCTACCAACTATTATCATTTCGCGCTCAACACCAGCGGTTCCACGACGGAGCGACATATCCTCGATCCAGCCTGGAACACAGACTGGCAAAGCGCCGTTGCGGTTGGTCAAGATCGATGGACGGCCGAGCTGGCCATTCCACTGGCGGCACTTGGCGGAGGCAGCGCGGCTGGCCATTACTGGCAGATCAATGTGTGCCGCAACTTGTACGACGCGCACGGATCGTTCGCCCAAGGCTGGACACTGGCGCGGCCCGGCTATCACAGCCCTCAGGTTCTGATGCTCTGCGGGCCGATCGGCGCACCTGCGCTGTTGACCGCCGTCAACACGGCTCTGACGGATTTGGAGGTGCTGAAAGCCTATCTGGTAGGATCCGACAAGAAGCAGTACCACCAATTAATTCAATACCGCGACAAGCTAGAAACGGCGAAGGACACCACACTGTTGCCGGCGGCGGCAGTCGAGATCTTGGAAACGGCCTGGCGGAACGCAGGCCAGCTTGAGAACGCCGTTATTCTGAATTACATGTTTGAATGAGAACGAACGGAGGATAGCCGATGAGATCGAAAATAGGATGGGGGATGATAATCGCCGCGCTCTGCGTAGGCATGCCTCTGGCGCAAGGCGAGACGGAGAACGTTCAGACGATTGCCGTTCCGAAACTGGATGCCGTGATCAAGCTCGACGGACATCTGGGTGAAGATGTCTGGGCGAAAGCAGTGGTTTTTCCCGTCAACGAGGCACATATCGGAGCCGCGTTGCCAGGCTGCGAAACCACGGTTCGCATCTGGCGCAGTGCCGACACGCTTTACTTGGGTTTTCGGTGCGAAAACCCTTCCCTGCCGGTAGATTTACATGCCGAACGCCGTGCACGCGATCAAGGGTCGGTGTGTTCCGATGAAAATATTGAAATATTCATCCGCACACCGGTCGGCGATGAGCCGACGCGCCAATGCGTCTTCAACGCGCTCGGCAGTGTCTACGACGGCACGTTTTCAGCGGGTCCCCGTTCCGAGTGGGACGGCGACTGGATCTGCGCAACTACGGTGGTGCGCGGTGCTTGGTACGCCGAGGTTGCCATTCCCTTCTCTGACTTAGGTGGAACACCTCCGTATATCCTGATCAATTGCTGCCGCGCGGGCTACGGTGCCCGGGGTGCAAAATGGAACACAGCCTGGAAGGCACCCGGCTATTTCAAGCCTGTTTTTCGTATTGATCTGACACCCTGAGAGCGAGGATGACGAGCGAGTAAGCGGATGGCGTAAGTGTGCCTTTTAAGAAGAGGGTTTAAGCGTGGAAGCATCGTGACTGTCATAGCACTTACGCCTATTAAAATCTCAGTTGACTTAGCATGATTTACTGGTGTAGAATTGCGCCATTCCAACGATGCGTTAACCATTCTAAACAAAGAGGAGAATATAAAATGTTATCAGAATTTGTGAAATCAGCAGACTGGAAAGCAGAAAAGCACGTCCCTGTAATCGATTGTGCAGAGTCGGTAGCGGCAGGCGGGAACTTGGCCATTACAGTATCCGTAGGCAAGGAAATTGCTCACCCCAATACGACGGCGCATTTCATCGCTTGGATCGCCATTCACTATGTTCCGGAAGGTGCGAAGATGTCGATCGAGCTGGCGCGTTGTGAGTTCAGTTCGCATGGTGCATCGTCTGAAGGTGCTGACAAGGGGCCTGCTTGGACGCAGAGCACCGTAAACATCAGTGCAAAGCTAGCGAAATCTGGCACACTGTATGCAACTTCATATTGCAACATCCATGGACTCTGGGCATCTGAGAAGGCGGTCGCCGTTAAATAAGGCGGCCATCGTTCTCGAGACAGCGACGGCTTCCTCTGCAAATGCAGTGGAGCCGTTTTGTTTAGTCGCGAGTTGCGAGTTGTGAGGTGGTTCAACGGAGCGCGGACATTCCTGTCCGCAACGAGGGTGGGTTGGAAAACCCACCCTCCTGTCTTGCAATTGAGAAAAGAGTTGTGTCTGGCACGGCTCTTGCTTTTTCTTTTTTGCAATAAACCGAATTTATTCTCATCAAAACGAGATGATTTTGGTTTTGCTGTCTGACTGATCGCGATAAAGATAGGGACGAAAGAAGTATCTCGCATCTTGTTTTTCTGGTTGATTAACCTAAAAGCGTAGGTTGACTTACCTCAATTCGAGCAATCGCCTCAGTGGTAACAGGATACCGCTGTTGTGTTCAACTGTCGCGCAGTTGAACACTCTTCTTGCAACGTGTTGCCGCTGAGGCGATTGCAATGCGCGAAGTTGTCAACCTACGCTTTTAGGATTAAGGCTATGATAACTCAGGTTGAGCATTTTAGAACCCCGGCAAGAGGCTCTGTGGTGATGAAAACTAACGTTGGTGGCATGAAAAATGCTCAACTCCAGGTTGCTATTCGTTAGAAGGGTTGGTGTTGCGAGAGCGGAGATTGACAGTTGAGATCAAGGGGGCAGTTCTGATGATGATTAAGAATAAAAAGAACATAAGGAGGGCTTCTAAAGGTGGTTTCACGGTCGTGGAGGTCATCATTGCGTCGTCTATTTTGTTGATTTCGGTGCTGGCGGTTACCAGTGCTTTTTCGTACGCTCGAAGAACGGTATCCCTAACAGAGAATCGCCTCGCATCTCTACACATTGCGCGTGAAGTGATGGAGGTCTTACGAAGCCAGCCCTACGCATCAACGCTTCTGACAATCGGCAATAACAAGCAGCTTCCCAATTATCCTCGTGCAAGAGGTTACTACGATGTGAAGTTGAGCGGTGTAACGGGAGACTCGAAAGACATCACGGTAGTCATTAGCTGGGTAGAGCCGATTAGCCCGACGACGCGGACGGTTTCTCTGACAACGTCGCATAGCCGAGGGTTGCACAGATGAGCATGACGCAACATTCCAAACATCCACGAGACGATGGATTCACCTTGGTCGAGGTGATGATTGCTTCTGCGATTTCGATGCTGGTTTTTTTGGGAATGATTACCTTTTTTATCTCGACCTATTCTTATTGGAATGGGGTGAACTTGCGCATGGATGCCGATAGCGATGTGAATATCGCGATGAGTCGTTTAATATACGGAATGGGAGATCGGTTGGGGTTACGTGCCGCCGCTGTGGAGTCTGTCGCGATTTCTCAAGGGGTCGGCGGATGGACGGTCAACTACGACACGGGTGGCATCACGCCACAAGCCAACAGCTTTACTTATTCCGTAGCAGGCCGCTCACTCAGGTTCAACCCGGGAAATCAGATCGCAGGACGCGATATTGCCGGAGCTCAATTAACGCTAAATTCTGGAGTACTCACCATACGATTGCGCGTCGACAAAACACAGGGAAACCTGAATGCCAGCCGAGAGATTGTTACAAAAATTAATTTTCGTAACCGAAGAAACTAAAGGAGGGAAGTTTTATGAAAACGAAAGCATCTTTTCAGAATAATCGCAGTGGTATGACGCTTGTTGTCGTCATGGTGATGACGCTGTTGTGCGCAGCGGCGGCTTCATCCGTTTTGTACACTGTCGGTGTGCGGATGCACCGAGGGTATAAGCAAGTACATCTGGAACAGGCCTTCTATATTGCTGAAGCGGGAATGGAGCGTGCGGCAGCTTGGGTTGCTGCTGACAATGAGGATAGCACAACCTTAAGCGGCAGCATCGGCGGAGGAAACTACGTGACTGTCGTTACCGTTACCCATCTTCCCGGGGGAGAGATCGGCATCGTGGTCGTATCGACGGGCACCATCAACGGGACGAGTCGCACTGTCACCGTGCGGGGTCTGCAGCGGCTAAGTTGGGCTCGTTATGCGCTTTGGTATGATCGGGAAGCACTCACGCTGAGTATCGCCCCAAATGACTCCTTTAGGGGCAGATTTTACGCTAAGCCGACCCTGCGATTTATCAAACCCACCTCTTTGGCTCAGGGGCAAGCGCATTTTTATGATCGAGCCTGGTCGGTATCGAGTACGGTTGTATATAATGGGGCGCAGCCAGTTTTTGATTATGGCCTGGTTTTGAACGCGGAGGAACAGAGTATATCCGACGTCAACTTCGCAAGTCTGAAAACCGCCGCTTCCACAAGCGGGCTCTTGCTTGAGGGTGATGCGACGATTCTGATTGATGGCAAAAACATGAAAATAACGAATAGGCCAAGGGGCTGGAACGCGCATGTTTACACAATTCCAGAAAACGGGTTAGTTTATGTGAAGGCTTCTAGCTACAAAATATATACCTACAACAGCAACGGGCAGGTTGCTACCACAACCTCTTATAATGATCTCGGAGATGTGTCGGTGTCTGGTCTGAACGGATTAGATGGAAAAGTGACAATCGTGGCAGAGAGAGACATTAATATCATCGGCCATATCCGCTATGCAGATAATCCGCAAACCAATCCCGAATCGAACGACAAATTAGGCTTGATTGCAGGAAGAAATGCAGTGGTAACAAAAGCGGCCCCTAATAATGTGGACATTTATGCGCATATTTTCTGTCGCGATGGAGGCTTTGGCGTTTATGGTTATAACACGGATAGCCATCGAGGCGACCTCAATGTTTACGGGGGCATCGCGAACCTAATCCGCAATGCCGTGGGGCAGGGTAGCTCCGGATATTGGAAGAACTACATATACGATCCACGGTTTGCCCGAGACCCACCACCGCACTATCCGCGCTTGACCGATGTGCTTGTCTGGGATGGGTGGGAAGGATGAATTTTTTTCTCATCAGCTTGTGTCTCGTGTGTTTGACGGGTTGCGGAAAAGGTGAGGGTCGCCAAGCCGAGCGTCGTGTGGTTTACCCTGCCTTGAACGATTCGCCGCCACCGCTATTGCCGACTCAACCCAGTCTTGCTGCCGAGTCTGCTGAAGATCCTGAACCTCAGGTGCTCCCAAACGCCAACACCGAAGAAAGTTGGATGGAAAAGCACGTGCATAAAGAAAATTTAATTAAAGGCCTTAAAGAGCAGGCGGCACGAGCCGAACCCGGGGATCCGTTTGCCCTGTCAGAGGAAGAGATAGAGAAACTCTCAAAGCTCGATACGCTTGAGATTTACTAAGAGCAGTTTTAGAAGTTAGAAAAGGAGAAATAAGATGGGCCTGATGGATCTGTTCAAGAAGAAAGAACCTGTTACCGCTGATGCACCGACGGCTGTTGATTATGTCGATTGGCTGTTCCAATATATGTTGGGTATATCGAAAATGACGCTGACTATCGACACGCGTCGTGCGCTACCGGGTCACGGGCCGCTATCGGGCAACTCAACGCCTCCCCCATGCCTGCCTGAAGCCGCTATCGTCCTCAACCGGTTGAAAATTCTTGCAGGAGTGAATCCCGTCAAACAATCGAGACCAATCGAAGGAACATTCGAGCGGCCACGGAAACACCTCACCGTCATCACCCACTGTCGCTTCCAGGACTTCGATGAATATTCCACATGTGCCATCGAACTCGTCGTCAAGGGGCTCAATACGGTGGGACTCAATACGTAATTTTGTGCTGGTACTACACCGTTGAATTTGGTAGCTTAGTACCAGTTCCGATTCAGTTCAGCATTTGCTTGGTTTCTGCCGGACATTTCGTCTCGGCTCAAAAAGGACAGTACCACCATGTTCAGCATTGCAGTGACGGGCGGAATTGCCTCTGGAAAAAGTCTTTTCGGGAGTATCCTTTCTGACTTGGGTGCGGATGTTGCGGATGCTGATGAGATCGTTCGTGCGCTCCATCGCTCAGGAGGAAAGGGAGCCTTGCAAGTTGCCTCTGCTTTTGGTAGCAAATATTTGTTACAGGACGGCAGTACGGATCGAACAAGTCTCGGCAATCTCGTTTTCAGCGATGCATCGGCGCGCAAGCGTCTTGATGAGTTGTTGCACCCTCTTGTGAGGAACGAATTGCTCTCTTGGAAAGCGAGACCTTCGGCAGCGTCCGTCAAAGTTGCACAAATCCCCCTGCTTTTTGAAAAAGGCTGGGAGTCAGACTGGGATTTGACGATTGATGTCGAAGCGCCTGAGCGTGATCGGCTTGAGCGTTTGCTTTCCCGAGGGTTTTCGGAGGAGCAGTCTTTCAGTAGAATTAACGCGCAGATGACGAGCGCAAAACGCATCGGCAAGGCCGATATCGTCATTTATAACGACGCAACAATTGAAGAGCTCGAAAAAGCCGCCAAGCGTCTTATACACTATCTGGAGAAAAAACAAAAATGACATCAGAAGATTCAGACGTCTCGACGAAGGAACCAACAGTGGCGAAATCTGACTCAAGTGAGGTGGTTAAGCGTCCCCGAGGACGCCCACCTAAGGTTTCGGTTTCGAAAAAAGTGGCGGATGCGCCAACGGCGAAGGCCAAGGCCGAAGAAAAGGCAGAACCGATTAAAGAGCGTTCTGCGACGCCTGCGCCAACGGTGAAGGCTGGGGCTGAAGAAAAGGAAGAGCTGAGTAAGGAGCGTCCTGCCGCGCCTGCGAGAATAGCTATGCCTACGAAGAGCGTTCCGCGTGATCAACCGAGCGAGTGGGTGGTGCCGCGACGTGATGAGGAGCATGTTGTCCTCACGGCATCTGAACACCGAGCGTCGACGGTGAGTCCCATGGATGAAGACACCGTTGTGCATGCTTCGTCCGAGATCAGTGACGATGAGATCAACGCTAGG
Source organism: uncultured Lentisphaerales bacterium (assembly GCA_964553035.1). Taxonomy (GTDB): domain Bacteria; phylum Verrucomicrobiota; class Kiritimatiellia; order RFP12; family UBA3636; genus JBBQIY01. Next base: position 8,658 of record CAZKJH010000046.1, on the reverse strand, counting down.
CGTGAAGCCGCGCGAGCGGTTGTCGCTGGCATCAGTCGCATGAGAAATGAAGTTAAGTCAATGAATAGCTACATCGTCACCCCCCCGTCTACTGCCTCGGAAACACCCGTGTCGTCGGATAATCAAGATTCCTCTGAAGATGCGGAACAGCCGTTGAGCCGCCGCGACTATTGGCGCCAACGACGTCAGGAACGGTATCTCCAGCGTCAACAACGCCGCATGATCAATGGTACTGCGCCAGCATCTCAATTTGCCCAAGGATCTCAGCCGGCGGCTCGCTTGCAAGGCAGTAACACGGTTTCGGATAAGCAGCAGCGCAACATCCCCAATACTAACAATCGCAGAGACCGGCAAAATCCACGTCAGAACCCACGGTTTTCCCTAGAACATCAAGATAAGATTCAAGTCGTACACGACGTGCCGCAGCAGTCTCTCGAAATACTCCCACCCATGAACATGGCAGATCTTCAGGGATTGTCTGCAACGGCACTGCTTTCGATGGCGGCAGAACAGGATGTCAGCGAAACATTGGCCTCGCATGACAAGCATGAGGTTGTTTTTGCATTGCTGAGGCACTATGCCGCACGCGGCGGTGCCATTGTCGGAGAGGGTGTTCTCGAAATCTGTCCAGAGGGGCATGGCTTCCTTCGTAACCGTTGGAATAGTTTTAAGAGCTGCCCGGAAGACAGCATGGTACCGCAGCAGATCATTCAGAAGTTCGGTCTACGCGCTGGCGACAAGATTACCGGTGCAACACGCCCACCTTCAAGGGATCTGCGCGAACGGCGATTCGTTATCATTGACGTTTCCGCTGTCAATGCCGCCGAACCGTCGACATCGAATCAGGTTCCTCTCTTCGAATCGCTTGTTGCAACCCATCCTTCCAGACGTTTGCGCCTTGAAACGACCAAAGATGAAGTCGAAATGCGCATTATGAGCATTTTTGCGCCGGTTGGCTTCGGACAGCGCGGGCTGATCGTGGCGCCGCCGAGAGCGGGCAAGACGATGCTTCTGCAGAAGATGGCCAATGCCATTGCCAAGAACCATCCAACCACCGAACGGATCGTCCTGCTCATCGGTGAGCGCCCTGAGGATGTTACGGACATGGAGCGCAATGCGAATGCGAAGGTCTATGCCGCGACGTTTGATGAGGCTCCGGAATGCCAGGTACAAGTCGCCGAGGTTGTTATGGACATGGCGCGAAGAAGTGCGGAGCGTGGCAAGGATGTGGTTATTCTGCTCGCCTCGATCACTCGCCTCGTACGGGCTTATCATGCAATCGAACCGAGCGGTGGAAAAACCTTTCCCAGTGGTATTGATGTAAATGCGCTACAGAAGGCTTTACGCTTCTTTGGTGCCGCACGCAACATCGAGGATGGTGGATCTCTGACCGTTCTCGCAACTGTAGCCGCTGAGAACGGCAGTAAGATGGACGAGGCTATCCTCGAAAATTTCAAGGGAGCCTGCAATTGGGAATTTTGCCTCGACCAGCAACTCGTCGATAAGCGGCTGTATCCAGCGATCAATATCGAACGGTCAGGAACCCGGAAAGAGGAGTTAATTCTCGATCCAAAAGAATTGGCTAAGACTGTGCTCCTACGCAAGACGCTGGATGGGGTTTGCCCTGCCGATGCCATGGGAATGGTTTTGAAGCGCATCAAGGAAGTTGCCAGCAATGCCGAATTGCTCCTAACGGTACGAGAAGAGGAGAAGAAGTAGCGAGTCGTGCGTTACGAGTTGTGAGTTACATTGGAATAGCAGAAATTAACAATGTTGACAATGGAGGCATTCGGACTGAAAGATGCTATGAATAGTTTAGCTTTTGATTAGTCACGGAGTCACATTTTTTCTTCAGGCCAGTTCCCGCGCAATTTTCAGAAGCCGCTTGATTTTTCCAAGTTGATCCATCTTGTCCATTGCAAACCGGATATGCACGGGTTTGCAAGCCGCGATTGCACGATAAAATTCTTCCAGTTCGTCGGCGGTCTGGTCGTTAATTTCCCAGGATTTAATGAGAGTCTGGAATGGGCAGTGACATTTGCGGCTCAGCAGTTCCGGAGTCAGGTACTGGTCAGCACCGGGATCGAACTGATTGATTTTAGCTTTCTGAAGATAGGGCAGATGGTCTTCCCTCAGAAGCTCGCTGTGTAGCGAACGGTGGGTAGCCTGTTGGCCCTCATAGAACCGATCCCAGTATGGAACGACAAACTCGTCGAACAGACTGGGCGGCAGCAGACCGGCAAAGTCGTCTGGAATGCCGCCGGGACCCGGGACCATGGACTGCTCTCCGTTAAAATGCCGATCCAAGGCCTGGATGTAATGCAGGGCACTATCCGTACAGAAGGTCAGCAGCCGGTGGGCGCGTACGGGGTCGTCGTAAGGCAGAGTCAGGAAGTCTTGCCCCATCAGCAGTACAGCCGTGGTGATCGGACCTTCCATGGGATGACCGATGCGCTGCGATGCCCAGTCCTTGTTCCGTTGGCCCAGTTCGGCGACCAGTTTTAGCCGGGTCTGGATCAGCGGCGCCGCGAGAAAATCGTCCGGTTCTTTCAGGGCATCGATGTCCTCTGGGGATTTGACCATAGGGAACACGCTCGGCTCGCCACCTTCGGGGAATTCAATATGCGCACCGAGGGATGCCAGGTGGGGATAGCCAAATCCGGCAATGTGCGGGTCGGGTGGAGGAACGCCCAGCTCAACGGTCAAGGGCCGGATGGCTTCGGAGGCCTTGATCATGGCATCCAGATCAAAATGCATGCTTTTCAAGCTGATACCAGCGGCTTCCGCCATGAGAGAGTCAGCTATCCCAATTCCAAATTTCTGTGCCATAGTTTTCTTCCAAACAGATAGGGGAACCGTTCTCGGTGTTTATTAAGTCGTTTAGAAATCCACCCACCGTATGCGAATTCTTAAATGGATTTAGCGAACCAAATCCCAAATAAGGAATAGATTAGCCTATTCTCTTAAAGATTGCGACCACTAAAAAGCGCAACAAATTGGTTCGTACGCTGTCTCACCATTCCATCATTCGCGAGACCTTTATATGCCTACGCATTTTATTGACAAAACGAGTCGCCAGTCTGTACAGGGATTTGTCTCGCAATTCGCCACTCGCTACTCGCAACTAGACTCAGCAGGCACAGTCCCCACCACTTTGGCGGGCAGTCCCACAGCAAGTGAATTGGCTGGGAGCGAACGCGTGACGACCGCCCCGGCGCCGAGAACACAGCGGTCGCCGATGCAGGCACCATCAAGAACCGTGACGCGTGCCCCCAGCCAGCAGCCTGCACCGATTTCGAGCGGACCCACCGTCTCCATTCCCGCCTGACTCGTAAAGGGAACGCCAGTTTTATAATCGTATTCGCCACCGCTGAGGAGATAGGAATAAGCACCCACCATCGTCCCTGACTTCATCGATAGTTTGTTCGAGGAAAAGACAATGCAATTTGAAGAAAAATTAACATCGTCGCCAATGGCTATTTCTCCGCCCTTACAGTAGACAATCGTGTTGCGGCCAACATAAACATTTTTCCCCAACGAAATGCCACTCTCGGCCCCGCCCTTCGCATCGACCACGCAGTTGTCGTCGAGGACGACGCCGTCACCGAGGCGGATCTTGGACGGATGCCGGAAGGTCACATTCCGCCCAATGACAACGCCGCGACCGCATGCGCCGAAAAAAGGACGGTAGAGTTTCGACCGTAGTAACAGCCCGAGCGCACCGGGAGTACCACAAAAAAGCGTCGTCGTGACTTCCATCAGGATCGCCTTCCAGCGCGGCATCGGGCCGTAGGTCAGCGAAAAGTATTTTGAGGCAGACGATCCGCCACCTCGCAGAGTACTCTTCAGTTTTCCGGAAGACGCTTCATCATTCATTTAGGTTTCCCTTTGAAGGCAGACATCTTAGAACCATCCGCTTTCACCGAGGCGTGGATATGCGGACCGCCTCCGGCACTGTTTTCATAATATACCCAATCGAAGCCTGCTTGCCATACCATTTTTGCAAGTGCCTCGTAGGCGGCTATTTTTTCGAAAGGCGTCAGCTTAACATCGCCTAGGTTATCCACGGTCAGATCAAGTGCCCGGCCCTCTTTGTGCAACGACTTACTGGCATGAATTCCTGTGGCACGGTAAGCCTCCTGAACTCGGAGCTGCCAGCCTGCCGCCACGACAAGATTAGCCAGACGCCGAAAAGGAATTTCCATTACGACATGCATTGAGTGGTCGCACTCGTCGTCCGTGTCGCCATCGTTATCACTCTCCCACCATACGCGCTCATCCGCCACATAAACAAGATCTCGGCCTGCCGAAAAATCAGAATTGGTAATCGCTCCCGACGCTTCGGATTCGCGCTTTGCGGGGAGATACGAATCACGTTTAAACTTTTCCGGTGCAGGGCGTACGGGATTAATTAAATCCGGCTTCGCTACTTTAACTTTATCGAGAGTCGCTTCCTGCTCCGTCGCTTCGTCCGCCTCTCCTTCAGAATCCGTGAAGCACCCGCGTAGAAACACCCCAGAAACAATTCCGCACAGGAAGATGAATAGGATAATTCGGTGGGCTGCAAAAAAGGCTTCAATCCCAGACAGAACGCCTCCACCTTCATCATCGACACGTCCCGAACGTTGCGAATGCTTAGAAGAAATTCGCGACGGTCTAAATCGGGGGGGGACAACGTCATCTTTTTTAATTCTACGTCCAATCATGGCATGCGACTCAATTCTTCACTCCTGCGCGCGGCGGCGGCCATCGTGCGCTTCATCGTTACTGAAACCGTTGATTTTTCAAGGACGGCCAGCCCCTCGGCAGTTGTGCCCTTGGCCGAGGTTACGGATTTTATAAAATCAGCAACACCCGTCGATCCATTCGTTAGCACCGTAGCCGTGCCAAGCATCGTCTGAAGTGCAAGGACTTCCGCTGTTTCCTCAGGAAGTCCAAGCGCCACACCTCCATCGATCATAGTCTGCATAACGTATGCGAGGAATGCAGGACCCGAGCCACTGAGTGCCGTAACGGCATCAAGCTGCTCTTCTGGAAGCTCAAGGGCTCTTCCCGTACTTCCCAACAACTTCGCAGCAATCCGCAAATCAGCCTTTTTGATCTTCGTCCCCCCACAGAACGCTGTCATTCCCAAGCCGACTGAAACGGCGAGGTTCGGCATACAACGAATGATCCTAGCCCCCGGCAGATGCGCCTCTAACCAGACAATTCGCTTCCCCGCCGCAATCGAAATATACAGCGGCTTAGATGCCACATCGGCGGGAATGCCTTCGAGTAAAACTCCTAGGTCTTGAGGCTTGACGGCAAGGAAAACGACATCACTCGCCGCAACGACCTCAGCGGCTGTCGCCGGCTTCACGCCGTAGTCTGTAGCGAGCTGTTCAAGCCTCGCCGAAACCGCATCGCAGATTCGAATAGAAGATGGGCGTACGATCTTCGCCTTGATCAGCGAGACGAGGATTGCTCCACCCATTTTACCCGCGCCTAGGAATCCAACTGACAGGGTTCCGGAACGCTTTCCTTTTTTTCCTTTTTTCATCAATATCCCTGCGCAGAGCAAAGCGCCCTAAGTTTTGTCTGGAATGTCCGGAGATCTTCCGCCGTAGGACGGTATCCCGCCGTTGCTGGGTCAAGCGAGAAGCGGCCATCGTTTGTAAAGCCCCACTCCGCCTTCATACCGTCCGAAAACACCACCGAGCCTGTCAAAGCAAACCCTGGTCGGGCAATCGGACTAATTTCCACCGATACATCACCGTCTGGGGGCAACGGTTCTGATTCCAGCCCATCCGCGTTGTCTTCCTCGGTAGGTTCAACGGGCTTTTTCTCCGTTGGAGCATTTTTGTCCTTGATCTGCGCATTCAAATCGATCACAAGAAAACGTGTATCCATGTAGCTGAGCGTGATCGAAAATTCCTCGGCCAGCCGAGACTGTATCTCCGAAAGACTTGCACCTGCCGCCGCCCAGCTTCGCACCTGATCCTGTTGTTCTTGTGTTAAATTCATATAAAATCCTCCTTGAAACGAATGTCACGCAGTTTAGCATAATCATCGAAAAATGCCTACTCATAACTCGTGGCGTCATGGACAGGAATGTCCCCGCTCCGTTCGTAGAAACCACTTCCAAAAAACTTCAAGTCATAGGCAAGATTGTAAACCCGATAAAAATGTCGTACACTTCATACCGAAAATCACACCTTAAGGAGCTTATGAAAACGATCGGCTTTATTGATTATTATCTCGATGAATGGCATGCTAACATGTATCCCGCTTGGATTCGGGCCGCCTCAAAGGGTGCGTGGGATGTGACCTTAGCGTGGGAAGCAACAGCCAAGCCGGGTGCTAATCCGATCAATATGTGGTGCGCTGAACAGCGAGTCGGCAAGGCCGAGAGTTTAGAACAGGTCGTGCGAGAATGCGACGCGATCCTTGTACTTTCGCCCGATAACATGGAGCAGCACGAAGAACTTGCCGATCTGCCCTTGCGCAGTGGCAAGCCTGTCTTTATCGATAAAACCTTCTCCCCGACCCTCGCGGGCGCACAGCGTATGTTTGCCAAGGCAAAACAATACGCCACGCCTATGTGCTCCTCATCGGCGCTACGCTTCAGCCCCGATCTGCGCACGTTAACGCAGGACACCATCGGCATCGAGCCTGTACAACTGGTCGTCTCTCGCGGCTGTAATGACTTTAAAAAGCAATACGCTGTCCACACAGTCGAGACGCTGGTCATGCTTCTCGGCACAGGGGCGCAACGGGTGATGCACGCCGGCACACTCGGCACGCCGATCGTGCTGATCGACTACGCAGACGACAGGCGGGGCGTTCTGGAACTGAACGCGCCATCGTTTCAACTCTTTGTCGAGTACGGCAACGCGGGTGCGAACGCTACCGTGGATATTAAACAAGACTTTTGGAATGGCAGCAATGGTTTCATTCCAAAGTTATTGAGTTTTTTTGAGACAGGTGTGCCGATTGCTGCCGAGAAGCAGACACTCGAAATTATGGCGGTACTCGAAGCGGCGACCCAAGCGACGGCCAAACCGTTCGCGTGGGTACAGGTGCCGCAACGGTCATGAACTACTTTGCTTTGGTGTCGTCTTCTGTGGCGAACAGCGCATTGATTTCGCCAACCGTATTCTCTACTAGCTTGTCGCCGCCTTCCGGTCCCACCCAACACGATTTGATCTGTGCACTGTAGTGGCCGCCGTCCAACGCCCGCTGTGTTGGCAAATAGAAACCGTTAGATCCGCCGTCGGCCAATTCCACCAGAAATGTCTGCTGTGCATGGCTGCGACAGCGGATGCGCATGCTGTAGTCGACGAAGAGCTCGAATGGGTTGGTGGCAAAGGCAACGTCGCCAAGGCGAATAACATGGCTTTCCACGATGTGGTTGGGTTGAGCGTCCTGGTTTTCGTAGCGTGAAATTAATTCACACACGGGGCCAAAAGGCCACAAGCGCTGAAACGCATAGTGTTGTTTTTCGCGTTCCTCATCACTCATGAAAGGGATACGCTTCTCGAGTTCGTACTCTTCCGATGTAACGCGAAGACGGGGTATCTCCCAAGTGCAAACATGGTGAGCAAAGGCAAGACGCGTCTCGATCGCCGATGCGGTGGCCAACCCCTCTTCCACGGCCGCAAGAATGCGGCGAGCGATAAGACCCTTGATCTCCACTCCGAGACGTTGACGCAATTCACTCTCTTCTTTCTTGTCGGCTTGCGGATGAGGAGACATATCGCCCGCAGGGGCGCATAACGCCAATACTTTCACATCCCTGCCATAGCGTGCAGCAATACCTTCGCGCACAAGGTGCCAGTAATCTGACGAGAAATATTCGCCATGTTCTTCGGTCTGCGCAGGACACGCAACGTTGACCACAATACCGGAGAGATTGCCCGACGGATTGTGCGTAAAGAGCATATTGATGGCGTGGTCATCACACGACTCGAAACCACGGAAGCCGACATTGTCGGTCTGACCATACATACGGGATGATCCATCGGCATAGGTGGCGCGCCGACTGCGTCCAACCATCGCATAACCGAAGCCACGCGACACGCCTCCCGGCTGACGCGCATTCCAAGCCTTCTCCACAAGATCGGCAACCCGATCGCCCAGCCATAAGCGATAGTCGCTAGGACGTAAAAAATCAGGGTCGTCTTTGGGTTCATCGTAAATGCCACTTACCATACAAGGCGCATTATGAGTATGCGTCGTATTAACGAGGATCTTCGTCAAGTCGAGCCCGGCACAGCGGCCCTGAAGCGCCTTCAGCATATCAGGCTTGAAACCCTCCGAACACAAATCGCACGAAATAAAAACCGCCTGCTCTACTTGACCCACATCGTCCGTAACCTCGACAGCCCACACCGTGGCAGTCATAGGTGAAACCACAACATCAGAGATTCGGGTATAGAACTGCCCCAGTACCAATGTTTTTTTCAACGGCGTGATCTCTCCGCTCGCCCAACCAATCGCAACGGCTCCTGCTTTCATTTTCTTTCCTGTCCTTGACGTGGGATAACACCCAACTGAACCACTTAGTTACGGGTAGAATTGTAACACACGTTCCCTTTTGGTTTCAATTCGAAAGAACCGACCGCTTGTAATCGGTTAGCGACAGGGGTATGGCAGGTTCATGACGGCGGCGGGTGATGG
>CAZKJH010000045.1:0-26237 GCA_964553035.1 uncultured Lentisphaerales bacterium | reverse complement strand
GAAACTGACATGATTATACACATCCCGTTCCCGAACGGCAAGACCCGTCTGATGTACGAGCTCCGCTTGGGCTCACCCAAGCGGCTTGATCCGTCTGATCCGTCTGATCTGCCTGATCCTAATGATCAGCGATTCGATCGTCTCCTACACCAGATCGCATGCCTCAGGTGGCATCCAATGCGCGTCGTAGCCCTCCCACTTGACGTTGCACCCAATCGGGTTCGTCAGCGGAGTGCTGATCGGCTGCCCGCTCAGATGCTCGCGCAATGCGTGACACAGATCGTTCACCTTCATCTTCGATGTGTCTCGAGGACTGTCAACTCCGCGGCCGGTGTAAACAAGTTTCCGATCCGTGTCGAACACATAGAAATGCGGCGTTCGCAATGCACCATAATCTCGTGCCACCTGCTGCGATTTATCTCGGACGTAAACCCAGGGGAAATGTTGCTCGTTCATTCGCACGACCATATGCTTGAAATCGTCAGTGGGATGCGTCGTTTCACTATTGGAATTGATGCCCAGAAAAACCACCCCTTTGTCTTTGAATTGCTCCGCCGTCGTGCGCGTCACTTCGTCTGAGCCGGTCACGTAAGGGCAGTGGTTACAAGTGAAAAAAATCACGAGTACTTTTGCGTTTTCAAAGTCAGTCAAACGGTACGTTTTTCCGTCGGTCGCCGGCAAACTGAAGCTCGGTGCTTTGTCTCCGATTTTTAATGTGAATTCCATTTTAATTTTCCTTTCTTCTGGGTTCGGTGCACGAGAACGACTTCTCCTTGGGCTTCGCCTCGGTTTTCAGCAATTCGATGCGCTGGCGATTTTTTTTCTTAATTGAACCGTCTTTCTCAAATTTGGCGACCTGCCTGAGAATGATATCGATCACTCCCGATAACTCTGAGAAGATACAGGCTGTAAAATAATACCCAGTGCGTTGCTGACAAGACATCCAAAGGTCTCAGAGGAAGTTAAATCATTATACGTGAGTTGTTCGTTTATTTCAATAACATCCATTTCACCACATGGATTCCGCGGACAAGAATTGAATTAACTCAGGCCCTTGATACTCGAACGGACGTTCGATTGGAAACCGTCTTGATCCATTGTTCAACCGTTGCTTCATCCGTAAACGGATGGTTGCCCAAAGGGTATTCGCTTCCCATCCGCTCGCTCTTGGACTTCCCGAGCGGATGATACGGATGGAGCGTGATGCCCTCGACATGGAGTAGGCTGTTGGCAATCTGGGCAATGCCGTCGAGATGCGCGTCGTCGTCATTGACGCCAGAGATAAGTGGGCAGCGTAGCAGGATCTTGGCGCCAGCGGCATCCAGTGCGCGGAGATTGTTCACGATTGGCGACAAGGGCACGCCGGTGTTTCGCAGGTGTCGATCCGGATCGGTGTCCTTGACATCATAGAGGAAGAGATCGACCGTATCCAGTAGTGCAAGGTACTGCGCCAACGGCGCGAACCCGGATGTGTCAAGGCAGGTATGCAATCCGTTGTCCTTGGCCAGCCGCAGCAGAGCCCGCGTGAACTCGAACTGCATCATCGGCTCGCCGCCGGAAACGGTCATGCCGCCGCCGGAGGTTTCGTAGAACGGCTTGTCCTTGAGCACCTCGGCGATCACGTCGTCAACCGTCACGTCACGCCCGACAACTTCAATGGCCTTTGCATAGCATTTTTCTGCACAGATGCCGCAACGCACGCATGGGTCACGCAACAGAACATGCTTGTCATCCTGCATCTGATGCCCGTGTTGCGGGCAGTGCTCAAAGCACCAACCGCAGCCGATGCATTTGTCGGGAATAAACGAAATTTCCTTTTCCCGCTTCTGCGATTCTGGGTTGTGGCACCACAGGCATTTGAGGGGACATCCTTTGAGAAACACGGTGGTCCGGATGCCCGGCCCATCGTGAATCGCGAATTTCATGATATCAAAAATAGTTCCGTGAAGGGTAGGCATCGGGATTACATTCTCCGGGCTGTACGTTCGATGATGGCATCCTGCCATCTCGCATCGAGGTTGACAAAACGGGCGCTAAAGCCGCTGATGCGGACGGTCAGGTCCTGATAGCGTGCTGGGGTCGCTTTGGCCTTTTTGAGGTCTTCTGCATCGACGATGTTCATGTGCAGATGAAAACCACCGCTGGCAAAGTAAATGTCTACAACCTGGCGAAGTAGCTTCAGGCCGGTTTCCCCCTGCAACTCACTGCGGTTGAAAGAAAGGGTCAGCGGATTTCCGCAGGCGCAGTCGGCATGGTCGATGCAGGCGGCGGAGTTGAGTATGGCGGTGACGCCTGAATTCTCCAGCAAGACACCGGGCCCACAACCATACGACGGACGTTCGTTGGCGAGACGCCCGTCGGCACTGGCGCCGATCTGCCGGTGAATATCCTGACCAAACCAGAAGAACCCAGGATACGGTCGAACGCCGTTTGGCAGGCGCGAGTTCACGACTTCACCGGCAATAAAACCGGACAGCTCGCGGGCCAGCGCGTTGCTCTCCGCTGTGTCGCTGCCGAATTTTCCAGGAAGTGAGCGGCAATGCTGCTGCAGGTTCCGGTCAGGAAAGTTTTCGGCCAGTTGCTGGGTCATCTCCGCAAGGGTGATCTCCTTTTCATCAAAGATCAGAGTCTTGATAGACAACAGGCTGTCAATCAGGGTGCCGATGCCCAGGATGTTTACGCCGAACAGGTTGAAACGGGCACCGCCTTCCTCAGTCGCCAGAGCGGACTCGATGCAACCGGTCACGCAAAGACTTTCGAACGGCGAGGGACAGGACTGCTTCCGGCCCAGCCAGCATTTTGAAAATCCCGGGAGAATGCTTTCGCGGTAGGTGTCAGCGAAATAGGCCTTGAAGCCTTCATAGAAAGATCCGAATGATTCGTGTTCGGATCCCGTTTGAAGGTACGCCCAGAGAATTTCCGGCAGAGCAAAGCCGCCGCCAACGGTCATTGGATAAGCGTCACCTTGCGGTGACGCCTCGTAGCAGCCGACAATGCCCCAGTCCGTTGCGCGATCTACGGAAATGTCGAGTTTCTGCAACCCCGTGATGACGACAGGATCATTGAAGAACGACGGCATGCCGATACCGGTGTCGCACAGCATCAGGGCTTCGTGCCAAAACATGTCGGAAGTGCTGGCATCAATGCGCACGGAAATAGACGGCTGCCACACCTTCAATTCACGCATGGCCTGTAAGACGATGATGGAAAGCGGATTCTCTTCATTATTGCCGCCGACCGTCAGGTTCTGTGATTCGGCACCTTCACAACATTTCAGGAAGAAACAGCAGACCAGTTCGAAGGCCTGCTCAAGTGTGCAACGTCCAGAGTCCAAGTCGCGCTGAAGAAATGGCCAGAGAAACTGGTCGAAACGGCCAAAAGAGTAGGCTGCTCCAAGTCCCTCGACACTTAAGAAGACTTGGATAAACCAAGTTGTCTGCAGGGCTTCGTGGAACGACTCTGGCGCTCGTACGGCCAGCCCGCCGCAACCATGACGCCGAAGAAACGCGGCAAAGGCATCCAGCGTCAGAATAAAGGCATCGCGGTTATCCCCCTCTGGCATCGTGTTCACCGCCATCTTCAGTCCTGGAATGCCCTGATTGATGACGCGGCCGTAATCAACAATGATATGTCCGCCGTTTGTGTGAACGCCAGCCTGCTGAAGTTGCCCGGGCGTAAAAAGTTCGTTAAACGATGGACTGGTAAAGCCCTGCGAACCGGTGATCAACTCGTCATCGCAAAGGGTTATCGGAAAATTCGCGGCGAAATGCGCGAGAAACTCCGCTCGCCGGATAATTTCGGGCTTGCCGACATTCCGCGAGTAAGCTTCGTACGCCAGTTGGGCATACGCCTGCTGCTCTTGCGGACGCACCAGCTTGTGGCTGTGCATGCCGGCAAACGCCTGCTCGAGGCGACCATGCAATCGTTGCACGCGCGGGGTCATGGCAAATTGCATTTCGGTCAAATTCATTTCAATCGCCTCAAAATACCGTCACGCCGCCGGACGTACCCCGCGTTGTTCGCGATGCAGTCGCTTTGAAGGCTGGCATAATAGGTCTTCATTTCCTGGCGAAGTTCATCAGTATTCATGGTTAGAGAGCCCCGTATTCCGTTCGCTGCAGAACCTCCTGCTGCATGCCGGGCGAGAGGCGGGTGAAATAGTCGGTGTAGCCACCGATGCGCACAACGAGGTCGCTGTAGGCTTCCGGATTGGCTTGCGCTTTTTTGAGAATGGCGTTGTCGACGACATTAATCTGTGTTTCGAAACCGCCCTGCCGCAGGAACGTGAGGATCAACTGCTTGAGCTTCTGAACTCCCTGAGCCGAGTCGAACAGGGAGCGCATGAACTTCATGTTGAAGGCGGAGCCGCCAATCATCGGGGTGTGATCCCAGGACGTGACCGATTGGATGGCGGCGGTCGGTCCGAGCTTCTCGCGACCCTGCGCTGGTCCAGTGCCATCGGCAAAGGCGAACCCGGCCTTGCGTCCGTCCGGGGTCGCCCCGCATTCGGCACCCAGTCGCTGGTGCATGATCCAGCAGAACGTTCCAGGAATAAAGTGGGCGTCGTCCGGCGCCATCTTGTGCTTCGCACATTCCGTCGTGATGTACCCCATCAACCGGTGGATTTCGCCATCTACACTCTGGTCGTTCAGGCCATACTTCGGATGCAGGTTCAAGAATTTCTGCCGCAAGACCTCTTGTCCGGCAAAGTCGCTATCCAGCAGATTCTTGAGTTGGGCAAAGGTGAATGCTGAAGATGTGAATACCTCTTCCCGGATAACCTTAAGTGAGTCGACAAAGTTGGCTAGGCCGACAAACGAGCACTCCACCCAGTTGTAGCGCGCTCCGCCGTCGTCGATATCACGACCGCGCTCAATACAATCCATCGTAAATACACTCTGTAGAGGTTTGCGACCATAAAGCCGCCGTCTCTCGCGGCAATGATTCATATCCTGAACGGCGTTGGCAATTTTCCCGCCGAGGCGGTCGAAGTACCCGGTCACAAAATCGTCATATGTTGCCGGTTCCGTGCCGTCCTGCACGAGGCTGGCCAGATGCTCCATCAGAATGCCGCAAAGGCTGAAATAGGGAGACGCCACCCAAATGTTACTGGAGCCGCAGGTGCTGATTTCAACGCAGGTACTGTTGAGATAGTCGCCTCTTTCTGCCGTGGGGACCCCGTAGTGCGCCAGTCCATTTTGGATCACCGTGTCGTTGAAAAACGCTGGGGTAGTATAGCCGGCAGCAATCAGCGCGACGGCCAGATCCGTTAACGCGTCGGGGGTGCCCTCATGCCAGCAGATGCCAACTGTGGGGTAGACCAGATTCGTACGCCGAATCGCCTCAAGACAGAGCATGGAGAGATCATTGGTCACATCGCAACCTCTGGCGTCCCGACCGCCAACCATGACGGCAAAGGCGAGGCCGCTAGACCAGAAGTCGTTCGTCAGGAAATATAGACCTTCGATCAGCTCAAGCGCCTGTTCTCGAGAGAGAGCCCCGGTAGCCAGATCCGCCTTGTAAACGTCGTACAGGCGGCGATCCAGATGACCGGAACAGACCAGACCGACGCTGTCTCCAACCATCACGCCGATCTGCATGAACCAGATTAGTTGGATGCCGTCCCGGAACGTCTTCGGTGGCTCATGGGCAATCCGGCGGCACGCGTCGAGGATGTCCTGCAATTCCGCACGCCGCTCATCGCCGGTGCCGGGGACCCCCAGCGCAGCTTCAACCGCACTCGCCGCATTTTCGATCATGGCCGACATGCCCTGCAAAGCATCAACAAAAGATTGATAGACGTCAGCCGTTTCACCGACGCACTGCACCTGCCGCTTTGCGATCTTCGCCATCAGGCCGGCGATGCCGAGTGCCAGGATTTCGTCCGTGGCCAGTTCGCAATGCCCAGTCTGCCCGTACGGGCCGGGGAGGGTGGAAAGGTAGAGTCGCGCTTCCTGTAGTTCTTCGTCGGTTCTAGCGACCGACTTAATCCGACCGGCGAGAAGTTCGTAAACATCAATCTCAAACGCCAAGGTGGCGAGGCGGTCGCGACACAACCTCCCGGCCTGCAGTTGCGGAGAAAGGCTTGCCGACGCTCGCCGCGAACGGGCGTCAATCACCGGATCGTAGCCCTTAGGTCCTTGCTGAGCAGCCTGATCGGCGGCAACGCGGGATCGAATGGTTTGAGATCTAAAATCTGTATTCATGATTATCTTCGATGCTTAGTACGGGCGATAACATGGTCCTGCAGTTCGCCGGAAAGCAGCCGGAACAACTGCGAATAACCGGCGACGCGCACCGGAATATTGCCGTATTTTTCAGGATCCTCTTTCGCCTTAATCAACCGCTCTTCGGTCACGATGTTCATCTGGAGCTGCCCCACGCCCATATCCATGGCTGAGCGCAGGATTTGCGCCAGCAGTTTGATGCCTTTGTCGCCCTCAACCATTTTAGGGTCGATATCGACAATGGCGGCCGAGGCGCCGGCAGCGCGGTTGTGTGGGAGTTTTGCCAGGCTGTTGAGCATGGCGGTAATTCCCTCCTGATCGCAGCCCTGCCGAGCGGAGAGCGAGTAGGCAAGCGGTTCGCCGCACTTGCGTCCATCCGGGGTTGCACCTAGGCCAGCACCGAACCCAAGGTTCATGACAAAAGAGAAGAGGTGGACAAAATAGCGACCGCTGAGCGGACTGTGAGCCCGGTCCATCAGATCAATGAAGTGGTTGTCGACCCTCGCGGCAATTTCATCGACTGTATCGACATCATTGCCATACTTGGCGGCGTTGTTCAGGAGCAACTGGCGCAGGTTCTCGTCACCGTTGAAGTTGGTGCTCAAGGCGGCCAGCAACGCGTCGGGCTTCACCGATTTGTCTTCAAAGACCAGCTTCTTGAGCGCGTAGAGCGAGTCAGCGACATTGGCGGTCCCAAGCAGACAAATGGAGTGGTAGTTGTAGATCGGTCCGCCATTGGTAATGTCACGGCCGCGCTTGATGCAGTCGTCGGTCAGCACCGACCAGCAGGGGAGAGGTCCGAATTCACGCTGCAGCATCTCACCGCGGTTGATGTGGTAGATCATGCGCTGGACAAAATGTTCGACCTGCTGGCGGTAGGCCGCGTAGAGCTCTTCATAGTGTGCGAAGTCTGCAAAATTCCCAGTTTGCGGGCCGAGTTGCTTGCCGGTGATCGGATCAATCCCGTTATGAAGGGCCAATTCGAGGCATTTAGCGATATTAAACCAGCCGGAGACGGCATGGGGATTTGCCTTGCCGGGAATGGTCAGTTCAATGCAGCCGATGGGGGCGTAATCCCAGGCATGTTCAGGGCTGATGCCGCGGTCGATCAGCGCCTTGAGAAAACACGAGTCGTTGAACAGAAAAGGAATGCCGCCGCCTTTGGCGATCATGCGGGCGCAGACGTCATAAAGCGCGGTGGGCGTTTTGCTGTTTACCCGAACCGAAATGTCGCGAATAAAACCGATCTCCTCCGTGACCTCCAGAATAATGTAGGTCAACGCGTTGGTGCCGTCATTGCCGTCAGCATCGACCCCACTCAACGTAATGGCCTGGACGTCGTAGTCGAGGTAGAGTTTACAGGCCAGTTCGGCCATCAGTTCAACGGCGTCTTCGCGGGTGATAATGCCCGCCGCGATATCGGCCTGGTAGTAAGGGTAGAGAAGCTGATCGAGGCGGCCAATGGAATTGGCGTTTATGCCGTCCTCGCCACACGTCAGAATGTGGCCAAACCACAGTGCCTGCACGGCTTCGCGAAAGCTGTGGGCCCCCCGTGCCGGCACCTGCCGGCAGACCTCAGCCATTTCATTCAGTCCTTTTTCGGCTGCTAGGTCGGCGTAACGTTCTCCCAGAAGCATGCCGGCCTCACAGACCGCCAGACCTGCTTTCCAGAAATTTTCCTTCTGGGCAAAGTCGTGATCGTCAATCGTGCTGTTTGTCTGTGCGGACTCAATCTCTTCTTTCAGGCCGGCAAAGCCGATTTGGATTAGTTTTCGGAAATCGCGAATTGAATGGTTCTCGATCCATCCGCTGGCGATGTAGATGCAGTTGCCAGCGCCATTATTCACTTCAGCGGCCGGATCAAAAGCCGGCGGGCCAAGCGTCGTGCGCTTGTCGCGGCAGGAGACCCATTGGAGGTTGGCTTTCAGTCTGTCAATATCGGCGACAGACAGGTTGAATTCCGTCAGACGGCCGGAGGCGTCGCGGCAGTTCTCGCAACCCGCATAAAAGTTATGGCCGCACAAGTGCTCGCCGGCCAGAGACCAATCAGGGTAGATATCAATGGTGGACAGGGCCACCACCTCGCGCAGCAGATTGGCCCGGAGCTGAACCATCGATAACGCGTCGCTCCGGATGCGATCCAGAGCCACGTCCCGCACCCACGGATTGGCGTTCTTCACCCACGAGCCATGCCTGCTGTTCCAACCCAGTTGGTAATAACATTCCCGTTGCGTTACGTCTGCTTTAAGGCGTTTGATTCGGTCTACTATCATGGTGTGAGATCCTCTTACAAATACTCGGTGCGTTGAATCACTTCACGTTTGAGACGTTCGTCGAGGCGGTTGAAATATTCGGTATAGCCGCCGATGCGGACAATCAGGTTCGCGTGAGCTTCCGGGTGTTGCAGGGCATCCTGCAGTGCTTCGGCGTCAAGCGAGGTCAACTGCACCTGCATCCCACCCAGTGCAAAATAAGACGTCAGAAGACTTCTGAGCTTACGGCGCATCCCCGGCGTTGCCAGCATCCCAGCGTTGACACGAAGATTGAGAATCATCGTCCCCAGCCCCTGCACCTGCGGCAGCAGCGCGGTGCTGCTCAACATCGCGGTCGGCCCCTGGGTGTCTGTCCCCTGCATCGGCCCGCAGGAGTCGGCGATGGCCGTGCCGGCTTTTCGTCCGTCCGGCGTTGCGTTGATATCTTCGCCCTGCCCCACATAGGTAACAAACATAATGGTCGACGGAATCATGAAACCGTTGGCACGCCACCCGCGGCACCGGGTTATATGCTCGAAGGTGAAATCCGTAATCTCTTTGGCCATGGCGTCAACGTCCGCCACGTTGTTGCCAAACTTTGGCAGGCTGAGCAATTGCCCGTGCAACCCGGGATAGCCGTTGAAGTCGTGCTCTAGCGCCGCGAGCAACTGTTCTCGGGTGATCCCGATGGTGTGTCCGAGTACAGCCTGAATGGCGTAAAGGGAATTGGCCACATTGGCAATGCCCGCCACGTTGATCACCCCGCCATTGTAGCGTGCCCCGCCCTGGTTATAGTCGGTGCCACGTGTCAGGCAGTCTTCGACGAACAGGGTGCGAATGGGCTGTGGACGAAAGATCGCCTTGTATTCCTGGTTCAGGCTGACCTGGTCTGCCATCATGCCGATTTGCTGCTGGATGTCGGCCTTGAACCGGTCCATGAACTCATCAAACGACGCCACACCCGCCAGTTCGGCCATCACGGTGCCCTCCAGAATCCGCAGCAGATTGACCCCGCCATCAATCGAACCGACATTCGATCGGCCTTCAACCATAAATTCGGTACAACCGCCATAGGCAATGTATGGCAAATCCTCCGGCGCAATAGCTGCAAATTTAACCGCGCCTTCACGATAGGTCCGGTCGTTGTAAAATGACGGATTGCCCGAGCCTCGCTGCAAGCAGTCGAATGCGGCATCCCATACGGTATCAGACGTTTCGGGGACAATCTTCAGCCCGCAGTTTGGACGCCGGGTCTTCTGCGCTCGCAGACACAGAATTGTGAAGACTTCAGGTACCCCCTCCCCGCCGAGTATCAAATGCCAGCCCGAGTTGGCTTCGACGTTCGCAAAAAATACACCGAGCATTGCTTCTGCATCCGCCGGGGTGAGGGTTCCTGCGGCCAGATCACGTAGGTAGAAGGGTGCAAGATAGCGGTCCAGTGCCCCGATTGAGTCGCAGCCGTCGATGTAGTATATAAAATTGATCAGCACCAGCGCTTCGTAGAATGTCTTAGGCGAACGTTGTGCCGCCGCCGCAAGGGCGTCTTGTAATGCGCCCTCGGGACAGGCAGCCTCAGCCTTTGACAGCAGCAGCATGACAGCCTCAAAGACCTCCTGCATGGAACTGAAGAAATCCCACGTTGCGGCATTCTGCGCATCAGCCAGACCGCGAGCAACGCGCCGCCCATACTCCGGTAGGCCGTCACGAACGATTTTGTTGTAGTCCAGAATGGAATGTGTGTAGCCGGCACCTCCTACAACGAATCGCTGCGCCATCGGGTTTCCACACATTTGTTGGAGATCCCAAACCACCCCTTGGGCAACACTCTTTTCTCGTTGATCGGTCAGTTTTGTCTCGATTTTCTCTTTCAACCTGGCGGCATCTGCCATCAGCGAAAACGAATAGTCGAAACGGGTAGCGGCTTTATTGAGACACCAGAGCTGGAGTTGGCCCGACGGATACAACGGCGCGTCGGCGGCGGGCATTGCGTCCACACTCTCGCCGTAACGCTTCATCGCCCGTCCATTGCGCTTGAGCATCGATGCGTTGCGTTCTTCATACAATCCCGCAGCCAACGGCTCGTCGAGTTTGTAGAGGATGCGTGATTCCAGTGGTACTGTATTCATGTTCGGACTTCAGCCGTATAACTAAGAAAAATTAGGGGACAGGCGTCTAAAAAGTCGGTTATCTTGGTTTGAGCCAAGAACAGGAATTTTTATTTCAAGGCTCCAGTAATTATCTCCCTAGAAGGCAGCAGACTCTATGCCGGAGTCCCACTTGGTTTCAATTTTACCTTTTTTGCCAAGGGGTGCACCACTTCGTTTGACATCTGCCTTATTACCTTTCGGGTCAAAAGCAAGCAATATAATTTTCAACAGCGGATGAACTGATAATCTTTAATCGCTCTAGATAATATTGACGTTTACGCAGCGGCGTTTGAGGGGTTGCCAAAGCACTTTTCGCTGTTTAGCGGGTCGAGGACCGGCTTTTACCCACATGGGATTTTCCAAGCCGAAAATCTTGGATAATTTGTTCTTCTTGATGAATTCTAGGGCGGACTTCTGGTTCATGGGAACCTTTTCGGCTGGCACATATTCGACGGTACTGTGGATATCGAGGCCCTTGTCTTTCCATTGCTTCCAGGTGTTGCCTGGGCGACCATTTATTTTAATGTTTTCGGTATAGGGCTTTATGCCCTTTTTCAGGACGAACCAGTTGGTATCGCTGTCAAAACAATCCTCAGGACAGGCACCGTATCCACCCCGGTAAATAAAACCGTTTTCGCTGACCATCAGGTTGTGGCTGAAAGTATCTGAACACTCCTCGTCGTATAGACCGATGGAGGCCACGCATTGTTGGTTGCTTAAAAAGACATTCCGGCGAATGATATTTTCTCGGCCAAAGTGATGGGTGAAATTGGGGCCGGACAGATCGTATACTAGGTTCTGCTCCACCACGATATGGGAAGACCCCTCATCGAGGTATATGCCGTAAGCACCATATTCATGAGCCCAAAGGCCATGGAGATGATTGCCGGCAATGACAGTTCCGGGCTGTACTCCAAGACAGTAGATCATGCCCAAGTCGCTAGTGACACCCTGACCAATTTTGCTGACGTGGTTGCAGAGGATCATGTTGTCGCGACTGACGGATTCCCGATATCCCCAGCACCATCCTACGGAAATACCGCTGTATGTGAAGTCGTGTATTTTGTTGTGGGCGACGACGTTTTCAAAGGTGTTGCCCAGCGATATACCCGTGCCCGAAACAAAAGCTTGCCCACCCTTTTCAATGGTGTTGTCACAGATGGAACAATGTCCGGTTCTTCTCCATCCCGCCTCATCCAACTCACCGCCATGGACCCGAATGCCCCCAGCGCCAATGTCATAAAGTCGATTTCCACTGATTTCGATTTTTCGACAACCAGCGGCCACCTCAATACCGGTAAAACCTGTATGTTCAATGGTGCAGTCGATCAGAGAGCAATCCTCGGCCAGCATCATGCGAATGCTTCCCGGGATATTGATAGCACCCTGTGGAGAACTGGCTAGCGGTTTTTGGGGCTCTTCCAAATTATCGTGAAAAAGAGATTGAGCGGAGGGCTGGATCCAGTCGGCATGTCGAAAGGTCAAACCCTCAAAGTTCAGACTGCGAACGGGCTCTCCACCGTAGAGGTCGCCGTATTGTTTGTCACGGGTGAAGGCCCGGCCTTCAATTTCAATGAATTGACAAAGGTGTGGAGCCATGACGGTGGTGTTGTTTGGGGTTTCCCCGGTTTTTGGCAGGTAATAAAGTTTACCATCATGACGATCCAAAAACCATTCCCCAGGTTCCGTCAGTTCATCAAAGAGGTTGTCAATGTAATAACGAGCCGTCTTGACGGGATTGATGGTTTCCGTCAATCTGAAAATGGATTGTCGGGAGCACTCCATCCAGCCCGTCTTCGGGTTGTATTGGGGGTTGGGAAGGCGATCATCGACCCAAGTGTGCAGCACCACCACCTCTGCTTCCTGCAGATGTTGCCAATTTTTTATATCACCCGCTTTGGGCTTGAATATGAAATCCCCTTCCAGAATTTTCTTCAAAGAACCGTCTTCCTGGGTGCGCAGTTCCCCGATTTGAAAGAAGTTTTCGTTGGCCTTACCTTCAATCCCGAACTTTGGGTATCGTGCCCTTGGTCTGCGTTCGCCGTTGACGAAGAGTTCACGAAAATCCCAATGCTTGTTCTTAACCTTGGGCAGATGGGCGACCCAGGCTTTCTTGCCATGAACTTCGCCAATCTTCCAATTGCTGATTCTGGTGCCGCCATCAATGACGGCCCCCTCTGCCCCACGATAAGTGACATGACTGTCCATCGGTTTGAAGCGAAGTATCTCACTCAGGGGATAGTGGCCCTTGGCAACATGGACGGTGACGGGTTCCCTGTGCTCTAAGCCCTGACGGATTTTTCTAATTCTGTCCCTAGCACCTTTCAGGCTGCGCAGAGGGTTTTTCCGAGTGCCTAGAAAAGAGTCCCGTCCTTTTTCGTGCAGATATAGATCAATCATTTAGAACTCCTTATTTTCTCTAAGACGGGCTTGGACAAATTCCCAGCGATGGCATGGAGCTTCTCGCGGACGAGATCTTGCCAAGGTCTGAGGAGATTGGCCAAGGGTGTGGAGGCCCAGGTACTGGCCATAGCGCCGTGCCAGGCGGCGGCGTCCCACGTGACGGGTTGGGTATTGGGGGTCAGTTCACAAGCTTCTGCAAAGGTGACTAACTTACTACGGGTTTTTACGGATGACAAACTCGTTGTTTTCCTCTCAATCATATAATGAAAAGCTCTTAAATAATCTGTTCTTGATTGTCTAACAAAGCGGCTAATTCTACTAAATTAAGCAGAGCGATGTCAAAAATTATTTTCTCGTACGGGTTTGCCGCGGACCGAGATACCCTCGAAGCTCTTTTCAGATCTGGCACTACCTCACGTGTCGAACTCGCCAGAATCTTAGACGTACACCCCTCCACCATAAGCCGCGAACTCAAACGTGGCACTGTGATCAACCTCAAGTCAACTTTGAAGAAATACCAGACGTATTCGGCTGAGGTCGCTCAGCAGCATAAAAATGTGGCGTGCGCGGAGAAAGGGCCGGGAACGAAGATAACCTCCTTGATGGCGGATCTCATTGTCCATCTCATGGTTCTTGAAAAACGGTCACCATCCGATGCCCTTGCGACGCTCAGAGATCAGGGGAAAACAGGTCTTCCCTGTTTTAAAACCGTCTACAACGCCATACACCACGGGGATTTACCCATAACCATAGGCGATTTACCCTACCGCCGGATGAGACGTAAATCCAAGACTTACACCCAGCAGCGCAAGGCCTACACGGCAAGAAAAAACACTAGCATCGAGAAGCGTCCCACTGAGGTAGAAGACAGGCTCGTGGCAAGCCACATGGAAATCGACTTGGTCGTCGGCGGCGTGGGCACAATGCATTGTTTGCTGACCCTCACGGAGCGCAAGACAAGGATGCTCTATATTGAAAGGCTCTCCAGCCATACACAGAAGGCAATTCAACGCGCCATCAAAAAGATCATGAAGGAGATCGAAGAAGGCGGCATCAAGTCCATAACCTGCGACAACGGCCCCGAGTTTCTTGATGAAGCCGGCATGCGCAAAACGACCAGTGCCGATATCTACTATGCACATCCCTATTCGTCCTACGAAAGAGGTACTAACGAGAACACAAACCGAATCATCAGACGCTATGTCCCGACGGGATGCGACATCGCTGAATTTTCCCGATCGCAGATCAAGGCAATTCAAACCCACATCAACTCTATCCACAGGGACACACTAGGAGGGTTAACCGCCCAGCAAGCTCATGAAAATGAAAAAACAACCAGGCCGCATAATTGCATTTTACTTTACAAGTCGCCGTTTTTGTCCAACAAATACACGGTGCTTGTCAACCGTCTATTTTGTGTTTACAGGGGCTAGCTTCCCCCACCCTCTGTGCCTCAAACTCTCTGTGTTTAAACCCAACTCGGCACAGCCGCTTGACAATCTATCTGTGAAACAACTTCCTCATAGAGTCTGTGAACAATGGCATCCAGTTTCTCCATGTAGAACCCTTTGAGAAAGGTTCGAAATCGCCAGTTCCCATCTTTTCGCTCAGCAGCGAGCTTCTCAATCTCGTTGATGTCGATAACCAGTTCCATATTCTTCTCCTTTAGAGCCAACGATGGGATCACCTGACCAGAAAAGCGCCAGCGTTCTGGGTCAGGTGCATCCGCTTGTTACCCGGTTCTTCGGGGTCTTATACGGTGCTGCACCTATGCCCGCAAAGCGCCATGAAACCCCAGAGAAGATAGCAGAATGATTGATGGCAAGTCTCTACTCACTCACCCAATGACCCTGAAGTAGGATATTCTCAGATTGGCACAGCCATACGGGACAAGCTCAATCTGTTCGATTTCACCCGCCAGATCTTCGGCCTTAATCGTGCCATACATCTCAATTGTCTTTACGGTCGACCGGGGCGGATAGGCGAGCTTGTGTTTACGGGCCGGGATTCTGATCTTCACCGGCGCCTCCGTCCACGGATACGACTGGCTATCGGGACTGCAGACCACTTTGATCTGTGACTGATCCTCAAGAAGGCTCCCGTCCACCACATAGTCCCAATGGATCTCTTCGTAAGACTCAACGTCCGGTTTAACAATGAACCAGGGCCACTCTTCAGGCGCTGGAGTAATGGGGTCACCCGGGAACTCCGTCCACTTCTCCCTGATGGGCAGCGAGAACAGCAGCGGTCCTCGTTCAATGGCGATGGGTTGTCGATTTGTATAGTCACTGTCATCAACTCTGACAACATCGACACTCATGGGAAGAGTGATTGATACAACATCCCGGTCATTCCATTCCCGTTCCAGCTCAAAGAAACTGCCGGCCTCAGGGACCTGCGGCAGAACTTGACCATTAACGGCAATCCGCGCGGACTCGCACCATCGGGGTATCCGGAAGCTTATCGACTTGTGCCATGTGCCCCTCAGGTGAAAGACGAACTTCACATCCTCTGAGAATGGATAATCGGTGATTTGCTCAATCTCGGCATCCGTACCATCCTCAAGCGGCAGTCGGACAGTCGAGGGACCGTAGCAGACAAAGTAGATGTTGCTTTCGGCGTCGACCATACAGGTCGACCGCAGATACTCCGGCAGGACTCTAACTGACTGTGCCGGACAACATGCCACCTTGTAGCATGGCGCGAACACCTCCACATTGCTGCTTGGCCCATAAATTGAGGACTCACAGGTGGCGAAAACCTGGTTGGGCGATGTCATATAGGCGATCCCGCGACCATCCTTCTTCTTCGCTCCCTCGGACCCGTTGAAAACAATCTTCTCGATCATGTCGCCATAGGCAGCGTCACCGGTCAGACACAGGGCATGCTGGAAACTGCGTGAGAACGTCGCGAAGTTGCAGTATTCCGTTTCACAGTTCGCCCCCCTGGGACTTAAGTATTCAAGATTGGTCGATGGCGCTCCGTTCCGCTGCAAACACTTATCGATCACCTTTCTGATCGCATTCACGCTGGCATCAAGCAACCTCCGGTCACCGCTGGCCCCATAGACAATGCCGGGCAGGATCATCGTTTCTCCATAGGCGACCGCATGCATTGCATTGTAGTCAAGCCGGGCGCTCAGGAAGTCGCTAACTCGGTTGGGACGCTCCGAATGCTCCTCAAGCCACGCCAGGTACTGTTCTGACCACTCCAACAACTTGGGATCGCCCGTACGATGGTAGACGTAGATCATTGATTCGATTAACGTGGAACCTACATAGTCCGTTTTCGAGTCCTTCCAGTTCTCAACAAACCAGAGCAACGCCCTGTGACAGGCATCGAGAACATGGCTTCTGCCCGTCACCTCGTAGTATTGCAGCAACGCCCGCAAGGCCCAGTTGGTGCCCCAGGCGTTGTAGTCGGCAAGTCGATTCTGATCTTCGGGATAGGCGCCCAGATAGCCATCCTCCTCCTGAGCATCCAACGCTCCGCGGGCCCATTTCTCCGCCTTCGCGATCATATCCGCGTCGCCAAGCTGAAAGGCAAGTCCGATGAAACCGTTCCAGTAGGTTCCGGAAATCTCCGCACACCACCCAACCGAAACCTTGGCGTTTCTGATCTTCCTGCCTTCGGCCAAAAAGGGAGTACCGATCATGTCGGGTTCCAGTTCGTCCAGATGTCCCGACATCCCCTCGGCTTCCCGCTTCATTTGTTCTCTTATCCAGCCTGTAGGCCGGATTGTTCCCAATGGAAGTAGACTCAACTGACAGTTACCCATACCCATGAAAAGCGCCCTTTCGTTAAACCGCCTCACTAGCATCCCATAGGCTAACCCAGAAACTTTCTGACGCCCTTGGAATGACATTCATTATACAGGGGAGAAGCGGGAGAAGTCAAACCTCGATTCCCTGCGATTTCGTCAGTTCGAAAACGCTGGCCTCGGGGCCGTTCCGCCTGTAACCTACAAGCGCATGAAAACAAAAAACCAAGGCGCGTGATCGCACAACCCCGAGGCCAACGAAGACAATGTTGGCACTCGCATGCCGTCACTCGCCATCGTGGAGGATGCCGCGCATCATGACTCCGTGCGCGCTGAGGCACTCTGCGCCGCGCTCAAGGAAGGCGACATTGTCGTAGCCGACAGAGCCTACACGGACTTTGCGTTTCTTTCGGGACTGAACGAGCGCGGCGTTTTCTTTGTCGTACGCCAAAAGAAGAACATGCGCATGAAGGTGGAGCAATCCCGTGCCTGCCCAGACAAACGCATCCTCTCGGACGAGACGGTGGTTCCTGAATTGGAAAAGAGTGCCAAACTTTATCCGAAACCTCTGCGCCGCATCGTCGCACGGGTGGAGGTGGACGGGCGAGAAATGGAAATGACGTTTTTGACGAACAATTTTGAATGGAGTGCCTGGACGATCGCCGAGCTATACAAAGCCCGATGGGCGGTAGAACTCTTCTTCAAGGAATTGAACCTAAAAGCGTAGGTTGACTTACCTCAATTCGAGCAATCGCCTCAGTGGTAACAGGATACCGCTGTTGTGTTCAACTGTCGCGCAGTTGAACACTCTTCTTGCAACGTGTTGCCGCTGAGGCGATTGCAATGCGCGAAGTTTTCAACCTACGCTTTTAGGTTGAAGCAGACCTGCCAGATCCACGACTTTGTCGGATACAACGAGAACGCCGTGAAGTGGCAGATCTGGATTGGCCTGCTCATCCACCTGCTCCTGCGCTTCATGAAGCACATCTCGAAGTGGGGTTTGAGCTTTTCTCGACTGGCCGGCATCGTGCGCTCGGCGATCTGGGTGCGCCGCGATCTGCTTGAAATCCTCGCCTTCTATGGGATAGCAGGCCCCTGTAATCGTCCTGTGATTGCGCAGAAAAACCAGTATGTACAGGGGTTTCTGCCATTTACGAACCTGCCCTATGGGACAGCATAGCCCCGAATGCTGGGCAATTTGACAAACCGGAGACTCGCGCCAAGCAAAACTCAATCTAAAAACAAAGCTGAAAATACCCAAAACACTGGCATTTCTGCCAGTGTCATGCGAGAATTACGCCTCTATGGGATGCTAGTGAAACGTCTCGTACTCGTTGTCGTAGTTAGCACGCATCATCGGCGTCTTTTTGAGATCGATATCAGCCGGCGCCGCAATTTTCTGCACTGGCATAAAAGCAACACTTCACGTGTCGATCTTGAGAGAGCCGTCCTCGTTGAACATACCCAGTCCGTCGCCCTGCGTGGCGTATTGGCTCTGGGTCATGTTCACAAACAGGAAGCGGACACCAGCGTATTCGCGCAAGAAATCGCAAGCCCCCTTCACCGTCCCCAGCATGGCCAACGGCGTTTTAAGTCCCCGGATAGTCTTGATCGGATCCTGTTTGTCATTGCCGTAAATGACGAGGTCGCGGCCTACGGCCTTGACACGATAGGCCCAGAATTCGCTCAGATCGACCGTAACCCCACTCCGTCTGGCGAATTCGGTCGCGCCGAGGTAGATACCGGGCTTGTCCACCTATTTTGCGCTTTCCTTAACGACATCGATCTCAAATCCATTCTTCTCGAAGGCTGCCTCCATCAATTTCGCGGTCATCAAAAGCCACTGTTCGACAATCGCGGACTCTCCTTTGTCAGGAATCACGATCTGGTAATTGCTCGTGCCGCTATCGGCGAGGTTAAGCTCCGCCTTGGCAGAAGGAAGCACCATCAAGACGCATAGAACGAACAGAAAGAATGGTTTATACATGGTCGTGCTTTTGCGTAGTTATTCCTTAGCGGATAAGAATAGTCGTACCCTGAGCGATGCGTTCGTAACAGCCCATGTCCACCGTGCCGACGAACTGATCAATTCGCCGGTTACCCGCTAGATCCTTCGCCCCGATCATCCAGTCCAGTTGGTTGGTGCCCACGTTCAGGCAAGGAGAACTAGACCGCAAGTGGTAGTTGCCCGCGACTCCATCGACGAAGCCTGGAGCGTTGGTTATATTGCCTGCACCGAGGAATACATACACGCCCGGGCGGCCCGGATAAACGTTGGTGGGGAAACAGGAGTAGTTCAGGTACGAGTTCGTACCCCCAATAAAGAAGTCGCTCGACATATTGCCGTGAACAATCGAGTTGACCACGACCAGATTGTCGGTGGTCATACGCGTCTGCACTGCCCCAGAAGATCCAATCAAATATCCGCCATTGCTGGACACGGTGCAGTTGTACAGCTCTAAAGTAACACCTTTCATGTTGTAGATGCCTTTACCGTACCCATTGCCCTCGTTGTCTGCAATCAGGCAATTCCATAAGTACAATTTGGCATCGTACATATTTTCTACGCCACCGCCACCGTGGTTTGCGTTACCGGCTTGTTGCCACTGCGTATTTCGCACGATGGTCGTATTACGGATTTCAGTCGAGCCGTTGCTACGGAGCAACAAACCGCCCCCTGCGCCGTTGTATGCCGAATTGTTTTCGAAGAGGCAATTGTCGATCCGGCCTCCCGCTATCAGAAAGGCACCGCCGCCGCCGCCGTCGGAAGAAAGTGTATTGGAAACCATGTTGCCGCGAAACGTGCAGTTAGAAAGCACGGTTCCGCCGGAATTCGCAAACATCCCACCACCACCGAGGTTTTGGGTCATGGCGTTCGTGATCCTATTGTCGAGAATCAGACAGTTTCGGATCGTTCTTGTCCTCGCGGTACCATCAAGCAGGATGCCGCCGCCTTTTTCGTTCGCAAACCCGTTGGTAATGGTAAAGCCATCCAGCACGAAAGGCCCAGTGGCGCTGGAATAGTTCCACGCCACGCCGCGGTTGATGTTTTCGCCATCGATGATTGTATTTTCGGGATTTCCGCTTTCGCTACGGAGGATCAGGGGTTTGCTGATATACACCACATTGGGGCTGGAACCCGGGTAGTTCGTAGGATTTGCCGAGGCGGTGTAGGTACCGGCTTGCACCCAGATCGTGGCTCCATTCGTGGCGGCGTTGACCGCATCCTGAATGTTGCTCGCCGCGTTGGACCAAGCGTCATGCGGCCAGGTGTCGGTGTTCGTACCGTTGCGGGCGACGTAATTATCGGCCTCGACAAACAGAGGTGCCAAAGTCAACAGCAATACACATGCTCGATTGATGTTCAAAAAAAACTTTTGTTTCATTGGATAACTCCTTCTTTTGGATGTTCACTTATTGTTTTGGATGTTCACTTTCTTTTGGATGTTCACTTATTATTTTATGGGGCTCACGGCGGTTTGTGGCACCAGTTCCGCCAGCCGCGCCTCAATCACCTTCACCATATAGGCCGATATATCCGGTACCGCTAGGGCATGCCGGTAAGCAGCCTGGGCATCATCGGGACGCTTGAGTGCTACATACACGTCGCCGTACGCCTGATGTATCCGGCACCGCCAGTCGACGGTCATGGTCTTCGTCTCGAGACTGTCAAGGAGTCCAATGGCCTCCTTTTCCTTCCCTTGCTTCGCCAGCAACTGCGCACATGCAATCACACTGTCGTACTTCGCAGCTCCCACAACCGATGAGTCGGCCACCGTCTTGTAAGCCGCAAGCGCCTGATCGTCATCCTTCGCCTGATCTCGGTAGAAATTCCCCAGAGCCAGATTGGCGAGTGCCAGTTGACTAGCCTCGATGGTGAAGGTTCGCGCCAGCAGAAAATCTTTTTCGGCGGCGAGATCACCCAGCATGGCGTATGCCCGCCCTCGGCACATGGCCGCATCGTAGATCAGCCGTTCGGCCCAGGTTGCCAGATCCTGACCGCCCGCGGCACTCACGACATCCTTCCAGCGCCGCTGCGCGTCCAAGATTCGCATCCGGCAAAGGGTTTGCAGCGGTTCCTCGCGGATCTGATCGGCGCGCTTCCCTGCCTCCTCGAAATCATTACGCCGCACCGCGCACAAGGATGCCTGCTCCAGAGCTGCGTCGGAGCCCTGCGGCTTGCGGCTCGGGCGGCCTGCCAGCTCCAAAAAGATGGCCTCCGCTTCAGCCATTTTTCCCGGCGTGCCGACCAACCGCATGGCCTCCTGAAAATCTTCGGGGAAACTCGCAGTGGCCGCGCCGCTGTGCGTCGCAAACGCCAGAATTAAAACGAGAAATAAAATTCGATTCATTATATGCTTCCTCCACGATTTCTTTTAACTACTGAACAAATAAATTGGCCATCAATTCGAAAGCCTCATTAAACGCCGTGCCGGTAGGCGACAATTGGTAGAACTCCGGCGTATTGCCAGCCAGCCGCTGGCGTGAAATTTGAATGCCCCACGGGAAGGAATCCGTGGGCATCGTCGCTTCAAGTGAGTTCGCGTCGATCCGGATCTCAACGGTCCATCGGTCCGCGAGCTTGCGCACCGCGCAGTCCGTGACCTTGTAGAACGAGGGCAAGTCTTCCGTATTGGGCATCGTGGGATCGCTGTCAAGGACGGCCCCGTTGGGATTCACGACAATCAGCGGCTGGCGACCGTTCGGAGTCTCCAGCCGGATTTCCACGAAATCGCCAGACCAGATATCGGGATTTTCGTTTTCTTCGCAACGCGCCTGAATCGTATCCATTTTGGGCTCCTGACAGTCAATAGCAATGAAGAGCGCTCCATCCGTGTACCGGAATGAAACGCCAGTCGAGATGTGTTTCGGCGTCTCACCCGTAAACATGTCTTTCAGCGGATAGAAGGTATAGCGGGGATTTATCAGGTTCTGATACCACCAAAAGGGCTTGGTCAAATCCCCATCAACTTGCGGCGACTGTTCGTCGGTAAACGAGAACGCACGAAGCTGAGGTCCCCGCCGACTGAGGCCCTCGAAAACCGTCTTCAACGGAGCCATTTCCTGAGCCAGCATATCGATGCGCTGGCCGTAAATCGTGTCGCCGGCTTTCGCCTTCGCGCGATCCAGCAAATCAAAAAACTTCGGCACGTCCTCTTCCTTGATATAGCCGGTCGAAGCCGTGACCAGACGAGGTGCCTTACGCATCCAGACCTCCTCGGAGAACGTGAGCAGTTCACGCATTTCAGCAGCAGCGGGTCCATAGAAGAGCGTGCAGTACTCGTCGAGTTCCTTTTCGAGATCGAGATCGCGGTTCCATGACAGGCGGTTACGCAGGAAAAACATCAGATGGTTGATCGCCGGACGGTAGAACCCGTAGGCCCTCCCATCCCGAAACTCAGTGACCATTCCCTCGAGCAGCCAGCCATTACAATGGTCATACATAAAGTCGAAATTTTTCTTGAGATTTTCGGTGAAGACGTATGGCATGGGAGGACGCACGCCCTTGTAGAGAGTATGTTCGTAATAATAGTCGTAGAACACGAACTGTCGGATGTCCTTCACCTTGGCCAGCCATTCTTGAGCATTGATCCGGTAGTCGCTCATATGCACCTTGTCCGAGTGATGGGTGAAATAGATCGTCACATCGTCCGGGATTTCCTCCAGCGATTCGGGAATGCGCGACGTATTGCCGTAGGCATAAACAAGCTTGCGCTGGGTGTTGCCGGGATATTTCGCGTTATACCGGTCGCGCATGTTCATGGCAAAATCCCAGTTGTAATCGCTGAAGCGCCCGTCGGCGCCCCGCGTTTCGATACGATCCCACCCCTTCTTTTTGTCCTCGTCATCGATCGTGCTCCAACCGTCGGGCTGACAAAAGCTGACGAAGGGAAGCATTTTGGGATACCAGCGATTCACGCAGTCCAAGTATTCCAAGAATGTCGTGCGGAACTTCTCACTCGACATTTTGGGAGCAAGGAAGTCTGGTTTTCCGTTGATCTTGCCGGCTAAATCGGAATCCTCCTCAAATTCGAGCATTCGTTGCGCAGAGTGCCATGGAATCTCGAATTCGGCCATGCCGACTCCCATGGACTTGATCCACAGCGCGTCCTCGCGTGTGGCGACATAGTAGCCGTAGTCTCTAATCGCGAATTCCGGCTCACACAGGGTCTCCTGTTCGGGAATCACGAGACTCTGCTTTACGGGGATTACTTTTCCGAGATCTTCGTTCGGGGCCGGGAAGGCCGCGTACCAACGGAAACCCTGCTGTTCGAGAAGATGAAATACGCCGTAGAGTGTGCCGCTGCCGATCTGTGGATGAAACTCGAGCAACGGTCCAATCCGGATCATTGTCTCCAGGGGAACAATGAACCTGGGCGACCCCCACTTGTGACCGGTGAACGTGTTCCACCGAACGAGGAAATCACTCTTAAAAACATTCAGATTATCGTTCGAAAAACCGCATTCCGTGTACCAGTCGATGTCATGCCCCGCCACGATCACATCGTGTCCTTTAGCCCATATTTTAAAGCCGTCATGCTTGACATCATCGAGCGTGAACCCGAGTTTTTTCGTGGCGGCACTCTCGCCTACGTAAACGCGAGTCTGAAACTTCCCTGTCGGGGTGGTGACGATGTCGAGCTTCGCGCCCGACATCTTCTCGACGTACTTCTGAAGCTGTTCGGCAGCCACCCTCACACTGGCTTGCGCATCCTGATTCAGAATGATCTCGGCAGTGGATTGCCCATCCTTGACAAGCTCGGCGGCGAAAGTAGAAGCTGCACAAAACAGACCCAAAAGGACTGTCCGTTTTTTCTTTAAAAAACATTGGTTCATCATTAATCTCCGATTTCTCATAGCTTAAGAGTGGCGCGTTTTCAAGCCGTTTTATGGATTATAAAAACAAATTGTCCGCTCCTTGCGGACTGTCTGATCGCCACTAAACAATGTATGGCCACTATTATTAGACGTGGCGCAAGATTTGTCAACCCCCCATTGTCAAAAAATAACCGTTTTTGTTTGACCGTTTTTTTTGACACGTCCAGCCCTCTGCGGCGGCGCGTAGCGACGTACGCAGCAGGGCATTGTTGTGCCATGTCATTCTATCGTCTTTGTTATGGCGTCACCGTCACGTTCACGCTATAGAATGCCCGCGTCGCCGTGATGGTGTCCTGCATCGTCTTCTCTCCCGCCGTCCCGTACTGCACCGCCACCTGCCCGACCACATTGCTCCAGCCGCCAGCTGTGAGATCATCCCGCCGGGTCAGCGTATAGTACCGCCGCGTGGAGGCCGCCTCGCCCCCGGACAGCAAGGGGCCGTCCAGGTACTCCACCCCCAGCGCCCAGAAGGCGTTCTCCCCCTGCCCGACGAACTCGCGGTGTACCGTCAGCACGCGGTGCGACCGCAGGAAGACGTTCAGGTCCTCCTGCAACCCCGCGTCCCCGCGCGCCGGAACCGAAAAAAACGCCATTTGCATTTCTAAGAACGCCCTCCGCCAAAAAATTCCGCCGGGCCTTTGCCCCGGCCCCCATCGCTCAGCCTGCCCGCCCCTTGCGCTCAGCCTAGCGCGTCGTCGCCCGTTCGGCCTTTCGCTCCGCTCACCCCCGCGTCCCGCGGGGGACGGCCCGAACGGTCGCCGCGCGCCAGGCTCCTTCCTTGGCTTGCTTCAGCTCACGGCTGACCTGGGGGGGCGAGAGCAGCCCGGAAACCAACGGTGGCGCTTCGGGCGCCCGGGGGGTTGCCGTCGCGGAACGCGGAGTGGCAAGCGTACGCGCCGCTGATCCAACCGCCGCCACGAAAGACGCGGGACGACCCCGAAGAAGCGCCCGGCGGATCGGTCACGGTTCCAGGATAGGTTCCGTACCAGTCCAGGCACCACTCCCACACGTTGCCGTGCATGTCGTACAGACCCCACTGGTTTGCCAGGTACGAGCCCGCCTTCGCAGTTGCGCCATCCGTGCCCACAGACTGTGCGTAACCAACCGTGCTTGGCCCGTTGTACCAATACCGCCCCACCGCGTCCATGCGCGCATCCTGACCCGTGCTCGTCAGGTTGTACCCCGAGTTCAGAGCCGTCGTCGTCCCCGCACGGCAGGCGTATTCCCACTGAGACTCCGTCGGCAGGTCGAAGCCGGAAAGCCCCGTCTTCCCACGCAGCTTGCCCATGAAGGAGTTCGCGTTCACCGCGCTGTTCGCCGGCCAGTCCACCGCCGGATCGTCGCTGTTCGCCGGGTTCTCCCGGATGTCGTAGTAACTCACCTGCTCCACCGGGCGTGTCGCGTAGTAGGTCGCGTTGTTGAAGTAACTCGGCTTGTTTGTCATCACCAGTTCCCACTGACGCTGCGTCACTTCGAACACCCCGAGGTAGAAGTCTTTGGTCAGTGTCACCTGGTGCAAGCCACTGTCGCTTGCGCCGGGGTAGTCGGTTGCCCGATCGCCCATGGTGAAGTCCGGCGTCGTCGCCGGAATCCGCCGCAGCACCAGCTTCGTGGTCTTGTGCTCGTCCGTCCACCCGCCCGGCGGCACCGCGTCCAGGTACGTCACCGGGTAGCTCGGCGCGGACGCCCCGCCCGAGAGGTCCACGACTAGGTAGTCCCAGGTCTCCGCCGGCGCGTTCGTCACGCTCGCCACCACCCGGTAGCACATCGGCACCGAGCTGGTGTAGCTCCCCCCCGCGAACTGCGGGATGGAATCCAGCGCCGCCCCCGCCGCGCCCGTGAAGTTCGTCCAAGGCCCGCTCGGAGTCGGCGCCCACTCCACCCGGTACACCGTCGCCGTCGGCACCCGGTTGAACGACAGCGCCCCCGTCCCGTCGAACGACTGGATTGCCAGATCGCCCGCCCGCCCTATCGTTCCGCCCATCGCCAGCAGCAGCGCCGCCGGTACCCATCGCCATGTCTTCATGCGTTTCACGATGCGTTTCTCCTTTCGTTGTGTCTGTCTTACTCTGCTCTGTCGTCTGTCTGCGGACCGGCCTTCGCCCGCACCCGCGGGCATGGCCGGTTCCCCCGTTATGATCATCTTCGTCCACCAACGCTTCACATCAGGTTGAGGTGCGCTAGCGCCGATAACCTGAATGTGTTGGTTCGCCAATTATTTCGTTTAGACCTTCGATAATTTGGCTCATCTCGTCATCTGATACATGGCCCATGCGCTTGCCAAGGCGCTCAACGGAGAGTGTTCGGATCTGGCTAATTTTCACCCATGTGGGTTTGGGCAGGGAAACACTTGTGATTTCCATGGTCAAAGGGAAGCCCGCTTTCTGAGGCTGACTTGTCAGCGCCATTGCAATCACCGTACCTGACCGATCGTTAAAGATCTCCGGGCTAAGAATAAGTGCTGGGCGTAGGCCGGCCTGTTCATGTCCTTTGACCGAATTCAGATCAGCCCAAACAATATCGCCTCTCAATATTCTGGCCATGAGGCGACCTCCTTCGACATGCCTTC
>CAZKJH010000044.1:4681-26717 GCA_964553035.1 uncultured Lentisphaerales bacterium | reverse complement strand
TCGGTGCTCTCGGTGGTGAAGAAGATTAACCACAGAGGGCACGAAGGGCACGGAGAGGAGAGATTAGGGGTGTAAACATCAGAAGGACTTCAATGGCTCAGCCGTTCAAGAAAAGCTCTGTGTTCTCGGTGCTCTCGGTGGTAAAAAATTAACCACAGAGACCACGAAGTGCACGGAGAGGAGAATTTTGGGATATACGCATCAGCAGGGCTTCCATGTTACAGCAGTTCAAGAAAAGCTCTGTGTCCTCTGTGCTCTCGGTGGTGAAGAAAACTAACCCAAGAAAGTAAAGAAAACCGCTGTGTTCTCGGTTGACTCTGTGGTAGAATATATTCAAAATTTATGGAAAGAATGAGCAAGCATACAACAGGTCATTTCATTGCAGTAGAAGGAGCAGACGGGGTGGGGAAGAGCACCGTCCTGAAGCTATTGTTGCCCAAGCTCATGGAAGCTGGCAAGTACAGCGGTGTCCTTTTTTTTCATTGGAAACCGACAAAAGGCAACTTGAATGAAGGCGGCATACCCGAGACCGTGCCACATGACCCACGGGGAAGTCAGCCGAGAAATGAACTGGCCAGCTTTGTTTACCTTGGCTACCACTGGCTGAGCTTCCTAGTTGGCTACTTCAGGAATATTGCCCCTGCACTACGCGCCGGTAAGCTTGTGATAGCTGACCGCTATACTTACGACATCCTGCTGGATCCCAGGCGCTTCCGGCTGAATCTGCCGAAATTGCTTCTTCGGGTCTTTGTCCGAACTCTGCCACAGCCTGATGTTGTGCTGGCGCTTGTTGCCAAACCGGAAACTATCGTCGCTCGCAAGCACGAACTTAGCATCGACGAGATAAATGACTACCAACAAAATCTAACATCTTGTATAATCCGTGGCAAGGTTGTGATTCAGGCGGATGCCGATGCTCAATCTGTGGCAGCGGCCGCCTACGCGGCAATCACGTCGATATGAACGCCCCTGCAACGCTGGTTTTTATAAGAATTTATAAAGGTTTTTGTGGATAAGAAGAAAGTCGTTATTCTAGTCGGAGGATACTATCCCACGTATAGCCCGCCTGGCATCTGTCTTGAGAAGATTGTTTCCTATCTCAAGAAGTCCTTTGACATTACCATCATTGCCTGGCGCAGAAGTATGGAGATCAAAGAGGACTGTTTTGATTTCGACGGTGTTCATGTTGTACAGGTGAGCGACTGGCTCAACGAGCAGCAGGTCAGAGCCTTGGGGTGCAAAACTAAGGAGCGATTCTGGAAATTCATTAGAATTGTATGTTCTACGTTGAGGGGAGAGGGTACCTATTATTGGGTTCGCCGTACGATGCTTCGTGAACTTGAGCGGCAGCGTATGCTTGGAGACTTTGACACTGTTCTTTCGGTTGGCTTTCCAATTACGACCCATCTTGCATGCAAAGATTTTGTCCGTAGACATCGTGGGATCAAGTGGTTAACCTATTCGACTGATACGTATTACGAAAGCAAAACCAGCTCGGAATTTCCTTTTCTGGCAAAGTTTAGGTCCAAATATGAGCTGTCCGCTTATAAGGCCGCCGATTACAACTTCTTCTCACGCGAGATAATAAACGCCTGCAAGGATTTTCTCGGCCCTGACGTTTTAGCCAAGTCTTCAATACTCGACTACATGCTCTTCGAACAGTCTGCGCCCAGCGGCTTTGATACGAGTTTTCTTAAAAAGGAAGAGATTAATCTTCTTTATGCCGGTGGATTTATTGAAAAAGCCAGAAGCCCCGAATATTTTCTGATGCTTCTGGAGCAGCTCTCCGAGAATTCAAAAATCAAATGGCATGTGTTTTCTAGTGGATGCTACGGCGATGTGCAAATTGAATTCGCAAAAAGGTTTCCGAATAGGCTTGTCACTCACAAGCCTGTGAGTGTGCGTGAAATCCGGGATGTGATGAACGCCTGTGATATACTGGTCAATATTTCCAATGATATGGATCAGTTCTTTCCCAGCAAAGTTTTCGACTATCTCTCCACCGGCAAGCCCATTCTGAATTTTACGTATCCCAACCGAACGAAAAACCAGCTTTTTGAAAAGCATCCCTACTATGTTGACGTTGAGATGTTTGGAGATGTTGATAAGGACGCTGGACGTGTGGCGGCATTTTGTGAGAAGAACAAGGGGCTTTGTATGTCTACTGATGAGGTGGACTCACTGTATTCCGAATACACACCGGAGAACAATCTGAAAGAATTGATCCGGCAATTAGAGAAGTAGTTAAATCACTGGAGATCGATATGTTCAAGGATAAAGTATTGCTTATTCCCGGGGGGACGGGGTCGTTTGGAAATGCGGTCCTGCAGAGGTTTATTAATTCATTCAAAGAAATTCGCATTTTTTCGCGTGACGAGAAGAAGCAGGATGACATGCGACATGAGCTCCAGAACTCCAAGATTAAGTTCTACATTGGCGATGTCCGCGACAGAAGTTCGGTTGACGGGGCGATGGCTGGGGTGGATTTCATCTTCCATGCCGCCGCCCTCAAACAAGTGCCCTCCTGCGAATTCTTTCCTGTTCAAGCGGTCAAGACAAATATACTCGGAACCGAAAACGTCTTGGATTCGGCTATCGAACACGGCGTGAAAAAAATTGTTGTTCTCAGTACCGACAAGGCTTGCTACCCGATCAACGCGATGGGTATGTCGAAGGCTTTGATGGAGAAGGTTGCGATTGCAAAGGGAAGGGCGCTTGGCCAAGACGCTGTTACGACGATATGCTGCACTCGGTATGGCAACGTGATGGCGAGTCGCGGTTCGGTTATTCCGCTGTTCATCGAGCAGATCAGAGCGAACAAACCGTTGTCGATTACCGATCCGAACATGACGCGTTTCATGATGACGCTCGATGATGCCGTTGATCTCGTCTTGTTTGCTTTCACGAATGGTGAGAATGGAGACTTGTTTGTTCAAAAGGCTCCTGCGGCAACGATCGAGACGTTAGCGAACGCGCTTATCGATCTTTACAACTCGAAATCCAAAGTAAAGATTATCGGTACACGTCACGGTGAAAAGCTTTACGAAACGCTTGTCACCCGCGAAGAGATGGCGAAAGCAATAGATATGGATCGGTATTTTAGGGTCCCTGCCGACCATCGGGATTTGAACTACGATCAGTATTTCGTACAAGGCGAGAAGAAGGTGGCGAAGCTCGAGGACTATCATTCCCATAACACGACCCGTCTTGACCTAGAGGGCATGAAGAAACTTCTTCTCAAGCTTCAATGTGTAAAGGACGATTTGAAGAGTTGAGTTCAGAAACGGGGGCGAATTGATGGCGATGGAAGAGCCGACGGTTATCAAGGGAGGACTGGCGAAAGATGATCGCGGAGCGGTAAGCTTCGTGAATGATTTTGTCATGTTCGACGTTAAGCGTTTTTATGTCATTGAAGCGGCGCATCCGGGCTGCGTTCGAGCATGGATTGGCCATCGGTTCGAGCGCAAGTGGTTTTTTGCGGTTTCTGGAAGGATGGCTTTGGTTGTCCGCACGCTAGAGTCATTCGATCCAGAAGTCGGGTCACCGGATAGCCGGGTTTTTTATTTGGATGCCTGCGAGCCGCAGGTGGTAGCGCTTCCGTGTGGGTTTGCGATTGGCATTAAAGCACTATCCGAAAACGCGAGAATGCTGGTATACTCCGATAAAACGCTTGAAGAGGCCAAAGATGATGTGATTCGATTCGACAAGAATCACGGCTTCGAATGGGACGGTGTTTAAGTCCAAAGTTCAGGGTTCAGGGATTTGGGTTCAGGATTCAGGGGGAGAAGTTCCAAGTTAAATGAGATAGGGCGTGGCGGCTGCGCAGTAATTTAAACACAGAGAGTTTGAGACACAGAGGAGAGAATGAGTATGAGAGTTGGAATAACAGGGCAGGCAGGGTTTGTCGGAACACATTTGTTCAACACCTTGAAGTTGCTACCGGGCGAATTCGAGTGCATTCCATTTGAAGACGCCTATTTCAGCAACAAGGAGTCACTTCTTGAATTCGTAGGGAAATGTGATGTAATCGTACATCTGGCGGCAGTGAACCGCTGTGAGTCGCAGGAGGAGCTTTACAATACCAACATCGCGCTTGTAACCCAATTGATTAGTGCCATGGATGATGCCGGAGTGAAGCCCCATGTGCTGATGTCGTCATCCACTCAGGAAGAACGCGACAATCCGTACGGAAAGTCCAAGCGAGAGGGGAGATGTAAGTTTGAAGCTTGGGCTACGAGGACAGGAGCATCGTTCACAGGGCTTGTGATCCCGAATGTCTTCGGTCCTTTCGGTCGCCCTTTCTACAACTCCTTTGTCGCCACCTTCGCGCACCAACTTACCCACGGGGAAAAGCCGACGATCCAGACCGACTCCGACGTGCGACTCATCTACGTCGGTTCATTATGCCGGTTGATAATCGATTTCATCCGTAACCCGGGCGAGATACGCCGTGTGGATTTGCCGTGGGACTTCGAGCGCAAGGTATCAAGCATCCTGAGCCTTTTTGAAAATTTCAGGGACATGTACTTTGATAAAGGAGAAATTCCCGATCTGCGCGACATCAACGACCTCAATCTATTCAATACCTTCCGCTCCTATATTGATTTAACAACCCATTTTCCCGTGTTGCTCAAGCAGAACACGGATGCACGTGGGACGTTTATTGAAACGATTCGGCTTGAATGCGGTGGACAGGTTTCATTCTCGACAACCGTGCCAGGAATCACGCGCGGCAACCACTACCACACGCGGAAAATCGAGCGTTTTACCGTAATCAAAGGAAAGGCGCGAATTCAACTCCGCAGAATTGGCACGAACGAAGTGCTGGATTTTGTATTGGATGGGGAGAATTCAGGGTATGTCGATATGCCGATTTGGTATACGCATAACATTACGAACATCGGGGATGATGTGCTGTATACGCAATTTTGGATTAGTGAATGGTATGATGCCGCCGATCCGGACACGTTTTTCGAGAAAGTATGAAGAAGTTCAACATTCTGGAGCACTTTGTGCTGGAGGGGATAAACACAGAGAGTTTGAGGCACAGAGGAGATATAATCCCCCCCTCAAAAGCTCTGTGTCTCCCGATCTCTGTGTTTCATAAATCAAAATTGTACACTCCCGCGGTCCTTGAAAGGTAAAAAAGGTAGTTCAGTTTAAGCAGCCTTTGTGTTAAAATCCCTGCAATATGAAACGATTAAAAGTATGTACAGCTGTAGGAACGCGACCCGAGATTATCCGGCTTTCCTGCGTGCTGAAGAAGCTCGATGCATCGCCGGCGATTGAGCACATTCTCGTCCACACGGGGCAGAACTATGACTTCGAGTTGAACGAAGTGTTTTTCGAGGATCTCGGACTTCGCAAGCCAGATTACTTCCTGAATGCTGCGGGGAAGAATGCCACTGAGACGGCGGGGAAGATTCTTGTCGCCATTGATCCGGTTCTTGAGGAAGTCGCGCCGGATGCTTTTTTGGTTCTTGGGGATACAAATTCATGCCTTTGCGCAATTGCCGCCAAGAAGCGCCACATTCCCGTTTTTCACATGGAGGCGGGAAACCGATGCTTTGATCAGCGAGTCCCCGAGGAAACCAATCGCAAGATCGTGGACCACATTGCCGACCTCAACATGACTTACAGCGACATTGCGCGCGAATATCTTCTTGCCGAAGGGCTTCGCCCTGATCTGGTGATCAAGACGGGCAGTCCGATGTATG
The DNA here is from genome assembly GCA_964553035.1 of uncultured Lentisphaerales bacterium. Classification (GTDB taxonomy): domain Bacteria; phylum Verrucomicrobiota; class Kiritimatiellia; order RFP12; family UBA3636; genus JBBQIY01. The sequence continues at coordinate 21,000 of CAZKJH010000044.1, read as the reverse complement.
AAGTCCTGCATGACGTATTGCCGAAGGTGCTGAAGTCGGGGATTCGCAAGGAGCTTGGACTTGTCGAGGGACAATATTTCGTGGTCTCCGCGCATCGCGAGGAGAATATTTCGTCAGAGAAGAATTTCACCGGTCTAGTTGCCGCAATCAATGCCATTGCGGAGACCTACGGCTTTGCTGTCATCATCAGCACCCATCCGCGCACCCGAAACATGATTGAGAAGAAAAAAGTGCAGTTCAACCCGCTGGTGCGGCTGATGAAGCCCATGGGACTGAGCGACTACATTTCACTGGAGATGAATGCCAAGGCGGTCTTGTCCGACAGCGGAACCATCTCTGAGGAGTCTTCGATACTGAACTTCCCGGCGCTGAACATTCGTGAGGCGCATGAGCGTCCAGAAGCGATGGAGGAGGCGTCTGTCATGATGGTGGGGATGAACAAGCAACGCATTATGCAGGGACTTGCCCAGCTTGAGACCCAGATGAGCGGCACCGAGCGGACTCTCCGTCCTGTCGCCGACTACTCCATGCCGAATGTTTCGGACAAAGTCGTTCGCCTGATCATTAGCTATACCGACTACATCAAGCGTGTCGTCTGGGGCGATTGAGTCTGTTTTGAGCCGCATACACACTATGGTAAAACGTAAAAGAGGTCATTTCATCGCTGTAGAAGGTGCGGACGGGGTGGGGAAGAGTACCGTTCTGAAACTGCTATTACCCAAGCTCATGGAAGCGGGGGCCTACAGCGGATTTGTTTTCTTTCACTGGAAACCGATCCGAGGTGAGATGTTCGATGGTGGCATACCCGATACCATGCCACACGACCCACGTGGAAGTCAGCCCCGGAATGCATTGTTCAGCATAATCTACCTTGGCTACCACTGGCTGAGCTTTTTCTCCGGTTACGTAATGAACGTCGCCCCAGCGTTGCGTGCTGGCAAGCTCGTGATAGCCGACCGCTATACTTACGACATACTTCTGGATCCCAGACGCTTTCGTCTCAATTTACCTAAATTGCTTCTTCGGGTCTTTGTCCGAACTCTGCCACAACCCGATGTTGTGCTGGCGCTTGTCGCCAAACCAGAAACCATCGTCGCTCGAAAGCACGAACTCAGCATCGACGAGATAAATGCCTACCAAAAACAACTGGAATCTGGCATAATCCCGCACGTTCTGCTCGTCAATGCGGACGCGTCTCCCGACAAGGTCGTAGCTGACGCTTTCGGACGACTATCCGACGCAGTGTACTCGGCGAAATATAATGTTTGATACCATGGACTATTCACCTATCAGCTCAGTGACACCCCTCTATCAATCCGCAAAGGGTTTTCCTCTTCCTATAAGATTCCAGCGAGGATCGATGCTTTCATTTTTATGTCGGATTGCTTTCATTTTGCCGAAGGAGGCGTTTGATGCCAAGTAGCGGGTTAGGCGCATATTCCGTAAAAATTAACCAAGTCTTATTTGGTGGCATATTTGTTGCCATGGTTCTGACTGGGACGAAGGCCCTTATGTTTGGTAGTAGCGCAAGAATTCAACTTCTTGCAGCCGCTGCAATTGGAATCGCAATGGTCATGGCGCTTGACAATTATTATTGGATTCTTTGTCCGGTTCTGGTTTCCTTGGGCGTTACCATTCCAGGTCTTCCCTTTGACGGACCGGAGCTCGGGTGCATATCTCTTGTCGGCGTTTATTTCATTAGAAGTGCTATGCATAAGGAGCATCGGGTTCGTTTTAGTATGACTACTCTGATAGCATTTCCGCTTCTAGCATGGATTTTCATAGTTTGGATGCTGAATCCTACGGGGATGACAATGTTGGGAAGTTCCAGCATTGGGGCACGGTTTTACTTTAGAATCGTGGTTGGCTTTTTGGCCCTTTTTGTCTTGTCCACACTCAGGTTATCGGAACGAGAATGCAAAGTTTTGTTTATTTGCTTGGTTGTGACGGGACTCATTTCTCTCCTGAATTCAATAGCTTCGAGAGGTTTTCATGAAACAGATAGTGTTGTTGTTGGAGAAGCTATATCGCAAGCATCCAATTATTATCTCTTAGGGGCACTGTCATTATATTTGCTGGTGTTTGCTCGGTATAGTGCTCCGCAGATATTGCAGTCAGCACCCAAACTGCTACTGACGATCATATTAGCTGGTTTGGTTGTGCTTTCGGGTAAAAGGCAAGGTGTGGGCACCTTGTTTTTGACGCCAATCATGCGGGTTTTTATTACTCGAAAGCATTATATGGTAACGACGGTAGGCGTTTTTATTTTTGCGGGGTTTATTTTCTTCGGTGTGGCGGGTCATGGTTCGCTTTGGGAGCTACCTATGTCTGCGCAGCGAGGACTTTCGGTTGTCGTGCCAGAATTCAAGACGGGTTCGGCGATGGGAACTACCGATATTTTCAGAGAAGGAATGAGACGTGTAGCTAGAGAGCAACTCCGACAAAATCCGTGGCTGGGGCGAAAAGGATATGCCATGTCGCGTGAAGCGACAAGTTGGGTTGTGTACTCAAGCACAGTCGGCGGTGATAGCATGTTTGAAGGGCATGGGTATTCAGGTAATTGGCACAACTTATGGTATGCCTTTGCTTGTGATTTCGGTATCCCGTGTTTTGTACTTTTCGGATTGTTTGTTTTATGCTTGCTACACTTTGTGCTCAAATTCTTTCCTTTGTGTATTGGGAACGAGTTTATGACGGCGTGCTACTTGTTTTATGCCTATAATTTGTTTGCACGCTTCGTATTTGCGACTGTTGCTGGGCATAGTTCCATTAGTTTGCAAGACATTTTCATCAAGTATGGTTTTATTTTGGCTATAGCTAACGGAGCCAAGTTCGCCAGTCAAAATCTACGAGCCACGGCCTCTCACCAGGCCGGACAGGAGGCCGACAGGTGAATATTTTATGGTTCACAAATGTGGCGATCCCCGAGGCTAGCCAATTGCTAGGAGTAAAATCATCGCCATTTGGTGGGTGGTTTGTCAGCGTTTCAAACCGTCTGTCTGTACTTGGAAACGTGTCGTTGTCCATTGCCTTCCCTCAAAAAAAGATTAAGGGGATTCGTCGACTTAAAGGGAATAAAATCCAATATTTCGCCTTCCCTTATTATCGAGAGCGTAGAGCCTGCCGAACCATGGGAAGTGTCTACAGTCAGGTGATCCTTTCCATTCTTTCAGAAGTCGAGCCGGATCTTGTTGTGGTATTTGGTACCGAAAGCCCACATGCGCTATCGGTGGTTCAGAGTTGCCGTCAGATGGGAATTTCATGCGCCGTGTCGATCCAAGGGTTACTTTACACCTGTGCCACGCACTACCTTTCAGGAATCCCGGCAAGAGTCCAGCGCCGGGCCTCCCTGATGGAGATCATTCGGTATCCAGGCAACCTGATTCATGCACAAAAAGCATATCATCGTCGTAGCGTTTTGGAGCGGCATGCTATTGAGGGGGCTAAACATATCATTGGCCGGACAACTTGGGATCGAGCTTGTGTTGCACAAATAAACCCAGACGCAGCCTATTACCATTGCAATGAGACGCTCCGTGATTCATATTACCGAGCTGAAAAGTGGAACTTAGGATCGTGCGAAAAGCACGCGATTGTTGTCAGTCAGTGGGGGTATCCCATCAAGGGCTTACATTTCGTTTTGCAAGCGATGCCCATCATTTTGAGGCACTTTCCCGATACCAAGCTCTATGTTTGTGGTGGTTACTGTGCTGAGATGCATCATTCGGTTCTCTATAACGTCATTTTCGGCTCATCGTATCGATTGTATATCAAAGAGATGATCTGCAGACTCGGTCTTGAGAAAACCGTTGTCTTTACGGGGGTTCTGGATGAAGAAGACATGTGCAAGCGGATGCGGAGCGCACATGTTTTCGTGTCTGCGTCGAGTGTTGAAAACGAGTCTAATTCGCTAAGTGAGGCGAAGCTATTGGGAGTCCCTTGCATTGCCTCTTACGTGGGAGGGGTAATTGATAGGATTAATCACGGAATCGACGGCTTCTTTTATCAGCATGATGCCCCGTATATGCTTGCGCACTATGTCGGCGCGCTTTTCGATGACGACGCTTTGGCCGAAAAGATATCACGCAATGCGATTCTTTCCGCCTCCGAGGTGAATGATTACAGCGTTAACCTCTCACGGCTTCTCGGCATCTATGAACGCGTTGCATTCGCCGGAGTAGAGAATCGGATATTTAGGCTCACAGAGCCATCGCCTCGAACCCTTGTGTGCAGAACGGATGTAGTGAGTTGATATGAAAAAACTAACTGAAGAGCAATTGAAGGACGAACTAGAACAGCTACGCGGAAAAGCGATTACTGAGTTCGCACCGGATTCGGAAACACCTAACATTGAAGTGAGCGACCATGATAAGCTCTGCACGAATCCGGTTGTTTCGGTTCGAATGACGACCTTCAATCACGAAAAATTTATAGCCGAGGCGATTGAAGGCGTCGTAAATCAGGTGTGTGACTTTGAGTTCGAGCTCATTATTGGAGAGGATTGTTCTACGGATCGGACGAGGGTAATCTGTTTTGAGTACCAAAAACGCTACCCTGAAATTATTCGTGTTCTTTATTCGGAATTTAATCTTCATTCTTCCAAAAATATGAGCAACGGAAGAAGATGTATCAACGCTTGCCGCGGGGAATATATTGCGATTTGCGAGGGAGACGACTATTGGTGTGATCCCAAAAAGTTGCAGAAGCAGATTGATGTTTTCCGTCTCAATTCTTCTGTTTCGCTGGTTTTCAGCGACAAGTTCAATCGAAACGATCTTGAAGTTGGTTTGGCTCCGTGTTCTCTATACGAGGCGATGCGAATGCCGGACGGGTTAATCAAGCGTGAGAGGTTTTATGATTTCTTGAATAACATGGGCGTTATTCCCACCGCTAGCGCAGTTTACCGCGCTCGTGATTATGCTCAAATTTGCAGTCGCTACCCCATTTTCAACTGGAAGCTTGCCATGGGGGATGTGAGGCTTTGGTATGGAATCTCATGCATGGGTGATGTTTACCATTTTTCAGAGAGAATGATTGTCTACAGGGTTCACGCCGGGGGTGTTTCGCATAACAAAAAAAGTGTTGGACAAGTTTTTGTAGACGGGACACTACCACGAATTTACTTTGATGTGGTAGAAAGAAAACACACACTTTGTCTGTCGGAAGATATTATGTACACCTTGGTCGGGAGGATGCGACAAGTTGAAGCGGAGTGTTTTCGAGTTCGGCTTGGAGCTTTTCTAAAAGTTGCTGCTGTCGGAAACAGATACTTCTGGTTTTACACTCCATCGTGCTTATTGACACTTCTGCTCTACTTGGCGGGATGTCCCGGTCGTATTGCGTGGATGCCGATGAAGTTGACGAAACTCAGATGGAAAGTATTGAAGCGAATTGCACCGAAATACCTGTGGGGAGTGTGAGCCAAAGGCGATATCTTTGCCGCATGTTGCCGTTGCGTTTTTGTGGAATGACTAGAAGCAAAATGAAACCCTTTAAAAACCCGATTCTTGTTACGCGACCCTACCTCCCCCCCCTCGAAGACTATCAGAAGGGGTTGGAGGAGATATGGAACAACCAATGGCTAACCAACAACGGGCCCGTGCTGAAGAAGTTCCATGGCCAGTTGGCTGGTTATTTTGGCGTACCGGAAACTAATTTGTCCTTGTTCAATAACGGAACACTGGCTCTCGAGATTCTTTTCCAGGCCATGGGACTTGCCGGAGGTGAGGTCGTCACGACGCCGTTCACGTTCGTTGCGACTTCCCATGCGCTCAAGCGGATTGGCGCAGAGCCGGTATTTGCCGACATCGATCCAGAGACCCTTTGTCTGGATCCTGCTGCTGCGGAAAAGATGATCACCCCGCGAACCAAAGCGATTGTTCCTGTCCATGTCTACGGCCATCCTTGCGATGTGAATGCCTTTGATGAACTCGGGCGGAAATACGGGCTCAAGATTATCTACGATGCAGCTCATGCTTTCGGAGTTAAGATCAACGGTAAATCGATAGCTGAGTATGGCGATGCCAGCATGTTCAGCTTCCATTCGACCAAGCTCTTTCATAGCATCGAAGGAGGCTTGCTGGTTTTCAAGGATCGAGCCCTTCAGCAGAAAGTTGACCAACTCAAGAACTTCGCCATTCTTTCTGAAACGGAGTGCGTTGATGTTGGGACTAATGCCAAAATGAACGAGATGCAGGCTCTCATGGGTGTACTCAATTTGAATGTCATTGACGATCTCATTAGTCACCGCAAGGTGATTTACGAAGCCTATCGAGATGGGTTTTCGGGAATCAGGGATATTGAATTTCTCCACTGTTTGGACAATTCCTGCGGTTACTCGGTCTCCCACAACTATGCCTATTGTCCCGTGTTGTTCAAAGATCTCGACACGCGGGAAAGAGTTTACCGACGACTCAAGGATTATAACGTCTTCTCGCGTCGGTATTTCTATCCTCTGCTGACCGATTTCGATCCCTACCGAGAGAATCAATCCCAAACGCCAATCGCCACGGATATTGCCAATCGGGTGCTGACTTTGCCAACGTATCATGGGCTGGATGAGACCGCGACGTCAGGCATTATTCAGATTGTGCAAGAGCTTTTACAGGGATACGAATCATGAGGGGTTGCCGTTTGACGTGTTGAAGACACCGGCTCGTGTTGTTTGAGGGATGCGCCCCGGACGGATGTGGCCCCCTCGAATCCCCCCATCGAAAACGGGACTATGAAGCCAGACGAAAAGTGTGTATATTATAAGTGTTTTCGTAAAATAGGAGAAGCACATGAAACACCATAGGCAGAATTCAGGGTATCAGTTCGTCGAAGCTCCGGTTGAATTCAACAAGTACACGGATGCCTCGCTTTTGGCATATAGCCTCGGTGGCGTGTTGTATATGCCGGGCACGAAGAACATTATCGAAAAAATACTCGCCAAAAATTCCCCATCGCCTGCCTTGGTCATGTGCTTTGAGGATGCCATTGCCGAACACGAGTTGCCGGAGGCGGAGGCAAACGTACTCATGCATCTGGAAGCGTTGGCAGATGCGTTGACCACGGGTCGGCTAACCGTAGACGACCTCCCTTTAATTTTTCTCAGAGTTCGCAATCCGGAGCAATTCAGAAGCTTTTCGTCTCGGCTTCATCCCGCTTGCGCGAAGGGACTCGCCGGATTTGTGTTCCCGAAGTTCGACTCCGAAAACGGAGCCGAATATTTAGCATGCTTGGATGCGTTGCATCAGCAAACAGGAGAAGTCTTATATGGGATGCCGATTCTCGAGGGCGAGAAAATCGCCATGCGGGAAACACGACAGCAGGAATTGATGGCAATCCGGGCTTTGTTGGCCCGCCATCGTGAGAGCATTCTGAACGTACGTGTTGGCGCGACTGACTTCTCGTCCATTTTCGGAGTGCGTCGCGGTATCAACTACTCCATCTACGACATTATGACGGTTCGAGACTGCCTCTCCGACATCTTGAATCACTTGGTTCGGCACGGTGAGGACTATGTGGTTTCGGCACCAGTCTGGGAGTACTTTCTCGCCGACAAGACTGAAAATCTCGATCAACTCCTTGAGCAAGATATTCATCGATCTTTGATGCAGCGCAGTCCAATCATTAACGATGCCATTGATGGTTTGTTGAGGGAGGTCGTTTTGGACAAGGCCAACGGGTTTGTTGGTAAAACCGTCATTCACCCCTCGCATCTTAAGTATGTCAATGCCATGCAGGCGGTTACACAGGAGGAGTATGAAGATGCAATCCAAATCCTCGACACGACTGGGGGGGTGGTCAAAAGTGCCAAGGCGAACAAGATGAACGAGATCAATCCGCACCGGAGTTGGGCAAGAAAGATTGCCCAGCGGGCCAAGGCGTACGGCGTAATCAAAAATGAATCGGAATACTTAAAGTTAATCTTTGGGTAAAAGTTGAATAAATGGATGTCGAAACTAAAGCTTTAAAATAGGAATTTGCGCGATGAAAGAGACCAGACTGTTTCTTAAGAAAATAGGGATGCCTTCAGGCGATGCGTACGATCTACCGACTTCTGAAAAACGATTTTCAGATGGTGGACAGTATCGTTTTGAGGTTCCGGGTATTCAAGGTCCTGGAGCCATGAAGGCGCTACTGGATGAGGTCAACGTGAATGGGATTGCGATTCACCGAGTCACGCAGACCAAGGGCATTATGCTTCTTTCGGATGATGACATTCAAAAGATGGTTGCCTTGGCGACGCAACACCAGGTCGAATTGGTTTTGGCCATCGGGCCTCGTGCAACCTACGATACGAGCGCCTCAGTTCACACGGAGGAGGGACAACGGATGGGCTATCGACTCCGTGGGCAGGAGCAGATTGTGCGTGCCATTGAGGACGTGAAAAGGGCAGTGGGATTCGGGTGCCGGGCTTTTCTGCTTTACGATGAAGGTTGTCTCTGGGTGCTCAACGAAGCTAGAAAATTCGGGGAAATTCCTGCAGACTGCAAGTTCAAGATTTCAGCGCATTGCGGCCATGGCAATCCCTGCTCCGGTCGGATGCTTGAACAGAACGGCGCCAATTCGTTGAATCCCGTTCGTGATATTCAGCTCCAGATGTTGGCTGCGCTACGTCAGGCAATCAACATTCCGATTGATGTTCATACCGAAAACCCGGAATCATCTGGAGGGTTCATCCGTCATTATGAAGTCCCCGAAATGATCCGTGTCGCATCTCCGATCTATCTCAAAACCGGAGGATCTGTCGCCAAGACGCATAGTTGGGAAACATCGGATGCCGATGCGAAGAAGCGGGCGAAACAAGTCATGCTAGTGAAACGAGTGATCGACTCCTATTATCCCGATGCTATCATGTCGCCGAAAGGTGCGATCAAGTAGCTGGGCTCTGGGTGCTGGGTGCTAGGGGCTAGGAGTTGGGTGCTGGGAGCTGGGGCGGAAGGATTTGGCTTTTGGGGAGTGAGTATGCTATTATGTGAAAGATCTCGTGAGAACTGATAAGGCTGGGAATGATGGAATAAGGATTTTGAAGATGGAACCAATGAAACTGATCTTGGGGACGATGACGTTTGGTCCTCAGGTGAACATCGATGATGGTTTGGCCATGGTGCAACGCTTTGTGGACGACGGTCGATATGAACTCGATACGGCGTACGTCTACAACGAGGGTGAAACCGAGCGGATTCTTGGATCCATTTTGCCGAGAGTCAACGGCGGGCCTCTGAGTCTTGCCACCAAGGTCAATCCGCGGATTACGGGACGGCTGGATGCGGAGGCAGTTGCCATGCAACTGGAAGAGTCCCTGCGCCGTATGGGCCGCGATCATGTCGACATCCTGTATTTTCACTTCCCCGACCTCAATACACCGATCGAGGGAGCGCTCGAGGCCTGCGCGAAATTCCATGCACAGGGAAAGTTCAAGGAGCTTGGCTTGAGTAATTTTCCGGCCTGGATGGTCGTGGACATCTGGCATCTCTGCAAAGAACGCGGCTGGCCGCAACCGAGTGTTTACCAAGGAATGTATAATGGCCTAAGCCGCAGGCCCGAGAGTGAGCTTTTTCCAGCTTTGCGCAAGCTTGGAATGCGCTTCTACGCCTACAATCCTTTGGCGGGGGGGATGTTGACGGGAAAGCACGTCAAGTATGAAGACAGCCCGATGCCGGGTCGTTTTGCCAGGTTGCAGAGTTACCGAAACCGCTATTGGAAGCAATCCTACTTCGATGCGGTCAATAGGATTTCAACAACGTGCCGTGAATGTGGAATTCCACCGGCTGAAGCAGCATTCAGATGGCTGGCGTTCCATTCCTGTCTTGATCAAACAAAAGGCGACGGAATCCTCGTCGGGGCGTCCAGCCTGAGCCAGTTGGAACAAAACATTTCGTCGCTAGGGAAAGGGGCATTACCCGAGGCAGTTTTGAATGCCTTTGACGTGGCCTGGAACGAAGCGAAACCCGATAGTCCGGAGTATTTTAGTTTTTACACCAAGTGATATCGGCCTTCCCTAAGGGACGGCTGAATTCAAAAAAAGGTTGCCATGATGGATCTCAATATTACTGACAAATTTTTAAATGAGATATTCGAGCTGGGAAAATTGGATTTTCCTGATCGGGTTGTTCATCAGGCGAAACGATGTCTCTTAGATTATCTGGGATGCACACTTGCTGGTTCTCGGCTTATGGGTTCGAAGGGGGAGAAACTTCTGGAATACATGGGCGCACCTTCCGGCGAAGCGTCGGTAATTGGATTTGGTCGCAGAACTAGCGTAGAGAATGCTGCTTTTATAAATGGGATGAGCTCGCACATCGCCGAGTTGGATGATGGCGTTATTTCCGGCATTGTGCATCCCGGTTCCCCGGTTCTTTCCGCGTTGCTGCCAGTTGCGGAAAAAGAACATGTGCTGGGCAAAGATCTGCTTAGGGGAATTATTATCGGATACGAAGTGGCAACGCGACTTGCGGATGCCATTCAGCCCTCTCATAAACGGCGTGGATACCATGCAACTGGAACTTGCGGAAGCATTGGCGCTGCACTTGGGCTTGCCGCCATGCTCCGTTTAGACCGGCAGCAAACGAAGGATGTTTTTTCATCGGCGGCTATTTCCGCCCATGGTACGCTGAAGGTATTAGAAGACGATTCTGAGCTGAAGCCATATAACGTTGCCCAAGCGGCTATCAGTGCTGTTCTGGCAACATCAATGGGTCGATCTGGGTTTTCTGGACCAGTTGACGTGTTGTCTGGCGGAAGTGGTTTTATTTCCATGGTATCGGACGCATTCGATGCAGACCAGTTGGTGCTGAAAAATGGCGATGCCTTTGCGGTGGAGCGGGTTTATGTCAAACCGTATGCGGCCTGCCGTTATTGCCATTCAGCCATCGACGCAGTGCTAAAAATGAGGATGGTCCATTCCCTACTTCCGGAAATGATAAAATGCGTAGAAGTGTCTACCTATGCATTGGCAGTGGCGAAGCACGACCACACAGTTATCAACGGGATCTCCTCTGCGAAAATGAGCATCCCGTACAGCGTAGCCGTGGCGCTGGTTACCGGTAAGGCCGGGATAGTAGAGTATTCTGATGAGTGCATTGCGAATCCGGCTGTTGCAGCTTTGGCTAAAAAGGTCTTCGTTTGCGCCTCCGACGAACTGACGTCGATTTTCCCGAAGTACAGTGCTGCTGTGGTCAACGTGTCGATGCACGACGGGAACTGCTTTACGGAGCGGATTGATTCGCCGAAGGGAGAGGCCGCATTTCCGCTTTCGGACCGAGAGATGGAGGAGAAATTTATGGGACTGGCGATTTATGCACGGAAATCGGAAGACATATGCCTGCAGATAGTCCAGAAGGTATGGCATTTGGAAAAGGAACTGTCAAGCCTGTTTCGATTGCTGTAAGGCTGTTGGAGAATACTACTATGATCGATCAGAAAAAATTTCACGAATGCCTGCGCAAAGCGGGGGTTGAGTTCATGACGGGCGTACCGGATACGCTTCTGAATGATTTTTGTCTTTATGCCCTCGCCAATTTGCCGGCGGATCGCCATGTGATTGCGGCAAACGAAGGCAACGCGGTGGCACTGGCGGCCGGATACCACCTTGCAACGGGGAGTGTGCCGTTGGTCTACATGCAGAATTCCGGGCTGGGGAACACGGTGAATCCGCTGCTTTCGCTTGCGGATAAAACTGTCTATGCCATCCCCATGGTCTTGCTGATCGGTTGGCGCGGCGACCCTGCAGTCAAGGATCATCCGCAGCACAAAAAACAGGGAGAAGTCACCCTGACGATGCTGGAGTGCATGGGCATTCCCTTCCGAGTGTTGGAAGACGATCTTGACGGGTCGATGGTCTCCGCCGAATGGGCCGTCCGCACGGCGCTGGAGCAGAGCGCTCCGACGGCCCTCATTGCGAAAAAAGGGGTGCTCGCCAAGCCGGAAAAGGATAGTGCTGAAGATTCTGACAGCCGGTACAGCCTGAGCCGCGAAAAAGCAATCGAATGTGTACTGGGAAACATACCGACTGATTCAATCTGTATTGCAACCACCGGACGGGCTACCCGCGAGCTTCATGCTCTGCGTGAGCTGAGCGGCGCTGGTCACGACAAAGATTTTCTGAATGTGGGGGCGATGGGGCATGCCTCTTCCATAGCCGTCGGCATTGCCTTGGCGGCGAAAGAAAGGCTCGTCGTCTGTTTGGACGGCGATGCGGCGCTGATCATGCATCTGGGATCGTTGACCACCACCGGCATGCTCGGACTGCCAAACTTCCTTCACGTCGTACTCAATAACGGAGCGCACGAATCCGTCGGCGGTCAGCCCTCGGCGGGCTTTAAAGCCAACCTGACAGCCATTGCTGAAAATGCTGGTTATACGACGATCGGAAAGGCCGTTGAGACGGAGCGGGAACTTGGCGAAGCGATCAAAACACTGCTGTCCGCAGACGGACCGGCGTTTGTTGAAGTTCGCATAAAGAAAGGCATTAGAAAAGATATAAGTTCTCTCAAAGTGGATCTTGATGAATTAAAAACTGCATTTGTGAATTCGATAACTGGTAGAGGGTGATGCCTTCCGGACGTTAACCTAACTACAATCTCTTTGGAGAAAAACAATGCCAGCCTCAGTAATGGGAAAAAAGCTACTAATATTAGGAGGAAATGCTCTGTCTTGCGATATTGTCGTTACTGCCAAAAAAATGGGCGTTCACACTATCGTCATTGATTGGTTTGATGATTTCCGTAAATCTCCAGCAAAAAGTATAGCTGATGAAAACCGATTGATAAGCGTTGCAGATGTGGACGCTGTTGTTGATTTAATAAAAAGGGAAGGGATAGATGGAATCTTGACCGGTTTTACTGATTCTATTCTACAGTTCTATCAAAAGATTTGTGAGAAGGCTGAACTTCCATGCTACGCCACTAAAGAGCAGATTGAGATAATGACCGACAAATCGCGGTTCAAGGAATTATGCAAAAAGTTTTCGGTTCAGGTACCCAAGGATTATGATCTACAAGCCCCGCTAACTAAGGCCGATTTTGAAAGGCTTGATTACCCCGTCATAATTAAACCGATCGATAATAGTGGAGGAAAGGGAATTGTTATTGCGCGAGACAAGGAGTCCCTCTTGCAAGGATTTGAGTATGCACGGAGCCATTCGCATAAAGGAAACGTGGTTGTTGAGCAGTATCTTGAAGATGGCGATCATTTTACAGCTAGCTATACAATGGCGGACGGAGCCTACGCATTATCTGCCATGTATGACCGCATAATGAATTCTGAACAAGAGGTGTCCGCATCCATGTGCATGGGATCCCGACATCCTTCAAAATTTATTCGCAAGTTTCTGGATCAAGTCGATCCGCATCTTCAAATGTTGATGAGAGGAATTGGGCTAGCGAACGGAACAATAACTTTTCAAGGGTTAGTGCATGGAAGTGTTATGTACATATATGACCCAATATTTAGATTGTCAGGTGATCAGTTCTATAAGTTTACCGAGATCCAAAATGGCACTAATACGCTTTGTCGATTAATCCGCTTTGCCATAACCGGTGAAATGATGGGGGAAAATGATAGTCTAGAAAAGGATAATCCCTTTTTCTCCAAACCATGTGTCAACCTATGTATCAACATTAAGCCTGGTACAATCCTAAGAATGAGCGGTTTGGAGGAGTTGGGAGAAGTCCCAGGTGTGTTCCATATCGTGCAAAATCTTTTTGAGGGCGATACTATTGCTGTTTCCAACAGACAAGCATGGTTGAAAATAAAAATTTGTGCACCGACTGTTTTGACGCTTGCAGCTACCATCAGTGAAGTTTTTGATACGATCCGAATTATTTCGGATAAAGGAGAAGACATGCTTATGAAGCAATTGAAGGCTGAGGAGTTTGGAAATACTAATAATTTAATGGTTACATCAGTGGGGAAGAGATGACTAACATCAAGCCCAGCCTTGCCATCATGCAGCCGTATTTCTTTCCTTATATCGGCTATTTTCAGTTGATTAATGCCGTGGATCGGTTTGTCGTGTACGACGATGTCAACTTCATCAAACAGGGGTGGATCGCGCGAAACAGAATTTTGCTGGACGGGCGCGAGCATATGCTGAGCCTGCAGTTGGAGGGAGCGAGTTCGTTCAAGAGGATTAACGAGGTCGGTGTGGGGCGGAATTCCGACAAGCTGTTGAAAACCCTTTCTCAGGCCTACCGGAAGTCTCCTTTTTTTGACCGTGCATATCCCGTGCTCGAAAAAATTCTTACAAACGAAGACGATCGCCTGGGAACATACCTTTTTACTCTTATCGAAACGATTTGCCATTATCTGAGAATTGAAACCGAGTTGATCCTTTCATCGTCAATACCCAAGGACAATACTCTTCGAGGACAAGACAAGGTGTTGCATATTTGCGAGGTTCTTGGCGCAACGACATACATCAATTCAAGCGGAGGCAAGGATCTGTACTCCAAGGATGTATTCTCAGAGCACGGAATTGACTTGCAGTTTCTCAACCCTTCACCGATAACCTATCGGCAGTTTTCGAATGAATTCCTTCCCTGGCTCTCGATCATCGACATCATGATGTTCAATTCGGTCGAAGCCATTCAAGAACATCTAGGGCGCTACGAACTGTCATGAATGCCATTGGAGGATATTTCGAGTTTGAACTTGCCCAGACAGGCGAGTATCATCGTGACGCATTCAGATTGAACAGTGGGCGAAATGCGCTTCAACACCTGTTGCGATCTCGGCGCTATCGCAAGGTTCACATTCCCCGATATGCTTGTGATGCTTTGATTCAGCCTTTTGAGAGGCTCGGCGTCCCTTATTCGTGCTATGATGTGAATGCCGAGTTGGAACCTCGTTTCGATTTTTCAAGCATTCAACATGGCGAAGCATTTCTCTACGTCAACTATTTTGGGATTAAAGACAAGTTCGTTCTGGACCTTTCCTCTCGAACGAATGATTTGATCGTCGATAATTGCCAGGCATTTTATTCTCGTCCGATACGTGGATGCGACACCTTTTATTCGCCCAGGAAGTTCTTTGGTGTCCCGGACGGCGCCTACCTCTTTTGCTCGGGATGCGATTCTGGTGGTGTGGGGCACTTGCCTGCGGATCGCTCACATGACCGCTGCTCGCATTTGCTGTTACGCCTCGATGGATCGACGGAAGATGGGTATGCCCGTTTTGTCGAGAACGAGGACAGAGTCAGCAGGCTCGTCCCAGGTGAGATGTCGCAACTGACTCGCCGAATTCTTTCTTCCATCGACTATGCTCATGTTTTCGATGTCCGCCGAGCGAACTATTCGTTTCTTCATGAGGCGTTTGCGTCAAGAAACGAGTTTGCCGCTCCTGGCGTTCATGAATTCGCAGGCGCACCGCTTGCGTATCCGTTGTTTTTGAGGAAAGAGGGTTTGCGCGACCGCCTGCTACAATCGCATGTCTATGTGGCTCGATATTGGCCGGACGTGCTTGGGCGGGCGAAAGAAGGAAGTCTTGAATTCGCATTTGCGAAGTATATGCTACCGTTGCCAGTTGACCAGCGCTACGGAAGGCGTGAAATGCATGCCCTGGTTGATTTGGTCGAGAGGCTCGCGGGAGAATGAACGGGTTATGAAAAAAGAGAGAATGGCAATCCTTGAAACTCCGATGTCGGTCAATGTTGTCGAGACGCTTATAGTCGGGAACGCCGTCTTACTTTCCGGTTGGATCTTTACCGGGCGTGACGCGGCACTGCCCAAGCTCGTTCGCCTGATTGAAACCGGAGGGTTGGCCGCCGCCGGAATCGATCTTCAGGGGGCTGTGATTTTTCACACGGCGGTCAGTCCGGCGGGCGTCGGCCCGACATCCAGCAACAAGGTTGAGATTGAAAGTACGATCCCGGCGTTGTCGAAGGCGGGGGTGAAGCTGCATCTGGGCAAAGGGAGGCTGAGTCGGGAGACGGTGGCGGCATTGAAGGAGTTCAACTCGGTCTATGCCGTGATTCCGCCCGTGACGGCGTTGCTGGAAAGCCGGATTCTCGAGAGGAAGGTGGCGGCTTTTCCCGAAGAAGGAATGGAGGCGCTACACCTCCTTCTCGTAAAGGATTTCCCCTGCATTGTCGCCGTGGCACATGGACGCACCATTTATGATACCAAATAAAAACGCAAGAGTCGCAAAGGGCGCAACAGTAGGGATTCATAACTTATGCGTCTATCGCGTCTTGAGCGTTAAGAATGAAACGCAAGGGTCGCAAGCGTTGGGGGCTTTGGGTTTTTTTGCGTCGGTTGCGTCTTTTGCGTTAGGAAATGAAACGCAAGAGGCGCAAGGGTCGCAAGCGTTGGGGGCTTTGGGTGTTTTTGCGT
>CAZKJH010000044.1:0-4581 GCA_964553035.1 uncultured Lentisphaerales bacterium | reverse complement strand
GTTCGCGTCACTAGCGTCTTTAGCGTTAAGGATTCAAACGCAAGCGGCGCAAAGGCCGCAAGAGAATGAAATTGGATTGGTTCGCGTCACTAGCGTCTTTAGCGTTAAGGATTCAAACGCAAGCGGCGCAAAGGGCGCAAGAGAATGAAATTGGATTGGTTCGCGTCACTAGCGTCTTTAGCGTTAGGAAATGAAACGCAAGCGGCGCAAAGGGCGCAAGAGAATGAAATTGGATTGGTTAGTTTCTTTTGCGTTAGAAAATTAGAGGGGGTTATGTGAATCAGATAGAGATAATTCAAAAAGTTTGCGATGCACTGATCCGAGCTTCCACCGTGTTTCCAGAAGACAAGAAAGCGGCATACCGGAAAGCCATTGAGACGGAGCAGAACGAGAATGCCCGCTGGATGCTGGAAACGATTCTCGAAAATGCGGAGATCGCCGAGCAGACACGCAGGGGGACCTGCGACGACACGGGCATCCCCCACATTTTTCTTGAAGTCGGCGGTCGTCAATCCGTGAGTGCCGAGATGATCCACGCAATCCAGCAGGGCGTGGTCCAAGGTATGAGAGCGCTGCCGTGCAGGCCGATGGCGGTCAAAGGCAATGATGTTCAGCGGCTGGAGCAGTCCGTGGGGCTCGACGACGATCCTGGTGCGCTTGCCTTGGCACCGATTTTCATCAAGTCGGTTGAGGAAGATGTCATTCGGCTGCATTTGTTGATGCAGGGCGGGGGGCCTGAAATCCGCAGCAAGACGTATCGTGTTTTCCATCAGCACAAGCTTTCTGTGATACTGGATGAGATCGTGAGCTGGGCAATTGAAGCGGCGGGGCTGCTGGGTTGCACCCCCTGTGCGCCGGCCATCGGCATTGGGCGAACACACTATGAAGCGTCATCGTTGATGTTGGAAGCGATGGCTTTCGCCAAGTTTGATGTTCAGAATCCGATCGAGCAGGAGATCACCCGGCGAGTCAACGAAAGTGCTGTAGGCCCCTTGGGGTTGGGAGGAAAAACGACGGCACTGGCGACATTCCTGCGTGTTGGACCGCAACGCGCGAGCGGCGTTCGAATTGTCTGCCTGCGGCTCTGCTGTTGCGTTGAGCCGCGGTCCGCCAGCATCGTGCTTTAATCGAAAAAACAGATTGTCGTTGTCAAGACCATTGCATGCGGGTAATTTTCATTCATGTCACAAATGTCATCACTTAAACAGAAAGCCATTTCCGGCGCGGTATGGCGTACCTTTGAACAGGTTGGTATGCAGGGGATCAATCTCGTGTTCGGGATTGTTCTGGCGCGGTTGTTGTCACCGAAAGATTTTGGAGTTGTTGCGCTTCTCTATATTTTCATTGGCGTTTCAAATGTCTTTGTGTCTGGTGGCCTTGGATCGGGACTGATACAGGCGAAAGACGCGACCGAAAAAGATTTCAACTCGGCATTCTATGTCAGTATTACGTTTGCACTAATACTCTACACCATCCTTTTTTTTGCTGCACCAAGCATCGGTGCATTTTACAGCCAGCCGATTCTTGTTGGGGTGCTTAGGTGGACTGCACTCGGGCTAATCCTAAATGCCATGAATGGCGTCCAAGATGCCGTGATGGCGCGCAATTTCCTGTTTAACCTAAGTTTCAGGACGAGTCTCGTGCAGTCAATCTCTCATGGAGTAATAGGAATCTCATTGGCATACATGGGATACGGTGTGTGGGCCTTGGTGTTTGCCACCCTTGGCGCGTCGTTATTGGGGACGGCAACACGATGGTATCTTATCGGATGGAGGCCCCGGTTGGTGTTGTCTATCCTGTCGATAAAACGCTTGTGGGGATATGGCTGGAAGCTTATGTTATCGGGTGTTATTAGTCAGTTCTTCAGCAACCTCTATGGGTTGGTGATTGGACGAGTCTATACTCCCGCTGATCTCTCTTTCTTTTCCCGCGGTCGACAATTTCCATCTTTGGCTGTAGGCATTGTTGATAAAACGACAACGACAATTTCATTTGCGGCGCTCTCACGCATGCAAGATGATCCTAATCAATTGCGTCGCAGCATGCGGCGGATGATCAGGAGTAGTTGTTTTTTTGTCATGCCCACCATGGTTCTCATGGCTTTTTGTTCGAGATCCATTATTCTCATTCTATTAGGTAAGGAATGGACGAATGCCATACCTTATATGCAAATCGCGTGTTTCAGTTCTGTCTTGTTGCCGTTTCAGTCCATCAATCTTCAGGCAATGAATGCGATTGGAA
Organism: uncultured Lentisphaerales bacterium; assembly: GCA_964553035.1. Taxonomy (GTDB): domain Bacteria; phylum Verrucomicrobiota; class Kiritimatiellia; order RFP12; family UBA3636; genus JBBQIY01. The sequence continues at coordinate 2,340 of CAZKJH010000044.1, read as the reverse complement.
GAAGCGACATGTTTTTAAAGCTTGAGATCATCAAAAAGTTTTTGTTGGTTGTCGTCCTGTTGTGTGTGTACAGGCACGGTGTGTTGGCACTTGCGCTCGTTAGCGCCTTTTTTACATCGCCCGTCGCGATGATCATCAACACGTGGCCGAATAAAAAGTTGCTTGGCTATTCGCTTCGCATGCAGATTACAGATGTCCTCCCTATTGTTCTGCTGTGTGGCGTAATGACGCTCCCGCTGTCATTAATTTTACTGACCGTCAACGATATTTGGATGTCGGCAATTTTGTCAGTAAGTGTAGCTTTACCGCTCTACATTGGCCTTTCCTATGCATTTAAGGTTGACGAGTTGTTCTTTTATTTGCGTGTAGTCTCGAATGTGACCGGCTCAAGGATCCCTTGGCTTTCACGGTTCTTCTCCATCCTTTTGAAAAGAGAACAATCAACATGAAAAGCCCAGAAGTATCCGTATTAGTTGCCGTGTACAACGCCGAGATCCATATTCGTTCATGTATCGAAAGCATTCTCGCCCAGACATACCCAGACTTTGAAGTCGTCATTGTCAATGATGGGAGCACGGATCGAAGCGGTGCGATTTGTGATGAGTATGCCCAGAGGCATGAAGGTATTCGCGTTGTGCACAAGGAGAATGGCGGATTAAGTACGGCACGCAACGCAGGGTTGGATGTCGCGACGGGTACGTATGTTGTTTTCGTCGATGCGGACGATACGCTTCCCTGTGATGCCCTGAAATGCATGGTTGACGCCATTCAAGAGGGAGACGCCGACATTCGTATTTTTGGATTCTGTACGGTCCATGAGGCGAAATCGGTGATGTCCTCTCTGCGTTCGGAAAGCAGGCTGGATTACCTCGAAGCCCTCAGAAGACTGCTAACCTATCACATGCCCGTGACTTCCTGGGGCAAGCTGTACCGGCGTGACTTCTTCGAGGGGGTCCGTTTCAATCCGGAGGCTCGGACTGGGCAAGACCTTCTTTTCAATCTGGACTGCATCGCACATAAAAAATTATCCGTGTCCATCTGCAATGTCCCCGTGTACAACTACATTCTCAGGCGCAATTCCGTGAGTTTCAAAAATGATTTCAGATTACGGTATGGGACGCTCAATAAACTAGTTGGGGATTCGTTGGCGAGAGAAGGATTGCTTGATGTTTTGGGGCGTGAGTTCGCCGCATTTCAATCGATCAACCTGCTTCAGGCTTCATTCAAAGGACGCAAACTCCCGACCCATGACTCGTGGAAGCTGCTATTGGCCAACCGCGAAGTCGCAGGGGACATTCTTCCGCCGTTCGAAAGGAAGATTGTCGGCCTTTACGGGAAGAACCGCCATTTAGGGTGCCTCTATCTTCAGTATCGGTTTATACGGATGAAACTATCGCGGCTGATCAAAGGCATATAAACAGTGCCGGTTTTTGTGTACGGCTGTTTTATTGTGTTCGTGGCGAGTCCTTGTCTTTGTAGCGACGACGAAGGTTTATATCGAATGCAATTAATCTTGCTTTGAGGTGCGCGGTTTCTCTTGAGTTAGCCATTTAGCAGTCGCATCGTGCGTTCGCTGAATGGCATACGCCACCAAAAAAATGAGGGGGACGCAACCGAAAAAGAGTTCCAACGCCCGGATTGGCCGACACCCTGACAGGTCAAGCGTGGAGCAGAAAATCCCGTAGACTTGGCGATGGAATAAATAGGCGGAGAGCGAGACATAGGCTAGCCATGCGAATTTTTTCTCCATACTTTCAAACCGGGAGAGATAGGTCGCCACTACAAGAATTAAGCTTGTTCCCCCTATCGCCAATAAGGGATAGGCGAATGTATGGTTATCGGCAATGAGTAACGCCACAAGGGCAAAGATTGCCATTGGAACAAGTGCGTTTTTGATTTCCGTCCAGTTGTATGAAGAAAGAATTATGCCCAGCGCGAATGAGGGGAACAACTGCCATAACCGAACGTCCCAGCCAAGCAGGCTCCATCCGAAAACGAACAAGGCCTCGGTTATACATAAAGCCAGAATGCGTACGCGTTTTGTCTTAATTGCCATAAACCACGGAAACAGCATATAGAACGAGATGATCATCGAAGCGAACCAAATGGTAGGCACTCTTTTTGAGAGGGTTTCTGGGATAAAGCTACTGAGTCCCATCAGGGCAAATAGTTTGCCTGCCATCATGTTTTTTGGGTATTGTGAATTTGGGAACGTCGCTAGTGACAGAAAAAGGAGTGGCAAAATTCGCACAAGCCGTTTGGTGTAAAAACTTCGGAAGCCTTTGAACCTAAAGCCGTAGGTTGAGTTTTTCTCTCGTACGCAAAATGTTGAATTCCAGC
>CAZKJH010000043.1:0-27176 GCA_964553035.1 uncultured Lentisphaerales bacterium | reverse complement strand
TCAAACGGCTTCCTCTTCGGCTCGCTGATCCGCACATCAATGCCATACCCCTGTCGCTAACCGATTAGAAAGATCTGGTGAAAAGATCTGGCGCGAGTGAATTATGTTGTGCTAGGATGTAGCTATGAATATCCAACCTATAATAAGCGAAGCCACCCGTTCACTGCTCCTTGTGATGCAGCGAAACGAGTTGACGGAAAGTCTCGTTTACAGTGGAATAGCGGCCATCCAAAAGCATGGAAATAACCGTGAAGTCCTCCTGCGCTGCGCAAAAGAAGAATTTGTTCATGCAGGAGTCTGGAAGAAATACACCGGCGTTGATGTGCGCCCTAACTTGATTAAAGTCAGGTTTCTCGTCGCCGCAGCACGAATTCTCGGTTTTACGTTCGTGATCAAGTTGATGGAGAACGGCGAATCTGTTGCAGCCGCCACGTATGCAAGCAAGCTTTCGGAAATTCCCGAGGCGGAAGCAATATCTGATGATGAGGAGCGGCACGAACGGGAGCTGATTGAGCTTCTCGACGAAGAACGACTTCAATACGTGGGTTCCATGGTGCTGGGTCTGAGTGACGCACTTGTCGAGCTGACCGGTACGCTTGCAGGGCTGACGCTTGCGCTGCAAAACACAAAGCTTGTTGCGCTCTCTGGTCTTGTCACGGGCATCTCGGCTTCACTGTCGATGGCATCAAGCGCGTATCTTTCTTCCCGAGCTGATGGCAATGAAAACGCCTTTAAATCTTGCCTTTATACGGGATTCGTGTATCTGGTAACGGTTGCCTTTCTTGTTGCGCCTTATTTACTTTTCCCCAAGCACATGCCGTTTGCCGCGCTTGGCGTTATGTTGGTTGTCGTGTTGCTGATCATTGCTGGGTTTACTTGGTATATCTCCGTGACGCAGAACGTGTCGTTCAAACGTCGGTTTACCGAGATGGCGGGCATCAGCTTTAGCGTTGCCGCGATTTCGTTTGTTATTGGTTTTGCCGTCAGCAAGGTTCTGGGAATTGAAGTCGGGTAAAAAGGAGTAAGATCATTGTGAAAAACATCGTCATACTCGGCAGCACAGGTTCTATCGGAGAGAACGCGCTCAACATCGTCAGGTCAATGCCAGGGCGTTTCAACGTGCTGGCTGTGGCAGCTGCGACCAATAGCACTCGTGTTCTTGAGCAAGCGGCGGAGTTTGGCGTTTCGAAAGTGGCACTCATGTATACGGGGGCTGCCGCCGAGGCTCGGAATGCCGCGCCATCTGGTGTGGAGGTGTTGGAGGGGCTTGATGGAATGTGCGAGCTCGCCTCGTTACCAGAGGCTGATCTGGTGGTCTGCGCCATTGTCGGCATGGCGGCGTTGAAGCCTGTTCTCGCTGCGATTGAGGCTGGCCATAATGTGGCGATTGCCACCAAAGAGGTACTGGTTGCCGCGGGCGAACTTGTCTGCAAGTGCTGCACGGCGAATGGTGTTGATTTACTTCCTATCGACAGCGAGCACAGTGCCCTGTTTCAAGCATTGCAGGATAGCGGTTGCACACCCTGGTGCGTGAGAAACCGGAATCCGCAGCCGTCTGCATCTGTTGTTGAAAAGAATGTGGCACGTCTTATATTAACAGCATCGGGTGGGCCGTTTGCGGGACGTCCCGAGTTTGATTTTGCAACGGTGACCATTCAGGAAGCGCTGAATCATCCTCGCTGGAAAATGGGACCCAAGGTGACCATTGACTCTGCCACGATGATGAACAAGGGACTTGAAATTTTAGAGGCGCGTTGGCTGTTTGATATTCCCGTTGAACGTATTTCTGTGCTGGTTCACCCTGAGAGCATTGTCCATTCGCTGGTGGAGTTTACCGACGGGGCGCAGATGGCACAGTTGAGCGTTCCGGATATGCGCTTGCCCATCCAATATTCGATGACGTGGCCTGAACGTGTCGGCAACAGTACGCTGCCACGGCTTGATCTTTCGAAGACAGGAGCATTGCATTTCAGCGAGCCAGATCCGGAGCGCTTTCCTTGCCTACGGATAGCTCGGCAAGCAGCGGCGGCGGGTGGCGTAGCAACGGCGGTGATGAACGCAGCCAACGAGGTGGCGGTGGCTGCGTTTCTTGAGGGCCGCATTCATTTACCCAGAATTTGGGGCTGTATTGAAGGGGTTTTGACGGAATGTCCGCGTGTTACCGGAAATCTGAGTCTCGATTCGATTCTCGACTCTGATGCTTGGGCGCGTCGCCGTGCAGAGGAGATCTTAAAATGAGTCAGCAGCCGAAAGCTCTTTTTATTGCGTCGCAACCGTTCTTCGAATGGCGTGGATCTCCCATTCGCCTCGGGTACGATGTTCAGGCGATACACGACAACGGGTACGCTGTAGCTTTTCTTACCTTGCCTATCGGTGAGCGTCGCGTCATTGAGGGTGTTCGCATTGTGCGAGCACCGAACTTTTTTTTTGCTAAGAAGATTTCCATCGGCCCGTCTCTGTTGAAGTTTGCCTTCGACGGCATCATGTTTATTCAAGGTCTCGGTATGATTTGTCGTCGCCATTACGACGTGGTGCATGGGGTCGAGGACTGCGGAATTCTCGCCCTGATGCTTGGACGACTTAGCGGTTCGAAGGTGGTGTTTGAAAAGCATTCCGACTCGAAGAGTTATAAGGGCGGCATGGTCATGCGTGGCTATGCGGCAGTGGAGCGTTTTGTTATGCGTCATGTGGATGCCGTGATCGGGACGGGGACTGGGCTTGTTGCACAGGTTAAAGAATTTGGACGCGGCACACCGGGCTATCATATCAGCGACATTCCATCCTCGCTCACTGAACCCGATGCTGAGGGTGTGGCAGCGGCTCGAGCTGAGATGGACATGGCGAACGATGAAATCCTCGTCACTTATGTTGGTTCCTTTGCCTATTATCAGGGGATTGATTTGCTGTTCGAATCCATGCCGCTCGCGTTGGCTCGTTGTCCCAAGTTGCGCTTCATTATCATCGGAGGATCTGAGGCAGAGATCTCACAATGGAGACGTTGGGTGGAAGCGCATGGCTGTGGTGCTCAGGTTTCATTCATTGGCAAACGCCCTCCTGATGTGCTTCCGTGTTACTTGGCGGCCTCGGATATTTTGCTATCGCCACGAATTGCAGGTGTCAATACGCCGCTTAAGTTGCTCGACTACTTGAAAGTATCGCGTGCCATTGTCGCGACCGACCACGAAGCCAATCGGCTGATTCTTGATGAAAAGACGGCTCTGCTAACAGCCCTCACGCCGGAAGCTTTTTCGGATGGCATTGTGAAGTTGGCCGAAGACGCAACGCTGCGAAGAGAAATTTCCTCGAACTGCCGGAGACTGGTGGACGAGAAGTACAATTTTAACGTTTTCCGCGAAGGGCTGCGGAAATGTTATGCGGATGTGTTGTGTGTGCCGTGATTTTTTCAGCGTGCACCAAACACATTGCGAACTGCGCGCAAGTAGCTGTAGCCCCAGCGCATATCAGGCAATAGATAGCTTCCTTCAGTCCATTCATTCCAACTGTTGATCGTGACGAGGGGTGTTTGGGTCGGATGTGTGTCCAGATACTGCCGCGCTTTCCATAAGCATGCCTCGAAGGCATCCGGTGTCGCATTCTGTACCACGTGTTCTTTGCCAAACGACGGGTTGCGGTGGGTGTTGTCCCAACCGACCGACACATGTGGGTAGAAGGTACCGTATAGGTTCTCATAGCCTTTCCAGCGAGAAATGGCGTTATCTGCCCAGACCACGTAGTCTCCCTGCTCCCCAGCATCCATGCCGTACTGGTATGCTGTTGCGCTATCGAACCCGAGGGCGCGTGCCGTATGCGCTTCCGTTCCGGGCTTCAGCTTCGCACCAGCTTCCACGCCAGCTCCGCCACGAGCGATAGCCTGAAGTTCCAGCCCCGACAAACCACTTTCCTTACAACGACGACGCATCCAGGCAAAGGCATCTGCTGTGGGCTGAACTCCACCGAGTCCGGCAACTAAATTAGCCGTGTCGAAGATCGAAAATACCGGCTTGTCATCGATGCGGTAATAGGAGTCCAATCTGAAATATTCTTTGATGATCCGGTCGAACATGGGATCCAGAACACGTCGATCGGTCTGTCCGCTCCACAGCGTTTCCCTTGGTCTGTCCCAGTGCGTGTCGGCATGCATATTCCACAGCGTGTCGACATCGTGGTTGGCCCACATCAAGTAGAACTTGCTGTCAGTACCCTCCAGTGCGGGGAGTAGAGCGTCATTGAGTTGGCGCTCGAAGCACGAGGCGTTCGTATACCAGTACCAATCCACGATGAACACATTGATGCCGTGTGCGCGCGCCAGTTCGACATGCTGTCGCATGACCGCCGGATCTGCCTCGTCCTGATATCCGAGCAGGGGAATTCTTGGCATATCGTGTCCAGGAAAGCGTGGCGTTCCACGACGAACGGTATACCACTCTCCATCCTTTTCTGGCCAGAAATGTTCGACGCGCGGTTCATAATGATAGGACGGCCAGATATAGGCTGCGACGTCAACTGGTTGTTTCATTAGCACATTCCTTCCTACTATTCGTATCGTCTGTTCGTAGCGTACGCCCAGCAAGAGGCGTCGGACGCTTATGTGAAGCAGCAAAATGTTGTTCTTACGGTATACCAGACCTTTCGACTTCTTTGGATTCGATAATGATCTGCTTGTCGTTCTTTTTACCATTTCTCCTTGGTCTGCGCAAGCCGTTTCTTGAAACCCTACACCCGATTACCGTGGATTTCAGAAATCATCTGGACATTCTGAGGGATAACCGATACTCTTTGTTTTTTATTGTTCCTGTTCCGCGTAAGGGTTATGTGGATATCAAGTTCAAAGCAGTCCTCTATAGGACGCTCGGGAGGAGGTTTAATGAATACGACTATTGATTCTTTAAGAGACTTAGAAAAAAAATCATCCGCCGTTACGCTCTCCGACATGGAGATGTTTATCTTTCCTGATTTGCTCTACAGTTTGATGCTGGCCAACATCATGTCGCCCATCCTCTGGCGTTGGAAAGAAGATCCATGGTTCAAGGGTATCAAACGTAAGGGCGAGGTTGCGCAGATCAACCGCCTCAAGCAGTACATCATGGATCATTACTCTTTCAATCTCGATCTGGGCACGTGGGGGCTGACGACTAAGGAGAAGGAGCTGTCTCGCTTTGAGGGCATTGTAGACACCGAGACTCTGTCGCAGTCGAACGCGCTTTTCGGTTATGAAGGCGATAAGTATTATTTTGATATCGATATACGGCGCCATTTCGGGCTCGATAAATATGAAGGCTTCGTTATTCCATACTGGAAGACCGAGACCATTGAAGCAATGACGGCTTTCGATCGCCGACCGGGCTATCAGACGGGCGCCGGCGAATGTGTTTCGCTCGCCGCGATTTATGCCGCTTCTCTTTTTGTTGTGCTCGACATTCCGCTCGAGGACATTTATATGATGGCCACGCCGTTGCACTCTCAGAATTTTATAGATCTCGGTGACGGCATTATCACGAATAACAGACGTGTGGTTACGAAAAACATGTGGTTTAACGGCACCGCGCTTTCAGGTCAGGCGCGACGTTCGATGGAGCATGAGCGAATCACGCTCGTGGCGCATGAGAGTGGGACCATTCACATCATGTATCCTGATGCGACGATTTCTCCCGATGCGTATGCGAAATTTAGAAGCAAACTTAGTAACTATCTCTCTACGGAGCTTACGCCGGAAATGCTCGGCAATTTTCTACGGCAGTCGTCCAAAAGTCATTGTTGCTTTTTGGTTCGACATGAGCGTAACGGTGTGAATCTCTACGTGCCGCTTGCTCGTGCCTTCGAGTACGAGCGTGATTGTCCCTATAAGGTGACCGACAAAACGTTGTCGCTCTTGCTCGCTGAGATGGATCACGAGGAGTTTTCGGAGCGCTCGTGTGACCATTGCATTGTGCTGAACGATATCCAAGACTATCTTACGGAAGATCCCGTTGATATTGATAATCCGGACGATGTTGCTCGGCTTGTCGCACGCTTCAAAACGAAGTGCATGGACGCTGACATGACCGTCAAGGCGTTGGTGGAATTCTGCCATCTTGTGCCGCGTATGCCTGAGGCTTCGGAGAAGACATTCCTTCGCGATCAGGCACCCCTTGAGATCGTTCCTGGGATGTCGCGTGAGCAGATCATTGCTCGCGTTGAGACGATTCGTGAGCGTAACGAATACTGCCGTTTTGCGTTTTACGCCTATCGCGATCTTGGACGTACCGATGCTCTGCCGTTCATGAAAGCTGCTGTCGAGCGGAATCCTGTATGCATTGATAGAAGTGCGATCGAGTGCCCTGATGAGGTTTCGCTGATTCAACGGATTGAGACTTTTACAAATGAGTCGATCTACGAAGAGGAGGGAAGGCTTGCGCAGCCAGACGAAGTCTGGAATTTCGGAACGGGCGACGGGCTTGAAAAGGCGATTACGCTTGGCGTTGTTCTCTTTGCTCGAAACAAGCAAAAGTTGAGTGTCGAGGCGCTTTTTGGAGAGGCCGTGTTGGTTCGTGCAGACGGCAGTCGTGTTGCGACCTTTGCCTCGTCAAAAGTGATTCGCGAGAAGAAGTTGGTGATTGGCGGATAGGGCAGGTTTCTCGAGTTGGTGAATGCGGCGAGGATGCCGCGTCTACTGAGTGGCCTTGTTTGTCGATATCCCTGCTATTTCGGTTTAGTATTCGGACTCGGCTTGCTTGAAAAAGTAGCAGAGTACCACTTCGGGTTCAAAATTGGGCCTGTTGCCTGAAGTTCGAAAAACTTGGAGAAAGGAAATAGGACATAGTAAAGACTTTGTCCTAACCAAGTTTCACGATTGAGCAGGTGTACCTTTAAATTCAAGCCGACTTGCCCTTCGTGGTCAAGTGTTCCATATCCGGAGGCACTGAATACATTTCCCTTGATGTTCAGTTTTTTGATTTGGAGCAAACCGTTGGTGAATGTCATGGAAGAATCGAGGGAATCTTGAGCGAGTAGAAAGTCGATGCCTGGAATAGTTGTTGCGATGATTTCCGTTAGACCGGCAAAAAGTGGGACGCGATAGAGTTGGATGTTCTGTAAGTCCATGGAAGCCGACCCATGGAGTCCACGAACAAAACTGAGTGCATTCGTCACGATTCGCCCCTCAATCTTGTAGTTAATATCGAGAAGTCCTTTTGAGTCGAGAGTTGGATTTCCGATCAGTCCCGAAAATTCGGCATGGTGGAGTCCGTAGAAGCTACCATTGCTTTTGAGGACGACATGAGTATGATTTGTCGGCGAAGGTATGAATTCAGCGCCGCCTTCAAATCGGCCTCCATAAATTGTCGCACTGGCATTCGTGACGCGCCATACTTTATCGGAGAGGTGGCACTGTGCTTGGGCGTTTTCGAAGTTGATTCCGTGTGAGGAAATGCGCGGAGAGGTCATGGTGCCCGTAACGTTGCTTCGCGTGGGATGGTTGGAAAGGTCAACGATTCCTGAACTGTTTAAATAGGTGGGGTTGTCGAAGGAAAGAGGGAGTTGTACTGGTTCGCTCTCGTTGATGCGTATTATCCGTAGGAGGTGGAGCGGATCCAGTGTAGATTCGGCGGCAAAGCTGAGAGTCAAATCTGTCGTGTTGATCTGAAGGTTTCCTGACAAGGTGCCCTCAGGCCTTGTAGCAACAAGAGAATTGACTTCGACGTGATCCCATTCATTGGTGCCGGAAGCCCTCACAATCCCACTGGTGCTTGTCAGCGGGGTGTCTGTGTAGAGACAGTACCCCGATTTGATATTGACAACAAGATCACGTAGATGCTTTGCTGGATCATAATGAATCGAGACTTCGACTTCTGGCGGAACGTCTTGAAAATCAAATCGTTCAATTTCAGAAGCCAGTTTTGGAAGATCGAGAGCAATAAATATGGGCAAGATTTTGGCAGGATCAAGAACACCACTTCCCGAACCTGTTAGCGTGAAGGGGCGAAGCCCGAATTCTAATCGCCCCTCTAACGCCTGATTTTCTTCGAGTCCCTGTGTGAAGTTTCCTTTAATTTCTTCGAAGGTTAATGTGTTGTTTTTAGCCGTAAATTTTGCTGATATATGCCGTCCGGATGCGCCGAGAACGCTGACGTTGGCACCGTGCAGTTCAACGTCGCGGAGTTCAGGAATATAGGCTGTGAGTTCGCTGTTGTCGAGAAGACTGGTGCTGTGATGGTCGTCATAGGTTTCAATTACTGAGGAGGGTATAATTAGACTATGAACGGAGATTGAGCGCAACCAAGTTAACGGGTGCTTGTTTCGTCTCGGTCGCAACTTGACCGATGTTTCGGTCATTTCTAAGACGGCAAGGCTTACTGCACCACGGGGGTAGACTCGAATTCTTCCGATGTCGAGCTCGCCGCGTCTTATAGAAATTGAGACGCGTTCCATTTCGAGTGTAAATTTTTCTGTTGAAACCGCTTCTGACATCGCATTAATCCACTCAGTAGGAAGACTAATAGAGGCCACACGCAGAAAGAAGGCGAGAATCGCGAAGAGTGAAAAAATCACAATATGCGTAGCAAGCGCCCGCCTCGATTCTTTTTTCGGTTTCGCATTCATTATAGAAAGCGGGCGTTAGCCCGCCGCACCGGACATTAGCATTGAAATATACGCCCCGAGAAGATTCTTGCCCCAAAAGAGCCAGACGATGGCACCGAGGGATAGGTAGGGGCCGAAAGGAAGCCTGTCGAGGAGCTTGCGCTGTCCGCTGATGACGAGTGGCAAGGCGACAACGGTTCCGAAGAGAGCGGCAGCCATGATCGAAAATAAAGCGGCTTGCCAACCGAGAAATGCACCAATGGCTGCGATGAGTTTAATGTCACCAAAGCCCATGGCATATTCGTCCTGAGCAATGCGTCCTTTTTTCCGATAGTAGGCCGTCCCGATGAGGCGGATAGCCTGAAGCGGAATGAATCCGACAGCAAGTCCGAGCGTCGAAAACAGTACGCCTTGCCACCATACAGCTTGACCGTGCAGAGAGGGCACCAGCGCGGAAACAACAAGTCCAGCGGCCATGCCTCCGATGGAAATGCTGTCTGGAATAATAAAATGGTCGAAGTCAACAAAGGTGGCGATGATCAGACCCGCGATGAATAGCCAGGCAACAGGCACGGCGTAGAGCGAGGGGAGGGCAACCATTCCAAAGGGAGGAACGGCTCCATTCGGGGGAACCATGCAGCAGACCATGATGAATAAGAATGCCGTGAGCAGTTCAATAGCGGCATAGCGGAAGCTAAACGATGCTTTGCAAGTAGCGCATTTTCCACGCAGAATAAAATAGCTCAACACGGGTAGGTTATGATACCAAGGAATGAGCTTTCCGCACGTCATGCAGTGTGAGCGAGGTGCCACGACTGATTGATCGAGGGGGATTCGGTAAATGCAAACGTTTAGAAAAGATCCGATGTTGGCTCCGAACACTCCGGCAAAAAGCGTGCAGATCAGCCAGAGATCCGGTGGAATTTGCGGCAAGAAGTCCATGACATTTATTCCGTGATCATTTTACTGTTTTGAATGTGAGCTCATCAGACGTTTCGCTTTTCGTGACGGTAATCGAACAGGGGGGTGTGAAGACACCGCGGAGGAGATTCTCCGCAAGTGGATCTTCGATCTTCTGCTCTACGGTACGGCGCATCGGTCGTGCGCCAAGTGCGGTGTCCGATCCCTTAGCAACAAGGAATTCAATGGCGTCCGGTTCGAGTTTGAGGTTTATTCCGCGCTTTTCAAGACGCTCACGCACTTTCGAAAGCTCAAGATCCAGAATCTTTGCGATGTCATCGTGATCCAGTTTTCGGAAAACAATCGTTTCGTCGAATCGATTCAAGAGTTCTGGTTTGAAAACAGTTTTTGCAGTTGTTAATAATTTCTTTTTGATCTTATCCTGATCTTCGTCCTGCTTGGCGGCAGAGAAGCCGAAGCTTTGTCCTGAGCGCACGGTGTCAACACCGAGGTTTGAGGTGAGGATCACCACGGAATTGCGGAAGTCGACTTGACGCCCAAGGCTATCGGTTAGCCTGCCTTCTTCTAGAATTTGAAGGAGGGTCTGCATGACGTCTGGGTGAGCTTTCTCGACTTCGTCGAAGAGGACGACGCTGTAGGGGCGTCTACGGACGCGTTCAGTCAGTTGGCCACCTTCATCATGCCCCACGTATCCTGGAGGAGAGCCGATGAGCCGCGAGACGTTGAATTTCTCCATGTATTCCGACATGTCGATCTGAATAAGTGCTTTTTCGTCCCCAAAGTATTGTGAGGCAATGGTTTTTGCGAGGAGCGTTTTGCCAACACCTGTTGGGCCGAGGAAAAGAAAGGAGCCAATCGGTCTGCGAGGGTCTTTCAGGTCGGCTCGTGCACGGCGTAGCGCACGGGAAACAGTGGCAACGGCCTCGGATTGTCCGATGACCGTTGTCGACAATTCGTTCTCTAGGTTGAGTAGTCGTGCTATTTCGTTGCCATCCATTTGCTTGAGCGGAACGCCAGTTGTATTGGAGAGTGTAACGGCAATATCGTTTTCTGATACCGTGACGCGCTTGTCGGCATTTTTACGTTTCCAATCATCAATTTCACCCGTGATGAGTTCGTTGAGGCGTTTGACTTCATCGCGCAGAATGGCAGCGGTTTCGAAGTCTTGCATGTTGATGCAGTCATTTTTCCGCTTGGTAATTTCTTGGATTTTTCCCTCGATCTCTTTGATTTCTGTCGGACGGACTGAGGCTGTGATCCGAGCATGAGCACCAGATTCATCGATGAGATCGATGGCCTTGTCGGGAAGGAATCGTCCTGAAATATAGCGTGCGCTAAGTCGGGCTGCAGCTTCGATTGCGGCAGGTTCAAATTTAATTTGGTGGAATTCTTCGTATCGGGGTGCAATACCTTTGAGAATTTCAATGGTCTCGTCTACGGTGGGTTCCTCAATGCGAACGGTCTGAAATCGGCGTTCAAGTGCCGTGTCTTTCTCTATATATTTTCTGTACTCATTGAGAGTGGTGGCACCTATGCATTGGAGCTCACCACGTGAAAGTGCGGGTTTAAAGATATTGGCGGCATCCATGGCACCTTCAGCACTTCCAGCGCCGACGATGTTATGAATCTCATCAATGAACAGAATTACATTGCCGGAACGATGAATCTCATCGACCACCGCCTTGATACGCTCTTCGAACTGACCTCTATACTTGGTTCCGGCGACCATAAGCGTCAAGTCGAGTGCCACGACCCGTTTGGCTCGGATCTTCTCTGGGACGTCACCGTTATGGATTGCTTGCGCAAGCCCTTCGACGACGGCAGTCTTCCCTACGCCTGCTTCCCCAATTAAGGCGGCATTGTTTTTGTTGCGCCGACAGAGGATCTGGATGAGACGCTGGAGTTCCTTGGCACGGCCGATCATTGGATCGAGCTTTCCTTGCGCAGCCATTTCCGTGAGGTCGCGTCCAAAGGCATTGAGTGCAGGCGTTTTCCCAGCAGGTTTTTGTGGAACATCTAGGCGCTTGCCACTTTGGGGATTGGAGAAAGCAGTGGGCCCGTCGAAGGGTCTCTCGTCAGCATCATCACGATTCCCAAAGGGAGTAGGAGGCTCATCTTCGGAGTCTGGAGGCGGAAAGGGTGATTCGTCAGGCGAATCCATCGATGAGGCCATTGATTCTAGGGTGGCGATGACAGCCCCCAAGCATTTGTCAAAGTCAATGCCTAGATTCTCAAGGGCCTTTGCGGCGATGCCTTCGCCTTCACGAAGAATGGCTAGCAGGATATGCTCGGCATCGACAAGGGGGCTATTCATGCCACGCGCCTCCGCCGATGCGAACTGAAGAACTTTTTTGCTTCGCGGCGTCAAGGGGAGCATCCCGATAGAATCCGTGGTCCCATCACCCTGTGCGATCAACTTTTCGATTTCGAAGCGGATGGCTTCGATGCTGAGACCGAGATTTGTGATGACGGTCGCAACCAAGCAGTCATGCAGGCTGGCAACGCCGAGCAGAATGTGTTCGGTTCCAATGGCATTATGATTGAAGCCATGCGCCTCGCGATTGGCTATCTGAATTACTTTTTTTGCGTTTGGTGTGAAGAAATCAAATCCGTTCATATTCGGGTCCTTAGGAAGTCAATCTTTTGGCTGTTACTTTTCGAGGAGTGTAGCATTTTTTTCGAATCAATAGAAGACACATTGCCAGTTTTTCGTAAAGTGGGCAGCAATTCGAATTATGGCAAATCTTCTCTGAAGCGGCGTGCTCGGAGAGCCCGCCCTACCCTGAAAACAGTGCAAAATGATGTATTCACGAGGTAGGGCGCGATCTCCGAGCGCGCCGTATCCATGAGTTGTGACCATAATTAGAATTGCTGTAAAGTGGAACAGCGAGTAGACATTGGGATTCATCTGTGCTAAACTGCTAATTGTTTTGAGCGTGGTATGTTGCCATGTGGAAAACGAGTGGGATGGGTTTTTGCAAGAGTCTCAAAAAAACTTAACAAAAGGTAGTCCAATGAAGAAGTCAAATGGAATCACGATGCGTTTAGTGCTGGTGGTTGTTGCGACATGCGGGCGGCTGATGGCAGACCCCGCTGCGACGCTGTACGTCGATGGTAACGTTGCGGTATCAGGCAACGGGTTGTCCTGGGCGACGGCGTATAAGACGATTCAGAGCGCGGAAATCGCCGGTGGCCACAATACCCACCGTTTGTTCCTGATCCGGGGTGAACAGTGCTATTCCGTAAGTACCACTGCACCGTTTGAGATAACTCGCGGCGGTCTGTCGCCTACGGAGCGCAAGATCTATCGTGGTGTGCCAGGTACGAACGGTCTGGGTCGGTTGCCTATTCTTTCTGGGGCTTCGAATCTCGATGAGACCACCTTTACGGCTGTCGGAGATCCCTATCCGAACGTTTACCAAGTGGCGCGTGCTGGCAGTGTCGCCGCGGTTTGGGAAAGTCCGCTCGATGGCATCTTGGGTACTAACTGGACTCTCTACGTCAACAAAGTCAGCCTCACAGAAGTGCAGAACACGCCAAAATCTCGCTGGCTCTCCAACAATATACTCTATGTGCATACCTCGACCGGAGCGCATCCGACTAATTTCATCGTCAAGTATGTGGTTCCCAGTTCCCGAGTCGATGTCTACAAGAGTTATATGTCGTTTGAAAACCTTGAATTCCGGCACATGTGGGACACGACCATGGGGTTGGTCGGAACTCCGCACCTGACCCATATCGGAATCTACAGCAACGTGTTTCACAGCGGTAGCTTCGGCATCGGCGTGAGGAACTGTTCGGATGTAGATATAGCCGGCAACGTCTTTTTTAATCTTCCCGACGCCGCCGTGAACGTATCCTCCAACTATGCGTCTGCATCACCGCACGACATGCGGATTTGGGGTAACACGCTACGCGATGGTGCCGGAGGAATCTTCCTCCGAGCGGACGGCAACAATTGGATTTATGGAAACTTCCTCGAAGGTGCTCGCATCTCTACGGAGGTCTATGACGGCAGCGATTCCTCCAAATTTGTTCGCATCTTTAACAATCGGATTGCCCATGCTCCGTTTTATGGGATCTATGCGCTTAGGACGCCAGGTGTTCGAATTTACAACAACACGGTGGCAGAGTGCACTTCTCGCGGCATCTATCTTAACACCGGGAGCACGAATGCCTTTCTGTTCAACAATCTGGTGACGGTGTACGGCGCCAATTCGCGCTGCCTTCACGTCGAAGATGCCGCCCAGGCGGGACTGATATCGAGCAACAACAACTTCTATGCCACTGTCAACGGCAATGTGGGCTATTGGGGCGGCTACCGAGCAACGCTGGCGGACTGGAAGACGGCTAGCGGACAGGACGGCAACTCACTCAGCGTGGATCCGAAGTTTGCGAATGCCGTGGCAGGCGATTTCCGCTTGATGCGCGATTCCTCCTGCCGGAATGTCGGCCGGGCAGCGATGGGCGGCGTCTCCGCGCCGGATACGGATCTCGACGGCATCCTGCGGTCGTTGAACGACCGCTACGATCTGGGTGCTTATGAGTATCCCACACCTAGGGGCACTCTGTTGCAGATTCGCTGACGGCGGTGAGGTTCTCGGTTATCCGTGGACCTGCATTTTTTGATCTAATTGAAAACAAAAATTTGAGATGACAGTGATGTACTTCCCTAAAAAAATAATTCACTCCGTATGGTCGCTTGGCTGGACAGCCTTCTTGTTGATCGCGTTGGGGGCTGCGCCTCGGGCGCAAGCAGATCTCACCCTCGCGCAAGAGGGCCAAACGGCCTACCGCATTGTGGTCGCGGCGGAGGCGAGCGAAACCGAGCGCTTCGCATCGGAGGAGCTGACGAATTTCCTTCAGCGAGTGACCGGGGCGGTGTTCCCAGTGGTCGTGGAATCCGATGCGGCAACGGCCGAGGGATCTGCGATCTACCTCGGCTGGACTGCCTTTGCGCGAGGGCAGGGAATCGACCCGGACGCGCTCGGCGAAGAGGAGTGGGTGCTGCGCACAGTCGGGGACAATCTTATCCTGACTGGCGGTCGTCCGCGGGGAACGCTCTATGCGGTGTACGAGTTTCTCGAGGAAGAAGTGGGCTGTCACTGGCTCGACCGGCGCACGGAGGTCGTGCCGGAACGATCGACCCTTGTCGTGAAGCCGCTCGATGTGCAAGCCAAACCACACTTCTGGGAACGTCAGATCGGCAATCCTCTCGGTAGTCCGGAGGATCATTGGTTGTTTCTAGTTCGCAACAAAAACTATCGCTATGATCAGCCGCAGAATTTCGGCAAGCTCGGTGAACGGTTCCCCAAGGATGCATTCTATTCGCTCTATGGCTCGCCGGGAAAAACCCATACCTTCTCCTTGTACTTGAACGCGAAAGACTGGTTCGAGACACACCCCGAATACTTTTCGTTGGTTGGAGGCAAACGCCTGCCAGCGATTGACGGATCTGGGCCCGGACAACTCTGCCTGACACATCCCGACGTGCGCCGGATCGCGCTTGAGAAGTTGCGTACGTTTGTCGCCCAAGACCGTGTTGCGGCCGCGGCCGCCGGTCTGCCGCCACCCCGGATGTATCATATTATGCAGAACGATAAGTACGACACCCATTGTCAGTGCGACACCTGCCGCGTAATTGTCGAGCGCGAGGGAAGCGAGAGCGGTCCGATGGTCGAATTCATGAACGTGCTCGGCGCGGCGATTGAGCCGGAGTATCCCGAAATCACTCTGGTTACGTTGGCCTACAATTTGACGCAACCGCCCCCGAAGACGGTTCGACCGCGTTCAAACGTTCTGATCGCATGGTGCGATGTTTACTCCCGATGCGATCATCTGCGTCCGCTGACACACCCTTGGAACGTGCGGCATTACGACGAGATCCGGCGCTGGGGCGAGATCGCCCCTCGGCTGGGCATCGGAGATGACTATTGGACTACCTTCGGCTATTACGATATGTTCCCAATGCCTTGGACGATGGCTTATGGCATTGCGGCGGACCTGAAACTGTTTGCGGAGGCCGGCTGTGAGACTTATGCGTGTGAAGCGGCCTATTACCTCGTTCCCGGCAAGAACTTCATCGATTTGGAGTACTGGCTGGCGTTCCAATTGCTGGTGGATCCGTTCCAGCCAGTAGAGCCGTTGATCGACACCTTCATCAAGGGCTACTATGGCCCCGCTGCCCCTGCGATGCACAGCTATCTGACGTACCTGACGGCGAGGACTGACGCGGATGCGCAATATATGTACTACCGCAACGCGCCGCACCAGCTTGCCTATCTCGACTTGGACTTCTTTCTTACTGCGGAACGCCTGCTCGACGAAGCGCAGGCGCGTGTAGAATCAGGCAGCTTGCCCGCCGTGCACGTGTTGCGCGACCGTTTCGTTGTGGACGGTGCGCTTCTTTACCTCTGGCCTTGGCTCGAACGTAAACTATTGCCTTCTGAGACGTTGCCGTTCGATAAGGAAGCGGTGCTCCAGCGCTACACGGAAGGCTGGGCCAACTACGAGAAGCACTGGTACAACCGCTACTACACGCGGGGTGATCCTAATTCCCTCAATGAGGACGGAAAGCGGCGAGAGCGTTTGATCACGTTGTTCCGCGATCCACCGCTTCCCGAGGCCTTCCGTGATCTGCCCCGCAGCGACGTGGCCGACTTCAACGCGCTAACCTTCTCTGATATCTCGCCTCGCCAGAAGCTCGTTCCAGACTCTGACGCGGTCTGTGGTCTGGTGGCCGAGTCAACTGGCATTTCGGCGATCATGGCTGCGGAGGAAGGCGCGTCGGTAGAAGGGGAGGCACCGGACAAAGCCCCGACGCGAACCTTGACTTTTGGTGCCACTGGAGGGCCGACGGTGACGCTCTCACCCACAGAGATTCCTCAGGACGGCAAGTATCACCTTTATTCCCTTGGTCGCGTACAGGTCAAACCCACGATGCACCCCAAGCCGGGTTCCGGCGCAATGGCCGTTCCGGGAACCGTTATCTGGGCACTCGAAGGGCGCAAGCTGGGTGTCTGTATCGATCGCGTGTACGACCCAGAGGCGGAGGGCCCCGATGCCAACGTCTGGAATGCCTACATCTCCCTGAAGGTGGACGGCCCCGTATACGTTCGCGGTTCAACTGCGACGAACGGAGTCTGGCTGGAACGTGTGTTGCTGATCCGTCCCCAACTCGACGAAGCACTGTCCGAGGACGCACTGCGGCTGCGCGAAGAGGCGGCTGCGCATGCCGCGCGACGTCCGCAGATCAAGGTGCCGCGCTTGGCCGCGGAGGCTGGCGGTGACCCCGAGCGTGTGGCCTGGGGACAGGCTGCGGTCTCCGGTCCCTGGAGTACACTCACCGGCGACAAAGCGACCCACGCAATTGAGTCTCGCTTTGTGCGCGACACCACGCATCTTTACCTAGAACTGCGCGATCCCATTGCACCGAGTGAGCTGATCGACGATGCTGGGATTTTTGCCGGGGACGACTGGGAGCTGCTGGTCTCCACGCAACGCGGCGGTGCGCCATATAGGCAACTGGCGCTCAACCCATCGGGAAAATTTGTCGGGATAGCGTACGGCGATGCAGCGCCCAACTGGGATTCCGGTGCCACTGCAAAGTCCAATGTCGGTCCTGATGGCTGGACGATGCGTCTTGCGCTGCCGCTGGACCGACTGGTACCCGGCGGAGCCGCGCCCGGGCAAACGCTGTTCGTCAACCTGATGCGCAACGGCCCCAAACAGACGCCCCTCGTCTGGAGTCCGACCTACAGCACCGCGTTTCAGGTTCTCGAACAGCTCGGAGAGGTGAATCTCAATTGAACAATTTAATACAATTCCATAATCTTTAGATCCGTAACAACTTTTTTTGAAAGGAAATCAAGACGCCATGAAAATCAATCTTGTCCCAGAGCCCCGGAGTATAGAATCGCGACTGGGAGCGTTCATCGTATTGTCTGACGACGCTTCGGGAAGCGTGGTGGTAACGTATGACGGCGAAACTACGCGTGCGGCGGCTCGATTGCTGGCGGAACGACTGGGCGGTTGCGCACGGCCTGCGGCGCGGGTCTCCGGCAAGGCCGTTCGCCTGCGGTTGGCTGAAACGCTAGATTTTGCAGCAGAGCTCCCGAGTGATCGGCGCGTGGAGGCGTACCGGTTGGACGTTACTTCGGACGGTGTCGACCTGTGCGCACTGACTCCGGAAGGCTTGCTGCGTGGGTCTGCGACGTTGCTGCAGATGGTGCAGCGGAAGGCAGACCGCCTTGTCATTCCGTGCGCACGCATCGAGGACTGGCCGCAATTTCGTTACCGAGGTGCGGCAGACTGGCTCATCAACGTGGAAGTAAACCGCTGGGTCTACGATTGGGCTGACGGCCCAGAGGCGTTTCGCGCGCGAATCCGACGCAAGCTCGATTTTTGTTTTGACCACAAGATTAATCTCGTCTGGTTTGACGGGCTCGGCTGGGGCACGAAGCGTCTTCCAGGGTATACGGCCTTGATGCGGGAGTGCAACCGGTATGCCCGGCAGCGCGGAATCAAGTTGGAATTCGGCGGTTACGGCGGCGGCTACGGCACAGCCTACCAAGCTGGCGAGATCTACCGTTGCGGCATCTTTGGCCGGGTTCATCAGAACCGGCGCTCGTATCCCGATGGAGAGGTCTATGCCTGTCGGGGTTGGGCCGGTCACAATGAGGGGATTAGCCGACTTTACGGAACCTGCCTGTCGAACACGTCCCTTTGCCGCGAAAAACTGGATGACCTCACGCGCTTTGTTCAGGCCGTTCAGCCTAGTTTTATCTATATTCACGACATTGATGCGGGCTTTTGGACGCAGTCCGAAGAAACGTGGAAGAACCGCTGTCCGGCCTGCCGGAAGCGATGGCCGAACGATGCTCTTGATGCTGAGGACGGCCAGGCCGGAGCTTTTGCGGAATGGTTCCGAACTGTGCGGAGTGAGGTGAGTGCGTTGCCAGAACAAGGAGACTACTCGCCAGCTCGGGATCTGGTACTCACCTTCGTCTCTCCCCTTTATACGGGCTACAACGAAACGAAGCCCACGGACGTTTGGGAGCGGGAGATGCGTTACTACGAATGTCTGAGTCGGGCTATTGGGCCTGCTGTCGGGGTCGAGTTCGGCTTGCGTGAGCAGTTTTACGCGCCCGGCGGCGAAAAGAAAATCGGGATGCTGCGCAAGCGCATCGATCAGGTCGGCCATGGGCACGGGCTGCATAGCCTGACGTTTGTGGGCGGCGACAACTACTTTAACGACGATTTGACGACGGCAGCCGGTGCGCTGGCGCATTTCTACGAGGGTTCCGAGTCGGTGTATCTCTCCAACGGCGGGATGCATCAGGCACCGGTGCAACTCCTCAACGCTTCATTTCTCTGGAATGGCAGGGTCAACGGCTTTCGGGAGGAGCCGGCGGACGAGACCGCAACCGCGGCACTGCTCGCAGAGGTCGCCGCCGGTTTATGGAAACCGCCGGAGCTGCTTGCACCCGGCGCGGCGTTCGATCAGATGTGTGTCCGACTCTGGGGGCGGGTGGCGGGACGTGCGATGAGTCGCGCACTCCAGACTAAGTGTGAGAGCTTGGGGCCCATCAGCCACGTCTGGTGGAGCATTACGCAGACGATCGGGCAGCTTCGGCTCGGGGACGAAACCTTGCCGATCGCCAACGTTTTTGCATCCCGCGGTCGGGCCACCGCGCTGGCGCTGAAGTATGCACGGCGGGCGGCAGCCGTCTCGGACGACGAGGAGATTGGCTGGTTCGTGCGCTGTCTCGAGGTCGGGGAACGATTCGCTGCGGCGATGGACTGTCTGTTTCAGCTCCGTGTCGGCGAAGCGGCAGCGGAAAAACGCCTGAAGACCGTTTTTGTGGAATTGAAGCGCCATATTCGGAAGCATTTCCCTGGGCCTTCAACGGACGCTTTGGGAGGCGATCCTGGTTGCTGGCTCGAAACGATTGCGCAGATCGAGGCTTTGGCAAAGGAGTACGCAAAACGCTCTCAATCTGGCGAGCGGATTGGGAACTTCCAGATTCGATGGCGCCTCAGCCCGGTTCGACCGCTGGCCGGAAGCCTCGCAGCGCTCACGCTGCCGACGGCGGAAGAAATCCGGAACTGGAAGCAACGGACGTTCCCATGGGCGTTCTGCGATTTGCAGAAGGAGCTTGCGTGTCTGACTCCTGCGGAGGGGTTCGTGGTGTTTTCTGGACGCTTGCGTTTTCCTGGCCGTGGTCTGGGTGAATTGCGCGTCGGTTACGACGGACCGGTGAAGGTCTGGCTCGACGGTCGCGAAGTGTTTCAAGATCTGGCGGGGATTAATCCGAGCAAGGTGGACAAAGCGACGATTCCAGTCGGGGACATCACCGGCACGCATGAGGTGACGATCGCACTGGCCTCGAACGGCGGAAATGCCTGTGGGCTGTTTGTCCGTCTGTGCTCGAAAGGGTGAATGCCGGTCAGAGTGTAGCACGAATAGAGACAAGGCGTCGCCGCAGTCGGCGTCGCTATGAAAGACGATGGGGAATAATCCATGAAGATATCTCACAAAGAGTTTGAACAGCGCATTGAGGCCATCCAAGAGCGCATGAAGCGCAAGGGACTTGATGCCCTGTTGGTGTATGGGGACGAGTACCGTCGCGAAAACCTGCGCTACGTCTCGAATTTTTGGCCGATTTTCGAGCGTGGTGCTTGCGTGATTCCGCGCCATGGGCTACCGATTCTGATCGGCGCACCGGAAGGAGAACAGTACGCACGCGAAATGAGCGTTTGGAGCGACATCCGCAACATCCGCGAGTTCGCCTGTGTTTCCGTGCCCGAGGCCATCGACTATCCGCTGGCCTCGTTTACGACGCTGGCGGAGGTTCTGCGCGAGACCTTGGCGGGCGGGCACCGCTTAGCCATGACGGGGCGCATGGACATGCCCGGACCAATCTACGATCGGCTCCGTCAGGCCCTAGGTGGATCCAACCCGGAAGACGGCGACGATATTCTTCAGGAGATGCGCCTGATCAAGAGCCCAGCCGAGATCGCCTGCCTGCGTGAAGCCGGTCGTCAGGCTTGTCTGGGGTACCGCGCCTTGATGGACGCCGCTGTTCCGGGTAACACGGAGCGCGAAGCCGCAGGTGCAGCCGAAGGTATCGCCCGGCAGGCGGGCGCGGAACAGGTGGTCTTCACGGTCTTCGGTAGCGGAAAGCGAGCCGACACGATCATCGGGAGGGCTACTTGCAAGACGATCGAAGACGGCGATATGATCATGGCGGCCTTCGCGGTGCAGTACGAGGGCTATGTTGTCACGACCGAGTACCCGTTTGTCGCCGGAACCGCATCCGATGCCCAGCGTGCGTTTCTGGGGGCCTTGTTTGAAGCGGCCAACGTGCAGCTCACCTTCCTGCGCCCCGGCGTCATCACCGGCGATATGGTGCGCGCCGTGCATGCCGTCTTCCGACGCCATGGTCTCGAAGCCTACGATGTTTATCCGCCCATGCATGGCATCGGCCTAGCCGAGGCGGAATCGCCCTATCCGGACGAAAAAGCTACCTATCCGTTCCGCAAGGGTATGTGCGTTAATTCCGACATCAGCCTCTTTGGTCATCCGGATGGATCGAACCGGATCGAGGAAAGTTTCGCGTTCACGGATACAGGCGTGGAGTCCCTCACGCCATTGATCCGGGATCTGTGTTCGCGAGGCATTTGAAACGTGGCACGGAAAGCCAAAGTGTAAGGAGAAAATGATGAGTTCTATGAAAACGGCAGGCGCACGGGAATGGTTGTTCGCCGATGGATATTTGCCCGAGAAAAAGGGTGGGGGAGACATGGAATCCCACGAAGCACTAATGCTCTTCAATCCGGGGATCGTTCCGGCTCAGGTAACACTGGATCTGTTCTTCTCGGATAGGCCGCCTGTGAAAGGCGTGGCCGTGACGGTGGAGGCTGAGCGTGTTCGCACCTTGCGGATGGATCATGCGGAGGATCTCGGTGGGTTTGCACTGCCTGCGTTAACGCAATACGCATTGCGCGTCCGTTCGGATGTGCCGATCGTCGTGCAGTTCGGGCGTCTCGACGTGACGCAGCCAAACCTGTCCTACTACGTGGGCGTCGGCTTTGCCGGCGACTGGGGTGCGCAGCGCGACTGCGAAAAAACGATGGGGTAACGAGGGAGTAGGGCGAAGTTTCCGCTGGGGGCATCCCAGACCCCGTTTGAAAAACTTTGTCGCGAACTCTTTTGGGCAACGTGGGTAAAGTGGCAGCGGCGTCTCGCCGCTGAATGAACAGAGCCGAGGGGCTTCCTGTCACTGGAAGGCTACTGGGATACGTTTAACAACATGATCAAAGGAACGGAAAGAGTGCATGAAAATTTTAGTTTTAGGTGGACATCTGGACGACAGCATTATCGCTGTTGGCGGCATTCTCCGAAAGGCAGTGGATGCGGGAAACCGTGTGGACGTGGTGTGCTTCGGACGCAGCGATGAAGATTTCGCGACAATTGCCGAGCGGGAGTCTGCCCCGGCTCGGATTATGGCCGGGGCGCGCCGGGCGCACGAGCTGTTGGGTGTCTCCACGTTTACCTGTTTCGATTACCCGGATTATGGGGTTCAGGAAAGTCGGGAAACCTATCGTCTCTGCATCGAGAGCATTCGGAAATATACGCCCGATGTGATCCTGTCGCATTACTGGGCTGAGTATTTTCAGCACCGTGCGATGGCGCGGTTGGCTTGCGACGCGTGGTGGCAGGCGGGCTGGTCTTGTAGCGCCGACCTCGGCGAGCCCTGGACGGCTCGCGCACTGTACCACTTCGAAATTGCCGAAGCACTGCCGCATCCGTCTGACATCGTGGACGTTAGCGATACGTTCGAGGCGAAGTTAGAAGCTTGGCGATGCTTCCCCTCCAGTGAGGAGACAGTCACGCCGACAACGCAGGACGCACCCACAAAAGTCCGGCACTACGGCTCCGTGATGGGATCGCTGGTGGATCAGATGGTCTGTCGGGCACGGTACTATGGCAGCCTGATCGGTGTTCGCTACGCCGAACCGCTCAAAAAGTCCGACTACCAGCCGCGGGCGGTTTCAGACTTGTCACAACTCTAAAAAATAAGCTTACGCACGCGCTAAGGAGGTTACGATGAAGAAGGAACTGTATTTTGGGTTTACTGTGGATGATATCGGCTACGACGGCTATTCCACCGAGGCGCATTTGCGCAATATCCTCAATTTCTGTGACGAGTTGGGAATCCGTGCGACTCTGTTTGTTGTGCCCTTGGTGAATGGCAAGCGGATTGATCAGCGCAAAGACTATGTCGCTATCCTGCGCGATGCCCTGCAGAGAGGGCATGAAGTTGGTCAGCATGGCCTGACGCATGATCGTTTCGAGGTGGGAATCCCACCGGCGATGATTCTAGACTTGCCGCACGAGGCGGCCAACAAGCGGCACCTCGAAGAAGACCGTGCGGAGATCGAGCAGTCCCTTTCTGTGGACAAAATCCGTTCGACACTCCGCGAAGGAAGGGAGATTCTCGAATTGGCCATCGGTCAGAAGCTCACGGGTTTCCGAGCTCCGGCACTACAGGTCTGTGACAACTTGTTCCGTGCATTGGAACTGGAGGGATATCGTTACGACAGCTCTCTGTATCTCCAAGAGCGCGGTTGGGATTTGCTGAACGGTACCGACTCCGCACCACGGGCCATTACCCACGCGCGTTTCGACGAAGCACAGCCGGGCGGTACGTTACTGGAGCTGCCTCTGACGACCGAGTACACTTGGGAATTAACGCGTGCAAAGTACGACGAAGCGTTTGCACTACTGGAGCACGATACGCACGCCTGCGCTGAGGCAGAGATCCCATTTGTGAACCTTGCTCACGTGTCCCCCATCCAGGAGGGAGAGGGTAATCAAGGATTCCGCTTCTATCGCGAATGGATGGAAGCTGCGCAACGCACAGGCCTTGAGGTTCACGCCCTTACCTTGTCCGCGATAGCCGAAGCCTGGCGTTCCAGCGGAAATGTGCCCACCCCACAGAGAAATGCATTATGAATTCATTAAACGCACAGAGACCCCGCCCACGGATCGGCCTTCTGCCGACCGGTTTGAAGATCTACTGGGAACAGTATCCCCGCCTCGAGGCACTCGGTCGCGCCATGTATGCACAGTTGCGTGAACGGCTGGAGCGCATCGGCGAGATTGTGGCACCTGATGTGGTCGATACACCAGAAAAGGCAGAGGCAGCCGCGGCATTTTTCCGTGCTAATCCCGTTGACCTGCTGTTGGTGTTTCCTTTCGGTTATACCACTGGGATGTGTGTTGCACCAGTAGCTCGCGTGATCAATGTTCCAATCCGATTGTTGAATGCGCATGTTGATCGGTCGTACGATTATCGCAATGCCGATACGACAGAATACCTCTACCATGAAGGGGTCTGCTGTATCCCTGAATACGCAGGAATGCTCGTGGCGCTCGGGAAGCGGTTTGTGGTGCGCACGGGAGCCTTTTCCGACGAACGCCTCTGGCGGGAGGTGGAAGCTGACTGCCGTGGTGCCGCTGCGGCCCGGGTCTTCCGGGAACAGAATTTCGCGGTTATCGGCAACACCTACACCCACATGACCGACATGCCGGTGGACGAACACCGCCTGCTGCGCACGACGGGACGGCTACTGGTGCGCCCCGAAGTCGAGGAAGTACTGGAAGCCTATCGCCGCGTCCAGCCAGACAGGATCGCGGACATGATAGCACAGTTTCGCACGATGTACGAAGTAGACAGCTCCGTCCTCGATGAGCATCTGGACCTTTCTGCGCGTATTGCGGTTGCGTTCGATGATGTCATCGCCCATCATAATATCGGTGCCTTCGGCTACTATTGGTGGGGCGAGAGTGAAACGCTTATACAGCTCCGAGCGCAGTCAGCACTCGCGGTTTCACGTCTGGCGGCTCTCGGATGTCCGGGCGTGACCGAGGGAGACATCAAGACGGCCATGGCGATGAAGTTGCTCGGACTGCTCGGCGGCGGCGGCATGTTTGTCGAGTTCTTTTCGATGGACTTCGACGAAAACTTTATCATGATGGGCCACGATGGACCAAGCAATGTTGCCCTCGCCGAGGGTCGCCCAGTGCTACAGCATCTTGACCAGCATCACGGTAAGACCGGCAGCGGCATCGGCATCGACTTCCGTATGCGCACCGGTCCGGTGACGCTCGTGAATTGCACACAGTTTGATGCTGGCGAAACCTTCAAACTGATTTACACCGTGGCCGAGGTCATTCCCGGCGATGTGCTACACATCGGGAATCCGAACTGTCGGGTGCGTCTCGCGAAGCCCATTCATGAGTTTATGGATGCCTGGTGTCGCGAGGGGCCGGTTCATCATACGGCACTCGGACAGGGCGACTTGGGTGACGCTGTGGAGTCGTTTGCAGAAGCCATGGGGTTGCGTTGCGTGAGGGTGTGAAGCGGGTAGGGAGTAGGGCTTAGTTATCGCATGGGTCTTGCTCGAATGATCGAAGATTATCGGGAGAAAGCAATTGAAGGAGAAGATCATGAAAGGTTTTTACCGTTTAGCGGTAGCAGTCCCAGTTCTCAGAGTTGGGGATCCCGAGTTTAATGTGTCTCAAATTCTTGAGCTTTATAAGGCAGCGGTTGCGCAGGGCGCGGCGGCGGTGCTGTTTCCCGAGCTTGCGATCACGGGTTACTCGTGTGGCGATATGTTCGAACAAACTGCGCTTACGGATGCTGCCGATGCAGCGATCTCCCAGCTTATTGCCGAGAGCGCGGGTAGCCCGACTGTTCTCATTGTTGGAACACCCCTTCGCGTCGAGTCCCGGCTTTTCAATGCGGCGGCTGTGATTGCAGACGGCTGTCTTCTCGGACTTCCGTTGAAGGAATATCTCCCGAATTACCGCGAGTTCTACGAAAAGCGTCACTTCAATTCCGTGCGCGAGTTTGATGGCGATCGTGTCGTTTTTGGTGGCGTTGAGGTTCCTGCAGGAAGTGGACTCATTTTTTGCGCTGCCGACTCGTTCCGCTTCGGTGTTGAGATCTGTGAAGATTTGTGGTCTGTCATTCCGCCGTCCTCCAATCTCGCGCTCGGCGGTGCTCAGGTTATTTTCAATCTGACGGCAGGCAATGAACTGGTGTCGAAGGCGGACTTCCGTCGCAGCCTTGTCGTCAACCAGAGTGCGCGCATCTCCGGTACTTATTTAATGGCAGGTGCGGGGGTGCATGAATCGACCTCCGATGTCGTGTTCAGCGGTCATGCGTTGATTGCTACGAACGGACGCCTCGTTGTGGAGAACGAGCGCTTTAACCGTCAGTCATCGATTCTCTATTCTGATGTCAAGCCTGCGTGGTCGGACAGTCTGCGTGCCTCGTGGTCGAGTTTTAACGACGGCGTGGCAACGTCGGCTACGGAGCGAATTCACATTCCCACTTTACCGGAATTGCGCAACCTAAAGCATTTCAAAATTTCATCGCGTCCATTTGTGCCTTCAGACGAGGTGGCACGGTCGGAACGCTGCCACGAGATTTTCAGTATTCAGACGGCTGGTTTGGCGAAGCGAATTGAGCACACGCAGGCCAAACGACTTGTCATCGGGGTTTCTGGCGGTTTGGATTCAACGCTGGCCCTGCTCGCTTGTGCCAAAACCTGTGATCTGCTGGGGCTGCCACATTCCTTTATCTGTGCGATTACGATGCCCGGATTCGGGACCACGCCGCGAACCCAGGGGAATGCGGCGCGTCTGGTCCAGAAGTTGGGTGCTGAGCTTCGCACGATTCGCATCGATACGGCAGTTGAGCAGCATTTTAAGGATATCGGACACAATGCCGACAATAAGAATGTTGTTTATGAAAATTCTCAAGCACGCGAACGCACACAGATTTTGATGGATATTGCCAATGCGGAAGGCGGGTTAGTTGTGGGTACGGGCGACCTTTCAGAAATTGCGCTGGGCTGGAGTACGTTTAACGGCGATCATATGTCGATGTATAACATCAACTGTTCCGTACCCAAAACACTCATTCGGTATCTTGTCGAGTACTATGCCTCTATTTCGGATACGGAGTTGGCGGAGATTCTTCGCGATGTCAGCAATACGCCGGTGTCGCCCGAGCTACTGCCTGGTGCCCAGCATACGGAAAACATCGTGGGGCGCTACGAACTCCACGACTTCTTCCTGTACTATTTTATGAAATTCGGTGAAACGCCCGAAACGCTCGCGGCTCTCGCGACCGAGGCGTTTGGTGATCAGGCTACGGAGGAGGAGATTCAAAGAACGCTTCAGATATTTCTTCGCCGCTTTATCAGTCAGCAATTCAAACGCAATGCTTCGCCAGATGGACCTAAAGTCGGGACGATGGCACTTTCGCCACGCGGAGACTGGCGGTGTCCTTCGGATATGAGTACTGCGGTCTGGAACAAGAAGTCGCCAGTCGCTAGAGAAGGGGCTAGGGGTTAGGTTCTAGGCCTTAGCTCTACAGGACGAGCTTCGCATGGGAAGCCAGTGGGAATTTGCTAGCACATAAGGTCTTGGCTAAATGGTGAAGGTGGAGCCGTTCTATAGCGGTGCGCGATTTGTCACTCAGGTCAATACGGTCACTCAGGTCAAAGAAATAGGCTGGCTGAGGATTTTGTGGGATCGAGGACGAGAAGGATCGGTAATAAAATAGGGTGCTTCTGGGTTTTGCGTGTGATTTCTTCTTTGTCGCGAGCTTTGTCGCGAG
>CAZKJH010000042.1:0-27260 GCA_964553035.1 uncultured Lentisphaerales bacterium | reverse complement strand
CTGGCGCTGTAGAGATGGACGCCGCCGGCATTGCCGCTGGCCGTCGTATTGTCCGTGACGCTGCTGTTGCGCAGGATCGAGGCCCCGCTATAAAGATACACGCCCCCAGCCACGTAAGTGACGTTCTGCGAAGCCGTCTCGGCGTAGTTGCCGACAATCGTGCAACCATCCACCAGCGCGCCGCTGAAGAGCGTGACGCCGGCCGCGCCGCATGGGGTGTTGTTAGCCACTTCATAGCGCAGCAACCGATTACCCGCGATGCGTGAATTGAGCAGTTTCACACTCGCACCGTCTAGGTAAACCGTCCCTCGCCCACGCGCTTGATTGTTTGACACCACGCAACCCGTGGCCGTGCCACCCGTCATATAGAGCGCGACGGTATAGTGCCAGGTGCTACCGGCCGTCACGCGTGTGTTGCGGATCTCGGTTTTAGCCATGACGCCGCCCGAAATTGCTACGGTATGATTTGCCAAGATGGTTGTACAGTCGGTAATGACGCAATTCGTTACCGTACCGGCTTTGAGCAGCAAGGCATAGCCGACGGTATCCAACAAATTGTACCCGGGATCGTCGTTCGAATAGGCCTCCGCCAGGACAAGCCCATCGATCACGGCCGATGTCGAGTCGACGACCAGCAGCCGCCGCGTGCCCGTATAGCCTCCTGTGGCGACTTTCGGCTTGATGATCACAACGTCCGTCGCGTTCACGGGTGCCACGTTAATGGCATTCGTGATTGTTACGCCCGTGTAATTCTGGAGAAGGTAGGTGCCCGCACCGATGCGGATGGAGTCTGTATTCTGTGCCAGCGCAACCGCTTTCTCTAACGAAGCAAGGGCATCCGTCGTCGGGTTAGTCCCACCGTTGGTGTCATTGCCGCTTGTTGTGACATAATAAGTCGTCGCTGCGTTTGCCAGCGAAAGGGTCGCCACGACCACGAAGGTCGTCACGATCCCACGCATCTTTGATCTAATAGCATTCATTGTGTATTCCCCTTGTTTGTTGTTCCTGATTCTCTATGCTCCCGTCTCTGCAGACCGCTTGTAAAGCGTCTGGATTTGTTCACGTCGTTTTGGATCGCCATTTTCGCCGTCGTAGCCCAACATCGGAATGGCCTTCTCAAGCAGTTGATGCGCCCGGACGGTCTCACCCGCCTCGATCAGTTTGATGGCCGTTTCGCAGACCAGGGCGTGCTTGTCGTCCCGCCCGAATTCGCGCCCACTCCAATCGCCCATGTCGAGCACCCACCATACATGATCCACCGTCGCGGCCCAATCGGTCTTCTCGCCCACAAGGTAGATCAGCGGAATCTTCTTCGCCGCCTTGGCACGCAACGCATTGTCGATCCAAGGATTGCCGATCAAGGCGTCCACCTGCGCACGACGCTGCTTGACGTTCAGGCCTTCCCAAGTGTCCTCCAGCAGGTTATACGCCGCTATCGCCCGTCCATCCGCCGTGATTTCATCTTTCTCCGCCACGCGCCAGGTTGCAATCAGCCGTTCCTGCTCGCGCGTGAGTGCGGCATCGGCTCCGTCGACACTGCGCTTCGCCGCTTCGCGCCAGTAATCGCGTAACTCTTGTTGCCGTTCCGCCCGGTCTGCCGGAGAACGCCCGGGAAGGTCGCGGTTTCGTTCCAACAACCGCGCCCCACCGGCCACATCACCGCGCTTGGCCAGGCTACTTGCCAACGCCACGGCTAGAGCGTCGGCGGGATCGCCCCAGACACTGTTGATGCGCACCGCACGGAAGGCCTCGAGCGCCGCCCAGGTCTGATCGGAGGTAAAATCGGCATCCAGTCTGACCCCATCCGCAAAGAGTTGCTGAAAAGCGTAGATCCGCACGGAACGCTCCAAACGGGGATCATTGAGGTTCTGCTCGATCAGCGTGCGCGCCGCCTGAGGTTCCTTTGCGGCGGTCAGCGCCTTAGCATAGAGCACCCGTATCTCGACCTGTTGCTCCAGTGTGAGTTCCGGCTCGGTCAGGATCCCGTCGAAAAGCGTCCGCACCGCCACGGCATCTCCGACCGCGACTTTGGATAGACTATTCTTGCGCTCGGCCCACGCCGATTCCTCAACGGACTTGGGTGCCGGCTCGGGCTTGAGGGTCTCGCCCTTCATGTAGGCATCGAAGGCCGCCACCGCGCGCTCGACCAGCACGCGCGCGCCGGGGTGACGGACGGTCTTGCTCGCTTCGGCCAGATACCCGCGCAATTCGGCATCGATCCCCAGCTTGCGGATCAGCCCAGCCGTCTCGTGCATCTCCTCGAAATCGAGGTTAAAGTCGGCCTTCTGGTACCAGGCCCGGCGAATTTCGCCTCGGAAGCGTTCCATCGCGGGTGCCGCCTCGCGGAAGGTTCGCTGCAAGTAGTATTTGCGTAACTGCTCGACATCCGCGTCAGGATTCCAGTAGAGGCGCGAGATCACCCACTTCTCCTCGGCGGCACCAAGATCGTCGCCAAAGGGCGTGGCAAAGCCCTCGGTGGTGATGCGCAAGGCGCCGATGTCGCGCATCGTGCGCAGGTCGGCCGCCAACACCTCCGCGAGCGGGTAGATCGAGAGACAGAGGCCGTAGTAGTCGCGGTAGACAATGCCGGGGCAGACCTTGCTCCAATCCGATAGCATCCGCCACCAATGTTGATTGATGGGCGCGATGAGGGGCTGGTTTTGCGCTTTGCGAACGTAGGGACAGAGCCACGGGCGGATGTTGGGGCTCAGCTCCAACGGCGGCGGCGCCGCCATGAAGTAGGCATACGTGCTGGTCGTAAAACCGGGACGCCACTTCGCCAGGGCATCAGCCATCCGGTTCAGGTAGCGGTAGAACCAGGCCGAGTAGAATTCGTTGAAGTTTTCCGGCGTGACGACCCGCCCGTCCTTCAGCGTAATGGGTGCCGAGCAGGTTTCGCACTGGCAGATACCCCAACTGTCGTCCACGCCGATACGGAGGGCGAGGAGTTCATTCCTGTCGATGTATTCCTTGCGACTCGCGAGGTCAACGTCAAACAGCTCGGGGTGGGTCAGGCAGGTCAGGTGCTTGTATTCGCTCCAGACCTCGGGACGCTCACCGTCGATCATCGGGTGGAAGCGGGCGTACGCCTCGCGTCCAAACCGCCCACTGTGCAGCGAAAGGCAATGGCCGCCGACTTCCGCGTAATCCCCACGTGTGGCGGTATCCATCTTGCCGAGATGGGTGAAGTTGCATCGGTTGTAGCGGAGCCACGGCTCGGGGCTCAGCCAGCCGCGAAGCACGAAGACGGGACTGTCGCGGACATCGCCCCAGACCGCGTCGAGATCGGGCTTCGGCGTGAAGACCGTCCCGAAAGCCTCGTTCGGCAGCGCCCAGATCAGATCGGTGTTGTTTTCGAGAAAGGCGTAGATGCCATTGAGAGTCCCCTTGGGCAGCACGCCGAAGATGTAGAGGTCTCCGCCCTTCTCGCGGATCGCATAGCCATCGAGCGCGGCGGTGGCGGTCAGCGCGGCGAGGTCGGCAGCAAAGTGCTTCCGGGCGAAACCGGCACCCAGAAAAATCCGACGTGCTGGGTTGGAGGAGGGCGTTGCGAGGAAGGGGAAGTCGGCTCCGGTCACCTGATCCAGCCAGCGCTTCAGTTCCGCGCCTGCCAGCCGCATCACGTCCAGCTCGTGGCCAAGGGCGACGCGCGCTTCGAGGGTCAGTTTATCAGGAGCGATAAAGTTGGTGATCGCCGAGGCATCGGAGAAGTCCACGATGATCTCTGCTTGCGCCTTGCCGCCGCGAGCCAGCGGCAGTGGTCTGGCCAGCCGTCCCTTTTCGGGTGGCTCCAGGAAGCGTTTCGCGTCGCTATAGTCGGGGCTGTAAGCTGCCGTGAAGTTCGTCCAGGCGGCGAAGCGCTCTGGTTCGTCGAAACGGATGTGCGCCCCCTTGAGGAGTTGCAGCCCCGTGATTGTGACGACCACCGTCTTGCCTTCGGGGATCTTCCGCGTGTCGTAGAAGAAGCGAAGCGCGGTCACGCCGGTGCGGTCGAAGCTCTTGTTGCCGGAGGGATCCTCGTAACGCAGATCCCATTGGAAGTCGAGAAAGCCTCCGGGGCCCGGCTGTGTGCGGTCGACGTGGTTCAGGAAGTGGGTCGTCGGCACGCCGACGGCAGTCCAGTCGAAGCCGCTATCGTACACGGCGATACCGAAATTGTCGAAGAACCGATTGAACTGGTAGCTGTACCAGCCGGTTTTCGGCACCTCGCGTCGGCCCAACAGCGGTTGCAGCCCATCGGGCACATCGACACGCGCTTGAAAGCGCATCACGTTGAAGGTGTTGGCGTCAAAGGCGAAGGGCAACTCGATGCAGGGCTGCTTGCTGTTTGGAAAGCTCCCTGTGGTCAGCGAGAGGATCAGCGCATCATACTTCACGCCCGCCACCTCGACCTGCGAGGAGTCGATCCGAATGCCGGGCACCATCTCAACGCCAGGTTCTGTTTCCGGCATTTTGACCTGCCAACCCATCAGCGGTACGACCTGACTTTCCAGGTCATTAACAACAACGAACCGGTTGGTGTCGAGGCTGGACAAATCCAAGGTTCCCGGTGCGGCTTCGCACAGGGAACCCACCAGAATCAGGGCGAGTATGAAACGTTGGATTTGTTTCTTCATTTTTTGACTCTTAATCATCTCACGATAAGCGTCATTCCCAGGGGCAAGTATTCGAACGCACCCATATCCACCGCCGAACCGAGTATCCGCTGGCGACCGCTCAGGTCGAGACCTAGCGTGCCAGGGTCGGAAGGCAGCATCCAGTCAAACCCGCCGATTCCCTTATCGACGCAGGGGGATGAACCGAGGAGACGATACGGCCAATCACCTGAACCGACAAATTTCGGATCGGCATCAACATTGTTCTCACCTGCCAGCACAGCCGACGCGGCGATACAACTGTTTGTAACGCTGTTCGTTAGCCCTGCCGATGCATTGTTCCAGACAATAGAGTTAATCAGCGTACAACCCTTAACCGCTTTGCCTTCGCTATTGTTAGCCACGGTGCTGTTGAAAATTTGGGTATTATATGCGGTGGCGGCATCTAAGCTAATCGTCGTCTTGTTGCCGACCAGCAAACTGTTGATCAGTTTTCCCTGGTTGACGACGCCGCCGCTGTAAGCACCGAGGAAGCTGTTATCCTTGATCAGGCTGTTCGTGACGGCGCAGTTGTAGACCACGCCGCCGCCGATGCGGCTGTTGGCATTGTTGGTAATGATGCATCGCAAAGCCGATCCGCCATTGATTGCGGCGCCGTTGTACGCGGCACTGTTGCCGGTGAGCACGCAATCCCTCAACGCACTGCCAGACACGCCGCCACCATTTTGGCCAGCCTTATTGAAGGCCACCAGACAATGGCTTAGTGTGCCATTAGCCACCCCCCCAGCGGCTGAAACGGCGGTATTGCTAACGAGGGTACAATACGACAGCGTGCCTGCATTGGAACCACCGGAAGTAATGGCAGAATTGCCGACTATATTACAATTTTCAGCCGTGGAGTTGTAGGTCCCTCCACCTGCCCCAGACCCCCCCAATGCCGTATTGCCGATAATCTCACAATAACGAAGCGTACCGCCGTAAACACCTCCCGCACGAGTCGATGCCACGTTGGCGATAATGGAACAGTGCGAGAAGACGCCGCCGCCGTAAACACCACCACCGTAATCAGCCGCATTGTTAGCCACAATCACGCAGTTTGAGAACGTCGTTCCTGTTCCGCCCGACCCCATGTATGCACCTCCTCCATACTTAATCGTAATGGCGGACGTCGCGCCGTTGGTGAGTTGCAGGCCGATAAGGGTCGCTTGGGCAGTGATGTAAAGACACCGGATCGCCGCAGTGCCGTTGGTCGTGACGCCTGGCGCATGATGGGCACCGACGATTACAGCCGCATTCTCTTTCGTGCCGCTTACGCTACGAACAGTAATCGCCTTGGTAACCACGATGCGGTTGGTGTTAGCGGTGGTCGTGCTATACGTGCCGCCTGTGTTGCAAATAAAGCCGTCCTCGATCCAGACGGTATCACCAGCCGTGGAGGCATCAATGGCCGCCTGAAGGTTCGAATACCCCGTGCCGTAATCCAGACTGGCCGCACCGCTGGCTGAAACATAGCGAGAAGTTGCCCCTCGTAGCGTTGCCGATAAAGTAAGCAACGCGAGAATTCCTAAGACCCTGAAACGATTCTGCGTGAATCGATTATTTTGTTTCTTCATGTTTTACTCCTTGTTCTTTGAAATTTCCAAGAGATAAGCTTGGTCTGTTTGAATCAGAGAGCCAATGGGAACTTTTCTCTCCGTACCCTCGGCATCCTTTAAATAAGCAAAGCCGCCTTCTGTTCGTAAGAGCGATGCTTCAAGAACCGAACCCATTTGAGCAGTCCATGTCCGCGACGGACGCGAGGCATCAAACGGAACTGCGTTTGCCTCCGTTTTAAAAGCTACCCCCTTCTTGTCATTCTCGGGCTTGAGTAGCCCAGCAATAAGGGGTGCTATCTGGTCAGCGGCAATTTTGTTTCCTTTTTCAGTCAAGTGGACACCGTCTTCACGGATGAGATCGTCAATAAGTTTCGGCGTTTTTTTAAACTGATCAGCAAAATGGGTGTGCAAATCGCAGATCGGTACCTTGTACTTCTTGGCGAGAGTCCGCATGACAATACAAATATTGCTGTCCATGTATTCATCCAACCCACCTTTGTCACGAAATTTCTCTCCCCAAACATGCCGGTCATTAACAAAGGGAGTACTCGTTATCAACAAAATTTTTGCCTTTGAGTTTTTCTGAATGCTTTGCAGGATATTTTCCATACACTCCCGAAATTCATCCGGAGTCAGGTATCCTGTGTCATTCAGGCCGAACGAAATCGTTACCACCGCAGGGTCGTGCGCAAACACGTCTCGCTGTAATCGTCCGAAACCGCCCCTCGCCGTATCGCCTCCCGCACCAGAATTGACGACCTTTACCTGCAGGCGTTCTTCTGTGAGGTAGGACTGTACGCAGTCTGTGAGCTTTGCTCCCGGACTGCTACGACTGGACAAGGTTGTTGAATCGCCAAGCATGACCACCACGTTTGTGTTCGGACTAGCCTGAACGCTTAAGGTGCTAAGCAGTAGAATGGTTACCAGTTTCATCGCATTATTGATTTCATCCATTTTATTACTTGTCTCCCATTTCACCGTAAACTGAAAATTATTTTATCACAAATGCCGAGCTCAGGGGCAAATATTCGCCCCCTGTAGCGTTGCCGATAAAGTCATGAAGGCAAGAATTCCAAAGACTCTGCAACTGATCTGCGTGAATCGATAGTTTTGTTTCTTCATGTTTCACTCCTCGTTTATAGCTTCCAGTTTTTCTCATTGTGCTTGAACTCGCGTCTCTGCCCCTGTCAGACTTGTCAGACCTAGATCCATTCATTCTAACCGTGTGGTTCCCTTCAAACTTGCGTGCAACAGCAAGGGAGGCATTCCATGTTGTTCAAAAACGTCCCAAGGACCAATCGGTCAGATAGAAAACTATTTCATGCTTTGTTCCTTCAAACGTTGCTTTGGGAATCGTAACAGCCAACTCCTTGAGTTGTGCAAAGTCGAAGGGTTTGGCTGCGCCAGCGGGAGACTCCAACTTCCAGCTAACCCTAAGGCCGCCATCCGGCCTGTTTTCAACTGCGAATAAAGGGGCTTGAAACCATAGCCAACCTTGATCGGTTACGGTTAGGTTGATTTGCGCTGGATCCAGTCTCACGCCTTCAGTAACGGGGTTTATGGTGAATGCAAAAATATCGCCGCTTTGAACTCCCAACAGCCCGGGTTCACATTGATTAACAATCTTAAAATCGGTTTTGAGATTGCGTTCAGGATGTAGCGTCAATCGGACTGCGGGAATGGGGCTGCCGTCTTTGTTGACAAAGGTGGCCGCAGCCCACACTGGGATTTTGGCTTCCCAGTCAACATGTGGCATCCAGCCATAAAGCAATTGATCCGTATTCGTGACCTTGAACGGCGCGTTACTGGGAGCCGGTTTCGGATCTTTCGTCTCTGCCGCCCATCGGTCAAACGTGCTGCGTAGGAGCGTTATCAGACCCAGAGATGTGGGATTCTTGGCGACAGCGGCAGCCTCTGTCAAAAGCTGACGCAACTCTTCTTCGTGACCGGGCTTAATTACAATTTGATTCATAAATGGAATAGCGTCGACAAATCCCATCTGCGCCGTTTCGCTGAAATATTGGGAACGGATGATACCAAAGAATTTCTCCATCTGCGGCGCAGCCTCATGATAGGTGCGGCGAATAAAATATTTACGGAGCTGCTCCACATCCTGATTAGGATTCCAATAGATGCGGTTGACCACCCAATATTCTTGAGCAAGAAAATTCCAGCCATCGTCACCGCGACTTAATTTGCCATGAAAGATATTGGCACCATCGGTAAAAATTTCGGATGTGTAACTCTTAATGCCATAGTGCTGAAAACTTTTTACGTTGGCGGCTTGCACTTCGGCGAGCGGGCGAAAACCGTTAAAGATTCCGATATACTCGCGGATCAACACATTCGGCGTTACCTTAGACCACGCCTTTAGTTGTTGCCACCATACGTCGTTGATGGGCGAATATAACGGCGTGCGGTAGTCTTTGGGCGGGTAAGGGCAGAACAGAATGCTGAGATGGGGATCAACCGGCACCTTTGGGGCATCTGCGGTGAAGAAGTAACCGTATGTTTCGATCCTCATATCCGGATAAACCGCATTGACTTTCTTGACGACTTCGTTCATGAAGATAAAAAACTGAGTCGAGCGAAATGCTGGATCTGCTGGGCCGATTTTAGAACCATCGGGCAATGTGATCGGCTCCAACGATTTGGGATCCGTGCTCAGCCCCCAGTTATCTTCAATGTGAATGGTGACAGTATCGACGTAAGCAGGAACGACGTCTTTGATGCGTTGCACCATGTTCGAGGCCACGGCATCCGCAATCCCGGGTGCGGTAAAGTTAGGCTGGTGTTTCCAGATATTAAAAATTTCTGGCTTCTTTCCATCGATTATCGGATAAAAATCGGGGTTTTTTCCAAGATAGAAACCAATATTGTGCCCTCCGCCAAAATGGACATGATTCCCCAGAGCATGCTGTTGCTCGGCGTACTCTCTGACCCCAATGCCTTCGGGGTTCAAAAAATTATTCCGGTTTCTAACGGCCCAGAGATGGGCTTCGTCGCGCCATCCGATTCCCCAGCCTCGCAACCGTGTCCCTGGTATTTCCCGCGCGTCGGCCCATACGGCGCTAACACTGGGGTTCTTGGTAAATACAGCACCGAATTCCTGCAAAGGCCGTGGCCAGATAATATCCGTATTGTTTTCCAGAAAGGCGAACACCCCGTTGAGCGTCCCTTTGTCTGTCGCACCGAAGATGTAGATCGTCTTGTCCTGTGCGCGCACAGCGAAACCATCGCCCTCGCCCAATGCGGCGATATCGTCGTCGAATTTACCCGTTGCGAATTGACAACCCAAAAATATGCTCACATCCTTTCCATTATCGGGCATCGTGACAATCGGAATGTTCGCGCCGCTGATTTCCTTAAGCCAGTGTTGCAGTTCTTTTCCAGCCAGCGCAAGGGGTTCCGAGGCCTCTTGCGGCACCACAATTTTACTGAGGGCTTTTCCATCTTTGGTCAGTGGCAGCGGCTTGACAATGCATCCGGTTTCCGGCGGCAATAAGTACGCTGAGCTATCGCTATAATCTGGTTTATAATTAGAAATATACGTTTTCCATTGCTGATAAAGTACCGGATCGCCCGTAGACACACTCAGGCCAGAAACAACCTTCATATCAATCAACGTAAGCACGTCCGTCTTCCCTTCCGGTACGCCTTCAAAATTATAAATGATCTGAATCTCTCGCAGTCCCGACATGTTCATGGTGCCATGATCGGGTTGCCCCACCATATCCCAAGAGAATTGATACCAACCCTCGCCCAAGTCCTTTGCATGTTTATGAGAACTGGTTCCGACCCAGTCTCCCTTTATATTAATCACCCGAATTCCAAACTTGTTTGCGTCGCCGCTTGCCGTCTCAAAGCGCATCTTAAACTGCAGCGTGTTGTACTGCTCCCCATTAACTGCACCCAACTTAATTATAGCCGCAGCATACGACGTGGCACTGTGCTGCATCACCATCTTAAAGCCTTGGTACTTTTCTCCCGTGTAGGTAACCTCGATCATTTCTGATGTAATGGGGATGTCTTCCCCTTTCCCGACGACAGGCGAGCCAAGGTCTATCAACACCTCTCCCGTTGGCTTCTGCGGAGTAGGTTCCTTGTCAAGTTCTTCCCCACTGCTGGTTTGTATGATTAGAGCACCCATACAGAAGCAAGTGGTTAGGCTAAAAAACGTCTGTTTTTGAGCATGCAAATATCGCCAAAAATTCGCTGTCTTTTTCATCCTTATTTGATCTCCATTCCATAAAAACTGTGTCATAATTAAAAGCTCTTTACCTTCATTCTCACTTCCCCGTCCCACTCGCTTCATACTTGCGTGCACCCACCATGTAAGCATCCCAGGTTTCGCGAAAACGCACAAGCAGACGTGCAGCCTCAGCGTTCTTAACTTTTTTGGCGGCAGCGTCAAGGTTGGCGGTGAGGTCGTCCGCTACCGTGCGACTTGAATTCTTCGTCGATTTTGTCCGCAGCACAAGATGCCCGAAATCATTCAGATCCTCGAACTCCATGGGTTTATAAGGCGCATAGTCGCGATAGATAAGGCTGTAGAACGTCTCGAAGAACTGCTCCATGTCGGGTGCGGCCTCACGGAACGTGCGGCGCAAGAAATATTCGCGTAGATCGGCCACCTCAAGTGCTGGCTCCCACATCAGTCGCGTAATAACCCAGCGTTCCATCATCGCCAGCGGGCTATTATCCCCTTCCAAGATGGCTTCATCCAAACCGTGCTTCGTTTCGATGGTCAAATCGTATTTGAACACATCGGCCCACGGACGAGCTTGGATACACAAAAAATATTCGTACATCGCTGTCGAGACGTCCATTTGGCTCCAGCGTGACATTTCGCGCCACCACGTATCGTTGATCGGCGCATAGATCGGCTGAAAGTAGTCCTTGCGGATGTAGGGACAAAAACGAACGTTGTAGTTGCGCGAAATGTTGATTCGCGGAACAGGTGTCATCCAGAAATAGGCAATGGATTCAATCCGAGCATTGCGATTCGCATACACGTTTACGGCGTTGATCATGGCGCAGCCGTTGGCATAGAATTGCGTAGAGAGAAACTCATGCTCGTTGCGCTTCACGAGAGACCCGTCGGGTAGCCGGATCTGCGTCGCGCATTCAGCGCACTGGCACACCTTGAGGGTGTCCTCAACCCATAAGCCATGGACATCGTACGAATTCCACGCAAAACCTTCCCCTGCCGGATACTGGCCACTGACCGGACTGAAGCCGGACTTGTACACGTAATCTTCCTTGGCCTTTTCGAGCACGCGGATCAGGCACGGGTGCCCGGTGTAGCAGCCGGGAAGCATCGGCTTGCCGTCTTCCCCAATCCCCCACGTTTCGTTGGGCTCACCCTTCTGTCCGTCCGACCCTGTGCCGTAGCCCCACCAATGGTTGCAGGAACGGCCACGATAACCAGCATATTCCCAGTTGCCCCAAACGCTCGTGCGCGCGCCACGATTGCGGTCGCTGTGCCATTGGGGCACACCAGAAACTCCCCAAACCTTGAGCGGAGGAATATTGCAGTAGTCTTTACCCCAGACGATGTCGAAATCCCCAGAGGGCGACACATCGAACACAGCCCCAGCACCCTCCGCATCCTTATCTTCTGCAGTGGCGAAGATGATATCCGTGTTGTTTTCGAGGAAGGTGTAGATGCCGTTGGCCAATCCACGGGCAGGTCCCGCAAAATTGAACGGTGCTGCATAGATGTAAACATTGGCCCCGTCCGAACGGATCGCACACCCAGGGGTGCCTGCGAGTGCGTTCCTGTCAGCATCGTAAACCTGGGAATCAACCTCTCGGAACGCCTGACCGCCAATGATCACCGCATTCGCAACGCCTTTGGGCGGACGCGTCTCGATCACCGGAACCGGAGTGCTCGTGCCATACTTCTGACCGAGCAGGTCGACCATTTGTTTAACCGCGCGATTAACCACAACATGGTAGGCTGGCTTTATTCCCTCCAGATCAACATAGATCGTCCCCTGGGGAATGTGGTTGGCAATAACCCGAATGGGTCGATCCAGGCGATTCGTCGTGGGCGCGTCGAGTACCGTTTTACCCAAGGCCTTGTTAACGAGCTGCCATTCCGGGCGCTCTGCCATAAATTTTTTGTAGGCTGGAATATCGCCGCCCGCGAACATGAGGTTGCGGGTGACCTTTGGCGCGGCAATCGTGATGACAACCTCTTTGCCTTCCGGAATCTTCTTGTTATCGTAGTAGAACGTCCAGTGCGTGAGCTTTGGATAGAATGCGCTCTTGTTTCCACAGGGGTCACTGTTGATGATGTCGTAGGCAAGAACACGCCAGCCTTCCGGCACTTGAGCACCGAGCTCGAGGTTCTGCGTAAACATCGCCTGCATCACGCCCCAGCACCCCCAATCCTCAAAATCGTGCGTGGCGCTATAAAGCCCAATACCGAACGTATCGAAAGGCTCATTCAGCTTTCTTGCATCGGTGCCCCACAGCATCGGCTTATTATCACCCAGAACAGGACGAACACCTTCCGGCACTTTGATTTGCGCGAAAAGGGTCATCGTGTTGTAATCCGTAGCATCAAACGCGATGGGGAACTTGAGATAGCAGCGCGGCCCGTGCGTCAGCGTGATACGGAGTGCGTCCACGTCTTGGCCGTTCATCGGTACTTTGACCTGCTCCAGCTTATAGCCACCATCCGAGTCTTTTTCGGCTTGCGGACGTAGCTCATGGCCTATTATTGGCAAATCCAGACTTTGGAAATCTTTCGGATTCGCATCAACGAAGGCACGAATATCAGCGATTCCGTCGGACACAGTCAACGAACGATCCTCATCGAATGCCTGCTTGCGCACCCACTGGCGCTGTGGCAAGTCAGTAAATCGGGCTTTGGTCTCGTTGCGACGGAACATCAGATCAAGAATCACATATTCCTGAGTAAAATCAGGGGCGATTGCAGGATCGGCGACGATCTGGAGATCGCGTAAGACGGCACCCTTCCTAGCTGCAAAGGCGATTTTGTACGCCTTAAATCCGTCGAGGCACTTCGTCTCAGGATCCTCATGCTTCTCAGTGAGGAGTGTCGTGATGCCATTGGCGATGAGCTTCAAGTTCGCGCCCGCATTGCGTGCCGTTGCCTTCATCTTGAAGGAAAGCTCAATCAAATCATCTGCTGGCGCGTTGAGCGTTTGAATGATGATGGAACGGGCGGCTTCGTCCTTTTCGGCATCGGCCGAGAAAGCGAGGGCGCTTTCGATCTTCGAGGGGTTGATGAGTTTTGCCGCGATTTGCTGCTCAATTTTTTCCTTCGCAATCGGACGGATGCGGAGCGCAAGCGCGTATGCCCCGTCGTAACGGAGCCAGAAATAATCGGGTACACGCGTGTTCAGCGTGTAGGCGGAGATTGCGCACTGCGGCACGAAATCAGGTGGCGGCGCATAGTAATTTTCGAGATAGACCGCAGGTGGCATGGTTCCGTGTTCGGCGGAGGGCGGCGCGACTGTGGCGTTAACACCCATGGCGACACTCGCGGATATCACAGGCAGGAAACTAAGAAAAGAATGCGTCGTCTTATTCATGGTTTGCAGGGTTATTGATCAGTGTTGTTTTTATCAGATTAGAGAGCTTAATGGATAGGTTTACTTTTTTTATGGCTTGTATTCGAATGCACCCAAATCGACTGCTGGGCCTATCACCCGCTCACGGCCGCTCAAATCGAAACCACGCGTGTCAGGGTCGGAAGGTTGCATCCACGCAAAGCCCCCCATGCCTTGATTCACACAAGGGGACGATTCGCTGAGGCGGTAAGGCCAATCGCCGGTACCGACAAATAGCGGATCACCGTCAATGTTTTTCTCGCCCGTCAACACAGCCGATGCGACGATACAACTGTTTGTCGCGTTGTTATTGAGGCTTTCCTCAGGATTGCCCCAAACAATGGAGTTGATCAGGGTGCAACCCACAGCCGCCCTGCCACTGCTGTTATCGGCCAAGGTGCTATTGAAAATTTGCGTTTTGTAGGCGCTGGCGGCATCTTGGCTATTCGAAACCTTGTTGCTGGTCACGAGGCAGTTAATCAGTTGTCCGCCTCTGACAACACCGCCGCCATAAGCGTCGAAGGTATTGTCCTTAATCAAGCATTGCGTTGCGACGCAATCGGAAATGACACCGCCACTGATACGGCCGTTCGCGTTGTTGGTGATCGTGCAGCGCAAGGCTGTCCCCCCGAAAATTGCGGCACCGATATAGGCGCAACTGTTTCCCGTGAGCACGCAATCGCTCAAGACACTGTCCGCCGCACCGCCGCCATTCTGCTGAGTCGCCGTGTTGAAGGCCAACAGGCAATGACTGAGCGTA
Organism: uncultured Lentisphaerales bacterium; assembly: GCA_964553035.1. Taxonomy (GTDB): domain Bacteria; phylum Verrucomicrobiota; class Kiritimatiellia; order RFP12; family UBA3636; genus JBBQIY01. The sequence continues at coordinate 12,724 of CAZKJH010000042.1, read as the reverse complement.
GCACTGGCCACTCCCCCACCACTCCAAGAGCAACGGTTGCTGACGATGGTGCAGTCGGATAAAGTGCCGCCAAAAGTAGCGCCTCCTGCACGGGCTTCGTTGTCCGTGAAATGGCACTGCTCGGCTCTGCCCTCATAGAGTCCGCCACCGTTGTTAGCCGCGTTGTTGGCGACAAACACGCAGTTCGAGAATGTCGAGCGAGTTCCGCTTTCGACCATAAAGGCTCCGCCGCCATTGGAAGCAGCGCCGTTCGTTAGTTGCAAGCCGATGAGGGTCGCGGTGGCATTGACGAAGAGACAACGGATCGATCGAGTGCCATGAACGGTTACGCCGGGTTCGTGGTGAGCGCCGACGATCACGGCTGCATTCTTTTGCGTTCCACTCACGCTGCGCACGGTAATCTTTCTACTGATCACAATACGGTTGCCATGTCTTCCGCCTGTGTCACAGACAAAGCCATCCTCGATCCAGACCGTATCGCCCCGATTAGACGCATCCACAGCATCCTGCAAATTCGTATGCCCGATTCCATAACGCGCACTGTCCGCACCGGTAGCCGAAACATACCGATAACCAGAAGGTAGATCTGCTTGCACAGTTCCGGACAAAGCCAGTAGCACAAGGATTCCAAAGACCCTAAAACGTGCCTGCTTAAATTGAGCGTTTTGCTTTTTCATGTTTTTTTCATCAATTTTCAACAACGGTCGCAACAAAGTTCGCGATAACGTTTTAAGACCAGTGCTTTTCTCCCTCTTCATCATTCATCATTCACACTTCATACTTGCAGACTGACTCCCTACGCACTACGCCCTACTCCCTCTCTCCAAACGGGGCCTGGGGTGTCCCCAGCGGAAACTACTCCCTACGCACTACACTCTACTCCCTCTCTCCAAACTACTTGTCTCCCATTTCCCCGCCCTCGAAGTAGCGTGCGCGCGCCTTATTGCCGCGCCATGCAGTCAACGACGGCATGGCGTAAGCTTTGCCATTCGGATCAACGAGGCTCATCTTATAAAGCGCAAACTCCGGCTTGTACCCCTCTGGCTCACGCCAAACGCCTTCTGGATATTCCAGGCGGACATGGCAGAACTTTCCGGGGACAAAGGAAACCCCTGGAACGGCTTGGATTTGGCACGTGTAGAGATAAGAGCCATCCTTCTGCCGCTCAGGAGCAACCGGCGGCATCCAACCTGAGGTAGGATCGCCCTCACTCCCGTTGCCTAAGCTCAAGTGTGGTGCTGAAAAGTTAGCGGCGGCTGCCGAACCGATAGGCCGCACACGCATCGAAAATGTCCATCCGTTAAAGTCGGCGGCTTGAACGTCGGCATCTGAGAGCAAATTGGCGCTGAGTTGCGGCGCACTGGAAGCGAATGTGAGATAGCTGACGGTTACCGGTATGCCCTCGTGGGCAAAGGTCGAATGGCGCACATATCGCCCCAACTTGGCATTGGCGAGCATGGCATCGACCGTGCCGCCCTCGGGGTTGAGATTAAACCAGTGCTCATACGTACGCAGCAAACGGGCAATGTTCGCACGAGCCACAGGATGACGTGCCTGCGCTAGCGCACGGAGGAGATTCTGGTGGAGCGGAATCTCCTGGCCCATGCGGTCGATGATCCAGCCGAGGTTGACGTAATCTTCGCGTTCGGGTCCCGACTGCGTGTACCACCAGTCGCGGATTTCGCCGAAAAAATGAGCCATCTCTGGTGCTCCCTCTCGGAACGTTCGCTCAATATAAATTTTTCGTAGCTCCTCAACATCGGCCTCGGGGTTCCAGTAAATGCGGTTGGCGACCCAGAAGTCCATCTGTAGGAAAGCAATATTGAGCGCCGATTCATTGGTGAATCGACGAACACCCAGCGAGATCAGCGCACGGACATCCCAAGAAAGCGTTTCGGCAAAGGGGCGCCCGTTACTCAGTACGCCGTTGTAGTCGCGCAACACGACGAGGTCGGTCATGCGGCTCCACTGGTAGGCGCATTGCCACCAGCGCCAATTGCTTCCCCAACCGGGTTCACCCATGAAGATTGGATGTTTATAATCGCGGTGGCCAAGCTGTCCGCCCCCACCCCAAGGAGAGAGCCAAGGTTGCACACTGGTTTGGAAAGGAGGAGGTTCGGAGGTAAAAAGATACGCATAAGTGCTAAACCGAGTGTCGGGAAACTCCTTAGCCACAGCACGAGCAATCGGCTCGAGCAAGAGGTAAAACTGGGTTGAACGGAAGGTCAACCCCTCTTTCGCGGCATGCTGATAAGGAATCGTCTGGCCATCGGGAAGACGGATGGGGAGCAGGCAGCGTTCGCAGTAGCAAACACCATATTCTTTCTCTGGGCCGGGATCTTCAATCGCCAATCGGAAAGCGTTCAACGGCTTGTCTGGAACTTGAGCGTTAATGTCTTTGATATACTCAACCATCTTATCCGCATAGAGCTGTGGCAGATCGGGATGCGTCATGCAAATGCAATGCTGATAGTGCTCAATCTTTTCAGGCTTGGCCAGCGCACCCGTTTCGGGATTCTTGATCAGTGGGAAAAAATCCTTGTCACGAACCGGGGCAAAGGTTCCGAGACAATGACCGCCCGCCTCACGCCAGCAGCCCCAATCGGCAACCTTCGGGGAAGGTCCGGATGCCACAACGAAGTTGCATCGATTGCGCATCTGCCACATCCAGAACGGGGAAGGCTTTCCCTCTTCCTCGGTGTAGTGCCCCAGCCAGCCGCGCTGGATCGTGCCGGGAACCTCCAGGCCATCGGCCCAAACAACCGATAAGTTGGGGTTGACGGTGTAGACAGTACCAAGATCAGAAAATCCGTGAGCCCAGATCAGGTCGGAGTTATTTTCGATAAACGCATAGACACCGTTCAACGTCCCCTTGGCCGTCGCCCCAAAGATATAGACGGTGTTTCCTCTGGCTCGGATCGCAAACCCGTCGAGAGCCTCGCCGGTGCCTAGTTTAGTAAGGTCAGCCGCAAAGAGTTGCTGAGCGAAGTTGGCACCCACACAGATTTGCGTTCGTGCGCCGCGAGGACGGGAGACGATCGGGATGTCTGCACCCGTGAGCGTGTCGAGCCAATACTTTAGTTCTTCGGCAGCGTGACCCACGATGGTGTGGCCCGTATTCCGCATAACGGCCACTTCGGCAGGATAGTCTTTGCGTTTGAGCGTTACCTCGGGTTTGTGCAAAGCAGGAGTGAGGTCAACGAGGATCTCCGCCGATGCCTTTCCTTGTAGAGCCAACGGCAGGGGTTTTACAAGGCGACCTGGGGTCGGCGGCCCGAGAGGGACTGTTCGATAATCTGGACGATAGCCTTTGATATAGCGCGTATAAAGGTCTCCCCATTTGGCAGTGTTCGCCGCAAACTCTTTCGCTGTCATTTTGTTACCACGCGGGTTCGACCCCACGGGCTCCAAAACGATCTTCGGCACATAAGCGTCTTGCTTACCGGTACTCAAGTCCGAGTCTATCATCGGTTTTGCAGAAGGCACTTTCGGGACGCCGTAAATGCTCGGAGCAAAAACAGGTGTGGGGGTTACAACCGGTTTTGGCGGGGGTATTTTAGGCGAGTCATAGATGCTTGCAGGTGAGAGCGTCACAAGCAAGCATCCAAGGAGAAGACTAAAAATGTTTTTTTGGTGATGTATCATTTTTTGTTTGGGTCTGTTAACCATTCGGAGGTGAGCACGATTCGCGCTCAAGAATTTTTGAATTTAAAATGATCTTCTGAAAAGGTGCGTCGGGGGTTTTCAACCGGCTGATCGTCAATTCTACGGCTTGAGCCGCCAATTCTCGCGGCAAGACACCAATAGAGGTCAGCGGAGGACTGGCCAACATCCCAAAAAAAACAGCATCGGCCCCAATAACCGAAATGTCTTGAGGAACTCGCAGACCAAATTTTCGAATTTCAGAGATTGCAAGCATGGCCACCGTATCGTTTCTACAAATTAAAGCGGTAGGTCGCTGCGCGACAGGCAAATCGAAAATTTCAGCCAAACAACGCTTCGCACCTTCCAGATAATTCAGCATCGGTTGACAAGTCCATTGCACGGTTACTTCTGGAAGTAGCGGACCAAGAGCAGACATCAGCAAGGGCTCGCGAGTTTCTCTATTTAAATCAACAATGCCCAACTTTCGATGACCGAGATTCAAAAGATACTGAGCCACTAAATTCGTTGAGGCGGCCACGTCGTAATTTATGCTGTCATGGGAATCATCTTGTTGGAAGATGAGCGTCGTTGGGATGCTGGCTGGGATCAGAGACAAGTCATCGTGACTCGTAATGATGGCATCGACACCACGGGTGCTGACCTCAAGGAACGCATCGACGGCGCTGGCTTCATCCTCCCAAAACGCACAAATACTCCCATACCCATAAGGTCGAAGCAGTGCCTGAATTTCCGAGAGAAGCTCGGCATAAATTAATTCTCGCGGTGTATTGAACAAAAGCCCGATGGTGTACGTCTGGCCAGTCCGCAACCCACGGGCCATGAGATGAGGTTTATAACCAAATTCCTTCGACAGGTTGCGAATCTTAGCCTGAGTCGACTTTGAAATTCCTACCTGTTGACTTTTGTTGGATAACACCACAGAAACGGTGGCAGTACTGACACCGGCAGCGGTCGCAATTTCCTGTAAAGAAGCCATAATCAGAATTCTCTGAGAGTGTGTTTTTCTAAATCGATTTAGATTTTACCACATTCCAACAAAATAATTCAACTAATAAAACAGAAACTCTCAGGATCGACTGGAAATCGGCCAACTCACGTCACCGCCTTTGGATGCGATTCAACCTTCAACTTTATTGAATTTTAATGTGCTCTTTAGCCATCCCAAAACCCTCTCTTTCCTGTTTTTTTGATTTGTGCTACAATTTAATGAGAATTTACACCGCCTACTAGGGCCGCCGTCCCGAAACACTTTTTGAAGGGGATCTTATACTACGCCCAGCGGAATCATTATCTTTTTGCCTCAAAACAACATGACAGACACAGATCCGAAGCCGAAAACCAAACGTCAATACGACGAGAGCGCGATTCAACAGCTTTCACCCCTCGAACATATCCGACAACGAACCGGTATGTACATCGGACGAATCGGCGATGGCACCGACTATAACGATGGCATCTACGTCCTCCTCAAGGAAGTCTTCGACAACGCAGTCGATGAGTTCATCTCCGGCTACGGAAAGCGGGTTGAGGTAACCCTCGAGGGTCACATCGTCTCCTGCCGCGACTACGGCCGCGGCGTTCCGCTGGGCAAGCTCCGCGAATGCGTCTCAGAAATCAACACGGGGGGTAAGTTCAACGACGATGTCTTCCAGTTCTCTGTAGGCATGAACGGTGTCGGCACAAAGGCGGTCAACGCCCTCTCCTCGCGCTTCAAAGCGCGCTCTATTCGCGACGGTCGCTATGCCGAGGTTCGCTTCGAACGCGGGGTGCTGATCGAGCAGACGGAAGGTGAAACCACCGAACGCAACGGCACGAAAATTCTCTTCGAACCCGATCTGCAAATCTTCAAAAACTTCGATTTCCATCAGGAGCATATCGAGCGCCGCATGCGCTTGTACTCCTACCTCAACTCCGGCCTCGCCATTGTTTATAATGGTGTCACATTCCGTTCAGAGAACGGCCTGCTCGACTTACTCAACGACGAGGTTCAATTCGAGAAGATCTACCAGCCGCTCTACTACAAGGATAAGATTCTCGAGTTCACTTTTACCCATACAAACCGATTTACCGAAGAGTATTTCTCCTTCGTCAACGGTCAGCATACGAGCGATGGCGGTGCCCACCTCTCCGCGTTTCGCGAAGGCATTCTGAAAGCGGTCAACGAGTACTCCCCGAAATCGAAGTTCGATGGTGACGATGTCCGCGAAGGCCTTGTCGGAGCCGTGGCCATCAAGCTCAAGGATCCTGTGTTTGAATCACAGACGAAGAACAAGCTCGGGAACGCCGAAATTCGTTCTGAGCTCGTTGCCAGCATCAGGCAGGCGGTCATCGAACTGCTCAACCGCAATCCTGCCATCGCCACAAAACTGGTCGAGAAGATCGAGGATACGCGAACCCTGCGTCGCGAGCTGAACAACATCAAGAAGACCGCTCGGGAACGCTCAAAGGCGATCTCGATTCGCATCAAACAGCTCAAGGATTGCAAGGAACACCTCGATGTCGCCAAGGGCAAGGGCCTCAACACGATGATCTTCATCTGCGAAGGCCTTTCCGCCGCCGGAACCCTCACCCAGGCGCGATCACCCAACACACAGGCCGTGTTTTCCCTGCGCGGCAAACCGCTCAACACCTGCGACCTCAAACGCGATGCGATCTATAAGAATGAAGAGCTTTACAATCTCATGTGCGCGCTCAACATCGCAGACACCATCGATAGCCTCCGCTACCAGAAAGTGATCCTCGCCACCGATGCCGACGTCGATGGCCTTCACATCCGCAATCTCATGATCACCTACTTCATGCGGTTCTTCGAACGCCTCGTCAAAGAGGGACATCTCTACATTTTAGAGACACCGCTCTTCCGGGTACGCAATTCCAAGAAGAAGGCTGACACCTATTATTGCTACACCGATGAGGAGCGCGTCAACGCGATTGCCACGTGTGGCAAAGAAGCTGAAATCACGCGCTTTAAAGGTCTTGGCGAAGTGAATACGGACGAATTTAAAAACTTCATCGGCGATGACATGCGGCTCACCCCCGTCGATATTTCTCGCGACACGCATCTCCTCGATACCATCAATTTTTACATGGGAACGAACACAAGAGAACGCCGCCAATACATCATGGACAATCTCGTCATTGACCTGGAGGCGATATCATGAGCAAGAAGAAGCACGTGATTCCACCCCCACGCCGAATGACGCAGGAGCTGTTTATCATGGACGAGAATGGCGAGACCATTTCGACCATTGAACACGATTCAACGCCCCCTCCCGGGCCAAGCACACTAGAAATGAAAGCACCCGTTCCGAGTGCTGCATCCGACAGCGGCTCCACAGGCAAACCACCCGTCGGCAAAACGCCTTCCAGAAGCGATGATGACGATTTCAATATTCCTGATCCTGAGAATGACCACGATGAAGATATTCTGCCCCTGCCAGTCATCTTCGCTCCCGCCTCAAGCGGTCCTCTGGCTCGTATCATGGATGCCAACTTCCTAGAGTTCGCTTCCTACACCATCTGCAACCGCGCGATCCCGACTGTCGAAGATGGCCTCAAACCGGTACAGCGACGCATCCTGCATTCGCTGTTCGAAAAAAACGACGGGCGTTTCATCAAAGTGGCCAACATCATCGGTCACACCATGCAGTACCATCCGCATGGCGATGCCTCCATCGGTGAAGCGCTCGTTAATCTCACGACGAAACGGTACCTGATCGAAGGCCAGGGGAACTTCGGCAACATTTACACCGGCGACGGCGCGGCCGCACCGCGTTACATCGAATGCCGCTTGACGCCCCTCGCCCGCGATGAAATCTTCAACAAGAAGACAACGAATTTCATCCCCAGCTACGACGGACGAAACCACGAGCCGCTCCTCCTGCCTTCCAAGCTGCCGTTATTGCTGATGCTCGGTGCTGAAGGCATTGCGGTGGGCCTCTCCACGCTCATCCTCCCCTACAATTTCATGGAGCTTTTGGAGGCGGAAATCGCCATCATCCAAAACAAGCCGTTCTCAATTCTCCCCGACTTCCTGACGGGCGGTCTGCTGGATGTCTCCGAGTACGACGATGGCGTTGGCCGCATCACCATCCGCGCCCGCATCGTCCCACAGGGGCCCAACACGCTGGTTATTACAGAAATCCCTTTCGGACAGACAACCGAAACGCTTATCGCCTCAATTGAAGACGCCGCACGCCGCAAAAAAATTCCTGTCAAAGCGATCCAAGACGCCACGGCGGACAAGGTCGAGATCATCATCACCCTCGTCGCCGGCTCCTCTTTAGAGAAAGCGATCAACGCGATCTACGCCTTTACTAAATGCGAAAACAAAGTAACCACCCACATGGTGGTAATCGAGAACTATCGCCCCTGTGAACGCTCTGTTTCGGAAGTGCTACGCGCCAACGTCGCCCAACTGCTGATCCTGCTCGAGAAAGAACTCCGCATCCGCCTTGGCGAACTCGAAGATTCACGCCAAGAGAAAACCCTCGTACAGATCTTCATCGAAGAGCGCATCTACAAACGCATCGAAAAGTGTACCGATTACGATCAGATCAAATCCGAAATTCGCAAGGGATTCCTGCCGTTTAAGGAAAAACTCTACCGCGAAATCACTGATGACGACATCGAGATGCTACTGCAAGTACGTATCCGGCGCATTTCGCTTTATGACATGAACAAGAACCGCGATGAACTCGAAGCCATCATGGCCGAGATGGCGGAAGTCCAAAGAAATCTCGCCACACCCAAACCCTACGCCATCAAATACCTCAAGGATCTGATCAAGAAGTACAAGTACATTGACATCGAAGTAGAAGAAATTCTCGACGATGCCTCAACAAAAACCGCCAAGTCTGGCAAGAAACCAAAGACGGCGAAAACGAAGCTTATCAAGAAAACGGTTGAACGCTTTCCCCGACTCACCGAAGTCACCACCTTCAACGCCATCGAAGTCCGCGAGATCACCGCCACCACGCTGGCCATGAACTACGACCGCGAAACAGGCTTCCTCGGTGGCAGCGTCAAGAACGGCGAAGAACTTTTTAAGTGCTCGCCCCTAGACAAACTTATTCTCGTCTGGCCTGACGGACGCTACAAGCTGGTACCGGCTCCTGAGGATAGGCTGTATGTCGATAAGGACCTGCTCTATGTCGCCATCTATGATCGCGATCGACTCTACACGGCTATCTACACAGAAAAGGAATATCCGTTTAGTTGCCTAAAGCGATTCTCATTCGGTGGCATCATTATGAACCGCGACTATAACCTTATGCCGGATGCCGGCACGATTCGGATCTTCACAGAAGGCGTACCGGAGACCATCTGGATCAAATACAAACCTGCCAAGGGTCAGCGCATCATGCAGAAGATGTTCAGCCCCGAAGAAGAGGTTGCGGTCAAAGGCATCAAAGCCAAAGGGAAACAGATCACCTCAAAGCCCATCCAGTACATCAGCGTTGCTGAAACACCGCCCAAGTTCTGGGACGAGACCGTCCCCACGGACCGAGGACGGTTGATTTAGGTTTAATTCGATTCAATTAAATAGACCCAAGAATACAGAACATATAGAAAACTATGAAAAAAACAATCAACTGGGGAATTCTCGGCGCTGGTGCTATCGCCCAGGCCTTCGCAGATGGCATCTCTCGCTCAACAACCGGCACCCTCAAAGCCGTCGGTTCTCGCACACAAGAGAATGCCAACGCCTTTGCAGCCAAATGGGGCGGTCTGAACGCCCACGGCAGTTACGAATCGCTTCTGGCCGATCCCGAGGTCGATGCAGTCTATATCGCGACCCCACACCCCATGCACCCCGAATGGACAATCAAAGCCGCAGAGGCGGGTAAACACATCCTCGTCGAAAAGCCCATGGCCATCAATGCCTACTTGGCGCAGACCATGCTCGAAGCCGCCGTCGACAACAAGGTTTTCCTTATGGAAGCCTATATGTACCGATGCCATCCGCAAACGGCTAAACTCATTGAATTAATTAAAACGGGCACCATAGGAACGCTCGCCATCGCGGAAGCCTCGTTTACCTTCAACTCCACCTTTTCACCCATGGCACGCCTCTGGAATAATGCGCTCGGTGGCGGCAGTATCTTAGACATCGGAGGCTACACAACCTCCATCCTCCGGCTCATCGCCGGCGCCTCGATGGGACGTTCCTTCGCCAACCCCATTCAGGTAACGGGATCCGGCAAGCTGCAGGAAGAGACAGGAGTCGACGCTTGGGCAGTCGGCACGCTCGCCTTTGAAAACGGTCTCGTCGGAACCATTCGATCGGGTATTGCCGTCACAACAGAGACCCTCGTTCGCATTTTCGGTTCCGAAGGCAGCATCATTGTGCCAGCCCCCTTCGTTTTCGCACGCAGCGGCACCATGAACGGTCGCATCATCGTCCGTCGTAATGGACAGCCCGAAGAAGTAATCGACCTGCCCTCGTCCGTTACGAGCTACGCCTACGAAGCCGATGTCTGCGGTCGCGCCATCCTCGCTGGGCTCCAGCAAGCCGAGGCTCCGGCAATGACGTGGGACGATTCGCTCGGCAATCTCCGCACACAAGACGCGTGGCGCCAAGCCATCGGCCTCGTCTACAACCAAGAGAAGCCCGAAGCCCTTGGGGCACTTACGCCTGCCAATCGCCCTCTCACCCGAAAGGCCTCAGCCATTGCACCCACTATGCGTCTGCCAGGCCTCGACAAGCCTCTCTCTCGCCTCGTCATGGGTGTCGACAACCAAACGTCCATTCCCTGCGTCACCTCTGTCTTCGACGACTACTTCATGCGTGGCGGCAACGTCTTCGATACGGCGTATGTCTACGGACAAGAGCGCTCAATGCTGCTAGGAAGCTGGATCGCAGCTCGTGGGGTGCGCGACCAAGTCGTCGTAATCGCGAAAGGCGCTCATACCCCGAAGTGCAACCCCGATGCACTCGTTGCTCAACTCGACGAACAACTCAAATGGCTTGGACTCGACTCTGCCGACATCTACATGATGCATCGCGACAATCTCGAGATTCCCGTCGGCAAATTCATCGATGTCCTCAATGATCTTGTCAAAGCGGGAAAAATTAAAATCTTCGGGGGGAGCAATTGGACGATTGACCGCGTACGCAAAGCCAACGCATACGCAAAACGAAAAGGACTACATGGTTTCTCGGTGTTGTCCAACAACCTCTCACTGGCTGAAATGAATAACCCAATCTGGAACGGCTGTCTTCATGTACACGATGCGAAATCCCGCGCATTCTTAAAGAAGACGCAGATAGCACTCTTGCCGTGGTCAAGTCAGGCACGCGGATTTTTTGTTCCCTCACGTGCGCAGCCCGATCTTCTAGACGACCCTTCACTCGTCAACACATGGTACTCCGAAGCCAATTTTAAACGGCAGGCACGTGCCATCGAACTCGCCAAGAAGAAGGGATGCGAACCGATCAACATCGCCCTTGCCTGGGTGCTTCACCAGCCCTTCCCTGTTCTGCCGCTCATCGGCCCACGTCACCTTTCTGAGACACGCTCCAGCTTCGCCGCGTTGCCCATTAAATTGACACCCGCCGAATGTCGATACCTCAACTTGGAAACCTAATGATTTGGGGTTGCATGAACCGCTATGATAGAATGTTGACTGTGAAATAAATTGGAGCAAATAATGAATCGTATCCTTGTTGTCGCAGGATGGTTGGGCATGGTTTACTTGAGATATGGAGTATAGTGATGAATAGTGAGATGATCGCCGAGCAGGCATTGGAACAGGGACGGGGAATCTTGCGGCTGGCACCGACGTGGGTGCCACGCTCATTCTGCATACCGGGGCGTCGGATCAAGCTCCATCCGGATGACTACTACGCATTGGGCGGTGTTCGCGGCGGCATTGACGAGCGCTGGTTCTCTTCAACCACGCCAGCCGACAATGGGCCGCTGACCAGTCCGCACGAGGGGTTGAGCTGGGTCCTGTTGGGCGAGAGTTCAACGCCCGAACGAGTCCTGCTGCGCGATGCGGTTGCCGCACTCAAAGGCGAATTGATAGGAGAACGGTTGTGGCGTGAATATGGGCGGTGGCCGATGTATTCAAAATTCTTCGACAATCTGGGGCCGCTGCCGCACCATATTCACCACAATGACCAGTTCGCCGGGTTGACCGGTCAACTCGGCAAACCGGAGGCCTATTATTTCCCGCCACAGGTCAACAACCACGGCGGGCAGTTCCCCTACACCTTCTTTGGACTGGAGCCGGGCACCACGCGTGAACAAGTACGACAAGCCCTGAGGAATTTTACGAAGGGCGACAACAAGATCACGAGTCTGTCCAAGGCCTACCGACTGGATGTAGGTACGGGCTGGGATGTGCCAACAGGGCTCTTGCATGCGCCCGGCAGCCTCTGCACCTACGAGCCGCAAAAGGCTTCGGATGTCTTTGCCATGTACCAGTCGCTAGCCGGAACCGCCGTGGTACCGGAGGAGCTGCTGTGGAAGAATACACCGCCGGATAAGCGTGGCGACGAGGAGCATTTGCTCGACGTTATTGACTGGGAGTTGAATCTCGATCCCCATTTCGCGGAACACCGCTTCATGCAGCCCAAACCCGTGCAGTCGCTGGAGACGATGCAAGCCGACGGCTATGTAGAAAACTGGATTTGTTACAAATCTGACGCGTTCAGCGCCAAAGAGCTGACCGTGCTGCCGGGTCGCTGCGTAACGATCCGCGATGCTGCAGCTTATGGCTTGATCATGATGCAGGGTCACGGCACAATGGGGGCGTGGAAAGTTGAAGCGCCGACCATGATCCGCTTCGGGCAGTTGACACACGACGAATTTTTCGTCAGCGAGACCGCTGCACGGGAAGGTGTGCGCATCGAAAACCCATCATTGACCGATCCGTTGGTTATGCTGAAGCACTTCGGCCCGGAGAACCCGGATCTGGCTCCTCTTTGAGACGCATAACGTCAAGCTCACTCGCGCGGCTTGTCTGCGTCGAGTGAAGCGACTGGTTGAAACTTGGTTTCTCGCGCAGAGACGCTGGGGCGCAGAGATTTTCCTCGAGTCCATTGACCGCT
>CAZKJH010000041.1:0-27462 GCA_964553035.1 uncultured Lentisphaerales bacterium | reverse complement strand
CCTACTCCCTCTCTCAACTACGCCCTACGCCTTACGCCCTACTCCCTCTCTCAAGCGGTCTTGTTTTCAAGTTGACCCCGTCACCAGTGAAGGAACGTGCCTCCCACGACCACCAGAATCCCGAATAGGCATCTCTTGGTAGAGGGCCAAGCCTCGCTGAAGTGGAAAATCAAAAAGAAAATTTCAGCCAACGGCACGAAAATGACGCAGATCAACCACCAGAATCCGACCTCATACGCAGCCCGGAGAAATTGAATGCTGCCGACGATGAAAATTAACACGCCGACAATACTGATGACCCACCCTAATAGTTCCACATCATTACTACTCATGATACGTGACCTTGTTGTCTGCGATTGAAATGGTGCCGAAATCTTCAAGGGATTGAATAATCCGTTTGATCTCGTCTTCTGCAAGCGTCTTGGCGAACATGCTGTTGATGTGGCTAGAAAGCTTTTTGACGGTTTTAGGCGTGGTTGCTTTCGGCATTTTTAAGTTGGCGGATATCAGCGCAACACGTTCTTTATGTGTTAATGCCTTTGTGGCTTTGGCGGTTGACGCCTTGACCGGAGGTGGAGGAGCTTCGGGTTCTACAGGCTTGGGCGAATTTACTTTGAGCAGTGGGATCTCCTCGATGGTCTTGACTCGGTCTACTAGAAGCTTTTTCGCTTTGAGGTGCGTAATCATTGGATCGAAACCGGCATCTTTTGAAATGATGTGGAAGTAGGCCTCGGGGTCGGTTGCTGACAGCTTGCCAATATAGTAGGCGATGTGAAAGTCGAGGGCGTTCGATCCGTTACCAGTGATTTCGACATATTCGGCTTGAGGTCCCATCGACTGCATGGCGAAGACAATCTCGCGCGTCAGCTTTGTCTGATTGGCCCCGACGAAAACCATCACTTTGAACATCTCCTGTTTTAAAGGTGTGAGATTCTCCGGCTGCACATTCTCGTAGTCGATCAATACATAGTTCGTTCGCATGTTTATGTCTCCCGTGTTACTTTGACAGATTCGTTATCGTCTTTGTGGCGCAGTCTCAACCTTATCCTTCATCCTTCTGCCTTCATACTTTCTCCTGTTGCAGAGTCTTTCGGCGAGGGTGTGATTTTCCAGAGCCAGTATTTCTCGCGCTTTGGCGTGTGGTAGTAGCCGTAGAGAGTTTGCATGTCGGCGGCAGAGATTTCACCTAGAAATTTTACTACCTGGTAGACGGTCGTCACAATATCATCGTTGGATCGGGCTGGGGGAACGAGGACAAGCCGTTTCATGTGTTTCGCCTCATCCTCTGTCATTCCGCGTTTAAGGATTTCGTCTACGGGAATATTGTAGATGCCATGCTTTTCGATCCACTTAATCTGCTGCTCGCCATGTGTCGTGCCGTAGAGTACGGATTTGTAGAGGAAGTCGGTGGAGAATCGGCCTTCGGCAATGTTGATGCGTTTTGCATCGATATCCAGTTCGCCAAGTCCATCGTATTTATCCGGACCACGATCTTTGATTTCGGTGCGGAATGTCTTGTGCTTTTGGTAGGTGAAGTTTTCCCATTGCGAAAGCCGATCGCAGAGAACGCCGAGGACTTTGTCGAGAAACTTCTCAATTTCGCCCTCATCACCAGCGTTGGGCCTAAGCGGAAAAGCGCCGAGGCCAGGTATGATCTCATGGAATCCTCGAAATGTTTTTCCGTCTGCGTGTTTGCCGGGATATAAGACATAGGCACCGGCGGTCCTGTGGATGGCATCGCGGTAGCAGTGCATCTTGATTAAGTCGATGCGTTTCGCGTCGAGACGGTTCTTGCGGTCTTGCTCCGATTCCTCGTCGGCAACTGATTTGTCGACCGAGTCGTTCTGAAGAGCCTCAAGCATCTCCTTCGCCTTGTACTTCGCATCAAAATGCACATGCGTGACAAGGTCATGTTTTGTAGCATCCTCTTCCGAGAGATCAATCGGCCAGAAGCTGAAGGTGTAGTCGGGGCGGAGTTCAAGAGTCCACGACATCTTGTCGGCTCCCATCTTCTGACCGTCGTTGGCGAAGGTTCGGTTATAGGAGAATTTAACATTGAGGTGTCGCGTCACGTCATTGTGCTGGTAGGTGCCTGTGCACCACCACAGATTGCCCGACTTGAGGTGCAGCTTCATGGGTAGCTCGCCGTTCTTCGCATCGCACAGTTCGATGAGTGCGGTGTTTTCGATATTCACACCAAACTTGGAACGCACGACGTTTAGCAACTTGAAGAAGCACCAGTATTCGTACAGGGAGGCGATGTCGCGCTGTCCTGCATGGTAGACATCCTCAGAACCATTCCAATCGAGACAGCACCCGAGTTTGTATTGAATCCAGCGCAAAAGGATCTCTTTGTAACCTTCGCGCCGTTGAAGCAACGGGCTTGAGAAGCACGAGGAGCGGAGCATGCCGACCTCGCGGAAGAAGGATTTGCCGAGCCATCCGTTTAGCGTCCGCTCCATGGATTCAAGGTCGGACGTTAGCGTTGGGGAGGCCGAATCTCCGAGTTCACGCCGAAAAGACTCAAGCTCATGCCGGAAGAACGAGAGGGCAAATTTCACGAACCGATTTTCGGGCGTATCAATGGACTCTGTCTTGTTCGAAAATTCGATACGTCTGGGAAGACTCGGCAGAATCGCGTGGAGGGGTGATGACGCGGGCACGGGGATGCGGTTGCCGGCGGAGGCGAGGGAGCGCATTTGCGAAGCGCCAATGCGGCATGGACGCCGGATGTCGCCCGACTCACGCTGTTCTACCCAAACGTGGTTTGGGTAGTCAATAACTCGGTTTACGGCATTACTGAAGCGTTCGCTGCGGATCAGTCCCAGCAGGAAGAAGAGGCGCTGCTGTCGTGTCTTCGAGGTTTCTTCGCCTGGGCGCACCCAACCGCTAGAGGGCGAGCGGATCTGCATTTGGATGTCAGCGACTTCGCTGACGAGATCGCTCACCATCTGTTTAAAATCTTCCTGATAGCAGAGGAGTGACGACTGCACTTCGAGTGGCACAGTCTCAACACTGCCGCCCTCTTTGATAACCTTCAGTTGAAGATGTCCGACATAGTTTCGCGTGACGAGCTGTCCCGTGTTCCCGCTGGCGAGACGGGAGGGAATGACAACCCCAGGAATCTCTAGCAACTTACCGCCATCAACCGAGTATTCATAGCGACGGTTTTCGAGCAGTTGTGCTTTCGCGCTGGGGTTAAAACCCGAAAGCGGCAAAGGAAAAGCCAGGCCATCAACGCTAGCCAACTGGACAACCACGCCATCGCCAAGATGGATTTCAATTTTTGACTCTGGAAATGCTGTTGGCTCAGTCATGGGTATGCCCAGTAAAGCCTACGCTTCGGCGAAGCTTGCGTAGCCGTTGTCCTTGAGCTGCATGCTCATGCGTTCCAACTTTTCTGCAGATACGAGGTATTTGCCAGCGCAGAGTTTGAGCAACTCGTCGAGAACGGGACTGAGCCTCGTCGTGGAGCCATGGAGTTTGGGCAGGAGTTTTTGCATGATGGCAAAATCGAGGGCATTGTCCAGTTGAGGATCTGGGGCGATACTCATGTAGTGCCCTACGAACTTCATGAAATCCTTGGCGGTACGGTAGCCGAATTCTGCACCAATTTTCGAAAGGGGGTTGAAGAAGGTCTTCAGAATATCGGCCGCACCGGGTTGCACGGGACAGCTTCCCATCGCAGTGTTCAGAAAACTTTCTGCCATGCCGGCACCCTTACCGTCGAGGAGGGGAAAATCGATCTCTTTGTCGGGACTAGCCTCGAGGAAACTGTTCATCTCGTCCGCGTTGACCCTGAACTCAATCACTTGGGCGCGATCAAGAACTTTGGGTGAGAACATGTATGTTGTTTCGTCGATATTGACTGTGCCGATAACGAACAGGTTTTTGGGAACCTGGATTTCTTGCGGAATGTCTTTTCCATTTGCCTGACGCGCAGCCCCCTTGTAGAGGTGGATTTTTTCGTTCGACTCCATCGCTGAGAGGAAGTCTGCGAAGTAACGCTCCACATGCGACAAGTTCATTTCGTCGAGAATGAGGAAGAACGGTTTCGTGGGGTTATCTCGGGCATTGAGCATCAAGTCCAAGACACCTGTGTCCGGCATCACATACTCCGCCTCATTCAGTGCATTCGCATAGCCCAACAGATGTTCGTTATTTGCCCAGTCAGCGCCCACGGGGACAAGTCGGTACTGTGCCACGGGCACGAGCCACCTTAAGAACGCCTGGGCAAGCTTTGTCTTCCCCGATCCCGACAGTCCTGTCAGAATCACGAACGGCTTCGCCAGCAAAGCGGCGACGAAGCGTGTTACCACTGTGTCCGGGAACTTCAGCCCGATGTCTTTGCAGGCGTTAGCGAATTCGATCATATTAAGATTAGCGGGGGGTGGCGGAGGGTCTGCGACGCCTTCGGCTACACTTGCCTCATCTCGTGAGAGAAAGGCGATGTACTTGTTGATAGGAGAAGTCCACCAGCTATTCGATTTTTTATCGATGGCAATAAAGTCCGGAATATTCTTAAGAGCATCAAGAATTACCTGAACAATAGCAGGATCGCCATATTCGAAGAAGTTGTTTACGTCACAGTGGTAAGCTGGTATTTCGGCGTTTACCTTTTCACCAAATTTTCTAATTGTGTTTGTGTATTCCTCAAATTTTCCTGGCACTCTACCTTCAGTTTTGACCCATGCCTTAAATTTTAGTTCTCGTTCAAAAGTTGCAGTTCGTAATAGCGCAGCATCAGAAAAATGGAAATAACCCCTAACGTTTGCGCTTTCTTCTTTAGAGTTTACATGTTCACAATAAACGTTAACGACGGCGGCAATTGCGTCTTCTGAATCGGTTTTAGCGATGGCTTGATTTGGGAAGTGATTAGCACCAACGTAAGGGACATGGTAGATTTGTTTTGCATACTTCTCGTGAATTTTTGTTGACTCCGGTGAAATCGAATCGTCAAGCACGTGAAGTACTGCTACAGAAATTCTAAAATAGCGCGGCTTTTCGGTGCTATAGCCTTTGTCATGTGGGCCTCTAGCAACCCGGCCAATTGCACGAAGACCGATATCCCATGTTACTTGAGCGGAATCACCTCCGAAGTATATAAAAACAAGGTCTCCATCATGGATTTCATCTTCAAAATTATAAATGTCTTGTTGGACAAAAGTTTGTTGTGCCAGGACAAGTTTAATATTTTCTTCTTTTGTAACCTTAACCAAGAATGTCTGCATAAGATTTCCTTGAAATGTGTAATATCGTGCTATTTCGAAAAATCCATATAGAAGTTTTCATCGTCGATTTTGTAGAAGTCGATGGTTGTTCTTCCGTAGCGCTCCAGATCTGACGCAGTTACAAGAGCTCCGCCTGGTAGTCCCAATCGCTTTCGGATGTATAACCCGATTTCGGAGTTGTCATGCGGAGTCTCTATTCCTTTACCATTATCTTGAGCTCTGACGCATTGGATGATTTTGTTGTCGTCCGTAAGGACTGTGAAATGAACTCCTCTTTCCGGGAAAAAACTAGCCCTGCATAAACCAGCTGATAGTGATAAATATGCTTGATTAGGATTTCGCCGCAATTCAGGCCGTTGCCCCCAATTTAGTCCAGATCGTCTCGGAACAGTTCCGTTTTTATCAACGAGCGAAACAGAGGTGTTTTCCATGTTTATGAACTGAGATTTAGAATCTGTGATAACGTGAATTGGGTTCTTTGTGTCATCAGTGTTGGATCGTTTAGGTAGTTCTGTTTGCTCAAGAAAGCGATTAGCCTTGAGATTGATGGAGATGAAGTCCGTAATCCGGTTGTTCTGACAATCAAGGGCATCAGGCGCAAGGGATTTGTAGTAGTCGTAAGCTCTGCGTGGATCGCATCCCGTTAGCACTTCTCGCCGTTGTGAGTTGACGAGAGCCATCTGGGTGTAGTTTGCTGATCCCGTAAAGGATAGAATTGGTTTATCATCTTCACACCAGATATAAACCTTGGCATGAACAGGTTCCCCAGATCGTAAATACCGGCAAGAGAACTGCCCCGGAAAATCTTGACGTGCCAAGGAGAGAAACCCTTCGTGGTCGCTCTTCTTTACTCCGTCCGACTTTGCCATCCCATAGATTAACTCAATTGTGGGTCGTTTTCCTTCTGCGCGGAGAGCATTAAGATGATGAAAGCCCATTGCTGAGCTCGCGTATCCTGATACAACGAGTAGTTTGTTGAGGCTAGTTTTTTTAAAGATAGGATTTATAAGTGCTGTTTCATAAAGATTCTGAATTAGCAGGTCAGGCATCATACTTCACTCCTTTTTCATAAAACAATAGAGCTTGTTGTAGATTTTTTTGGTTCAGGCTGTAATCAACTTCTGTTTCAGTAACGTGCCGCATAGGCGGAAGATTCGAACGCATTGAAGGATAATCGACTCCAGCAAAAGTTTTAAGGATGGCCTCAAAAATGACTTGAGCGCCTCTGCATGGAACGGCCATGCCGATTTGCTTGCGGACAGACTCCTTACTCCCGAGGAACTCAAATGAGTCTGGGAAGGTCTGAAGCCGGGCTCTTTCGCGATTCGTCAAGGCTCGGTCTTCACTCCAGTGGTACATATGGGTGCCACCACCACCACTTCCAGTTACGGTATAAGCGGGGCGATCTGGATCAAGACGCTTGTAGATTTGGCTGATTTTTGCACCTTTAACATTCAGCTTTAAGTTGTCAGGAAGGCTGGCATTGAAAGCGTTTTCTCCAGGCTTTATATGTGTCAGCCGTTCAACAACCACTTTCGACTGCTTTGTAAGGTCATTGTTAAATGCATCAGCGGAAATTGGTGGATTTACGATTGCATTTCTGGATGACACGTCAATATTTTCGTATGGAGTTGGTGAGGGGATTTTGAATTGGAGGTCAATATCGTTCCGAATTCCTACAATAATTATGCGTTGTCTTGCTTGTGGAACTCCGTATTTATCGAATGAATAGTAGTGAGGATAGATCGAATATCCAGCGTCGAACATAGCCATGAGTATTTTTGAAAATGTCATTCCTTCGTTGGAAGAGCGAAGTCCACCAACGTTTTCGGCAAGAAACCACTTTGGCCTACATTTTTTTAAGATTTCAACGCCGTATTGATAGAGAGGGCCGAATGTACCATCTACACCTTTTTGCTCTCCAACCATGCTGAAATCGTTGCATGGAAATCCGAACGCTAGCGCATCAATAGGTGAAATTGAAGCAACCTTATTCAAATCCATTGTTCTGATGTCTGCGCAAACAACAGTATCAGTTTTATCGGAACATATATTGTGAGCGTATGTTCGACATGTGTCAGGGTCGTAGTCGGATGCCCATGCATGTTTAATCGAATATGTGTCACCATTAGTGTTTTGGGCCTTAGCGCATTTTGCCCCCCACGCAAGACCACCAGGGCCACAGAAAAGCTCGCCTAATTTGAAACGGGTAATTGACATAGTATTGGGTTGCTTTGAGTTGCTTGAAAAAGCTATATGGCTATTTGTTGAAAAGCGTTTGAGTTACTTAATCTCTTGCTCGAGGTTGTCGAAGAGCGTGAGTCAAAGGAGGAGTTACGAGAAGACGCTCAGTCATTTGACTGTTGATCATTTTTGGTGAAGACAAACAAGGTCGCTATGGGGACGCCAAGCACCCGTGCGATGTCACAAAGGGTTGCCACGGTAGGATTTCTCAATCCTCTTTCGATCCCGCTTATATAGCTGCGATCCAGTTTACTTCTCGCGGCCAGTTCTTCTTGTGTCAGGTTCTTGGCCGTTCGAAGTTTTCTAATCTTCTTGCCTAGTTCGCTCAGTGTATTGACTTCACTCATGTAGACTATATTACACGCATAGTCTTTGTCTGTATGTAGACTATGGTCAACATGGCGGAAAATCGACTGGTCCGTGTCGAGGAGGGGGAGAGAATAGGGAATGAAGAAAGTGCTGAGAGCTTTGGAGAAAGTGCTGAGAGCTTAGTTGAGGCTGGGGGCACCCCAGACCCCGCTGGAGGAATGGGGAATGGTGAATTATGAATGCTGAATTATGAATTGGGAGTGAAGAGGGGAGTGATGGGGCGGGGGGCGAAAGAGTGGTAGGAGTGTGTGGAAGGGGATCGATTGTGTCGACCCGAATCGACCTGTGACGCGGCGGGCGCGAAGGATTGCGCCCTTGAAGGGAATGCGGCGTGCTCGGAGAGCCCGCCCTACCGTGCTGCGCGAGTTGCTGATCGACCTGAATCGAAACGCGGCGGGCGCGAATGCGGCGGGCGCGGAGAGCCCGTCAGGAGAAATTATGAATAGAGAATAGTGAATTTTCTCGGTTCGCCGCGCAGGTAACAGGGACAGACAGGGACAGGCAGGGACGATGCGCGTTTTTGTAGCGCCATTTCATGGCACCTGCCGCGGCTAGCGCGGAGCGCGTCGCCCTACCTGCTTCGCGCCCACACGCCCATACTCCCAACACCCACATGCGCAATTCGCATCCTGTCAGTTGGCTGATGTTTGCCGTTGCACGGGCGGACAATGAATGATATTTTACAGTCGTTATCTCTCGCTGATTCTCAAGAGAAAAAATAGTGCAATAGTGAATGTTAAAAATCTAAAGAGTGCCTGAACGAAAGTGAGACAGAAAATGCGAATATCAACATTGAGAATAGCCGCAATGAGCTGGATTTCTTTGGGCTTAGCTGGTTGCGCTTCACTAAATAAGGGAGGCTCCACATCACCAGAACTGAGTCTGCGTACGCGATATAAACAGGAAATCAAAGGCAAATATGCCTTCGATGTTGACAAGCTACTCCCGATAGAGCCCCCAGTTCTGAGGAAACGGGTGGTACCCATTCCTCCTACAGCCCCAGAGGCAGTGCATAAATTGGCCATTGTTACGCCGCGTCCACAATTCAGCTCGAATGCTGCGTGGATCGATGGCACTTGGCGCCGGACTTCCAGACCTCCCCTCATCGTCGTCGATCATCCGATGATGAATGGAAATGGCAGAGTCGTTTATCACCAGTCGTTTTTTGTCTATCCAGCTGCAAGCCGCGAACTTCCTGCCGAAGGCGATTCTGTACGTGTGCTGGTGGTGGCGACGGGGGCCTTTGCCTGTGAGACAGACCACGGAACCGTTGAACGGCTACCGCTTTGCCGCGAAATCCCTGAGCCGACCTTTGAGCAGTACAGGAATCTGGTAGAATCTCAGCGTGCCATCGTCCATAAAACCAAGATGGTCAATTTGCTTGCTCAACCGACTGAAGGCGATCAGTTACAGGATTCCCAGCATCGGCTGGAATTTCCCCCTCCTTCTCTTATTTTTCTTGGAACCGAATCTAGTACCAGCGCCGAGGGATCATTCGTGCGTTATCGAATGCGGGTTTCCAACCGGGACGATTATCCAGACGAACTCTTCGAAAAGATGCCTCATTTTGATCAAGAAGGAATCTTCTTCCCCACGTCCAGAACTTGGCTTGATATTTATGCAGACGACCGACGCGTTCTCAGTTCCGCCGCATTAAAAAGAGCAGAAAACTTGAATACTATCTGGTTTGAGATCCGTCAAGGAGATCCCATACCGGCTGTCGCTCAAGTGGTTTTGAGAGACCGGAAGACAAACAAGTCGTATGAATCCAACAAACTTGCCATTAGCATCCCCATTCAATCCTTCGCGCCCGACTCGTCGATAAGCAAGTAATGCGTCATTGGAAGAGACCGTACAACCGCTCACAGGACGG
Source organism: uncultured Lentisphaerales bacterium (assembly GCA_964553035.1). Lineage (GTDB taxonomy): Bacteria > Verrucomicrobiota > Kiritimatiellia > RFP12 > UBA3636 > JBBQIY01. The sequence goes on along the minus strand of CAZKJH010000041.1, from coordinate 17,745 downwards.
GGCACTTTATCTGCTCTCCTTGTTCCTTGACTTTGCTACAACGGATATCCCCACACTCTCATATGTCACAGCATCGGCAACTAAATTTTGCGTAGATCGTCCTGCAATCTTCGAGAGTGCATTTTCGATTGCCTCCCCACCTTCAATTTCGATTTTAATTCTCACTCTGACTCCAAAACTCTGATATTGGCCCAGTGCCTAATCAGTTTCAAACGCTCTTCGGCGTTTGGAGTCGGTACAGATGGCTTCCAGTTTTCTTTAGGCATAGCCCCACCCACAACGGATCAGTGAAAGGCCTAATTTCTTGTTTTCAGGGTTGACCCTGTCGCCACGCCTGTCGCCACGCAACGGATCAGTGAAAGGCCTAATTTCTTGTTTTCAGGGTTGACCCTGTCGCCCCGTACTCTACCAAACGGAGGATGGCCGCACGCGTATCCAGTGCCGATTTGAGGGCGAGACCCTCTGGCTGACGCAGGTCCAGATTGCGGAGCTGTTCCAGACGACAGTGCCGAATATCAACCTTCACCTGAAAGCAATCTACGCAGAGGGCGAACTGGCGGCGGAGGCAACTATTAAGTCCCACTTAATAGTTCGATTGGAGGGTACCCGGCAGGTTTCCCGTCCGGTGCTGCACTACAGCTTACCCGTCATTCTGGCCATTGGTTTCCGTGTGCGCAGTCATCGCGGCACGCAGTTCCGCCAATGGGCAACGGCGCGTTTGAGCGAGTACCTGGTGAAGGGCTTCACCATGGACGACGAGCGGCTCAAGAACCCGCCGGGCAAGGGCCAGAAGGATTATTTCGATGAGCTGCTAGAACGCATCCGGGACATCCGGTCGTCGGAGCGGCGGTTTTATCAGAAGGTGCTCGATATTTACGCGACGAGTGTGGACTACACCCCGGACGCTGTACAGTCGCAACGCTTTTTCGCCGCCGTGCAGAACAAAATGCACTGGGCGACACACGGCCACACCGCCGCAGAGGTCATCGCCGAGCGAGCAGACGCGGCGAAACCGTTCATGGGCCTGCAAACGACACGTCCTGGCGGCATCGTGCGGAAAGACGATGTGACCGTGGCCAAGAACTACCTCACGGAGGACGAGCTACAGGTGCTGAACCGGATCGTGAATCTCTACATCGAATACGCGGAACTCCAGGCGCTGGAGCGCAAGGCGATGACGATGCAAGACTGGACCACGAAGCTGGATGAGTTCCTAAAGATTTCAGGGCGCAAGCTACTGAACCACACCGGGAAGATTTCCGCCGAGTCCGCGAAGACGAAGGCCGAACTGGAGTTTGCCCGATATCGAACACTGCTGGATGCGCAACCCCAGCGGATTGATGCCGAGTTTGAGCAGGCGGTGAAGGATTTAAAAAAGCTGCCGAAGCCCAAGAAACCAAAGTCGCCCAATAAATGACCACCCAACAGCCGCTACCGTCAGAATTGAACACGAACCTAATTCGTGTTCAATTTGTGTTCAATTCCGTGTTCAATTCCCCAAGCACCTAGTACCTAACACCTACCCCTAGTGAGACGGCATGCTCCTGAAGTTATGGGAATTATGAAAGTTATGGGAACTATGTGAATTATGAGCCCGTGGCTCAACACTCCCACATTTCCTACGAACACCGCACTCACCCTGGGCCCGCGAGGCTCCGCACTCGCACTGGCGAGACTGTGGCCCGCCGAGTAATCATTCATAATTCATAATTCATAATTCATAATTTCTTCAAGCGGGGTCTGGGGTGTCCCCAGCCTCAACTACGCCCTACGCCTTACGCCCTACTCCCTCTCTCAAGCGGGGTCTCTTGTTTTCAGTGTCACCATCTCTATGGCGTTGCGAATGGCAGATGATACCGGATGCTGGGGCCAGAGCCTGTTTTGATGAGCGCACCGATCATGCAGAGATCCGTGAGATCACGCGTGGCGGTGGCTTTCGAGGTTTTGGCGATCTTTTGGTACTTCGTGGCATTCATGCTGCCTGCAAATCCGGGGAATCCCTCCGCGGCCATGCGTTCCAGGACTTTGGATTGACGTGCATTGAGTTTTGATGAATGCTCGTTGAAGAACTGGATTTTTTTGACCAGAAAGACAAGTTCTTGTGACATCTCGTCCATTGCCTTCGTTAGAATGCGGGTAAAGAACAGGCACCAATCCGTCACCTCATTGGTGTAGGATGCCGCATGGATTGCTTCGTAGTATTCCGCCCTTGCTTTACGGATGACGATGGATACGGGTAACAGGACGGGCTGACCGAGGTTCTGAGCCATGGCTTTGCAGACGAGCATTCGTCCGATTCTGCCGTTGCCGTCCTCAAAGGGATGAATGCTCTCGAAATACAAGTGCGCGATTGCAATCCGTACGGCGGGGTGCATGACTCCAGAGAGGACCTCAGCCAAAGAGCTGTTGAACCACTTCACGAATTGTGTCATCTCATGTTCGACTTGGTTTGAGGGAGGTGCCACAAACCTGACGTCATCGCCTTCGATGCCTCCAGCGAGGATCATCATCGATTCTTTGTGTGTCCTAAACTTTCCAGGCAAAACACGCGTGTGACTGCCTTCAAGCAGGAGGGTGTGCCAACGGAGGAGCATCTGCTTTGTTAGTTTCGAAGCATACGAGTTGCGGACATCGACCATCAGCGATGCAAAGCCATCGGCTGTCGTGTCATTCACTTTTGCATGCGGTGCTTTTCTGCCGAGCTGGCGACAAACCGATGACATAACGGCGTCGCGGTTCAGGCTGACACCTTCAATTGCCGACGTGTCGATCGCCTCGTTTGTCAGTTGGACTGTGGCTTTGTCCTCGATTAAATCGGAATCGAACATGGATAACAAAGCCCGCAACGCACCCAGTTTTTCTGAATAGTGGGTCAGAGGCACTTGTAATGTCGTCGCGTTGTATCTAAAATTTGGCCAATCAGCCTGTTGCCAGTTGAAATTCATGAGCCGATGATACGCTTCTATCGGCTCAAAAACAAGCATTATTTGAGCCGATAGACAATGCTGATCAGCTCAGCGGTATCTCCAGATGAATCTACGGTTGAAGATTATTTCACGCAAAGGACGCAAAATTGGAATAATGGAATAGTGGGCAATACCGCTCCCTGTCTGCGTCGCGAACGCGACAGGCAGGCGCACACCCCTGGGAACGCGAGGCTCCGCACTCGCACTGGAGGGCAAGACTGTGGCGAGCCGAGTAATCATTCATACTTCATAATTCATACTTTCTCCAAGCGGGGTCTGGGGTGTCCCCAGCGGAAACTACGCCCTACGCCTTACGCCCTACTCCCTCACAAGCCCCACCCACAACGGATCAGTGAAAGTCCTAATTTCTTGTTCTCAGGGTTGACCCTGACACCACCCCACCGGGTTGACCCTGTCGCCACCCCCTCCCTTACAAGCCCCACCCACAACGGATCAGGTCCTAATTTCTTGTTTTCAGCCTGTCACCAGTTCCCACTTGACTCGCACGGCGCATTGAGCATCCGATACAGTGTCGCGACACTGATGCCAAGAATCTCTGCCGTTTTCTCTTTGTCTTGTTGTGCTGCTTCCAGCACTCGTGCCATGTAACCCGTTCTCTGCCGTTGAACGTACTCTTTCAGCGGAACGATGTCCTCGGGCCGGATAGCATTCGTGTTCTTTGTAAGGTCATCGTGTGACTGGTCGGCGTCCGGGATCTTTCTGTAGAGTGTAGCCAGACTCGTGCCGAGTCGTGTTACTGCTACCTCCTTATCACCCTTAAATGCGGCGAGAACGGCGAGGATGTAATTGCGCTCGACACAGGCCTCGAAGACGTCGAGCGGAACAAGAACACCCTCTGGAATTCCCGCGTGAGCCGAGAACACCGCAAGCGAGGACTTCTCCAAGAAACTGAGTATCGAGTCGGGTAGGTTTTGTGCTGTCACCTCTGTCTTGTTTGAAGACCACAATATGCTTGCGACGAAGTTCTCCACTTCGAGAACGTTTCCAGGCCAGGGATAGTTCGTCAGAAGGCGAAGCACATCGTCCGAAATGTGGGGGAGCGGGCATGCGCCGTTCGTGAGACGCTTGTGCCTGTCTGCAATGAGAGGGACGATGTCCTCTTTCCTCTCCCGAAGGGGTGGAATGTGGATGGATAGTACATTGAGCATGTGGAAAACATCCGGTCGCAACGTACCTGGGGTGATTTGTTGTTCGACTGGGCTGTCAATTGATGCCACAAACCGCGGTGTCGGAAGGTTCTTTCCCAACGGATCGGGAAGGCGAGCGAGCTTCAGCATACGCATCAGTCTGCCTTGCAGGTTCTGAGGCATTTCCTGGACGTTGTGAAGATAAATCGTAGCGGGCAAAATTTGATGTTCTGCTAGTCCTCGCAGGTGCCCGAAGAGGACGTCTTCTTCTGTCCTGTCCGGCAAACTCGCGCAGTAGATTATCCTAAAGGAGTCAACGTGCCCGTGAGAAACAACGTGGATAGCGCGGGCTATATCCTCAACTTCAGTGCCGGGTTCGCCTTGGATCATGACTGGAAGATGCGATCGGGCAGATTGCTCAACAAAGTCACGGATCTTCTGCATCTGCGGACTCTCGGCAACAAATTGCGGGGAACTACCCCAATCTGCGCTGGGATCCAACTGTCCCGACGCATGACGCAATTTGCTTTCGACAATGCGAATCACCATGTCTCGGTAGTGATCGAGGCGAATCGGTTTCTGGAGGGGGTGAATCCGGACGCCCGGAAGTTCCGGCGTCTGTTCCGTAAAGGGGGTTGAAGTGAGAAAAATCACATCCGCGCCGGACTCCTGCATCAAAATTCGAACCATATCCACAAAAGCCGGCGACGTCCCGTCGGTGTCGCAAACGATGAGGTCTGGAGTATCACGGCGCATAAGGTCGGGAAACATCGTGACACTGCTTGTTCCAGCAACTGAAAAGCCGGAAGTGGTAAGCGGGTGCTTGAGGAGTAAGAGGAAACTCAAGTCGCGCGAGAAAACGGCTACATGTATCTGACCTGTGTTCACCTTATGGCACCTTCAATAGACTTGTTGAGACTCCGAAACACCGTCTCCCAGAAGCCGAACGTTGATGATCTGCCGCGGCCGTGTCCGGTGCGGAACGTGCACAAGCACAATCCATGACGAACATAGTCGCTGGCAGTAGTGCTTGGTACGGCTCCTTTGGGCTGAATGTAGACGCGCTCAACGGGTTGCATCACAAGATACAAAACCAATGCTATAACCAATGTTGCCGCAGTAACGATGGCTACTTTTATTTTCATATCAAAGCCTCATATCTTCCGTTTGAGCTTTTCGTTTCGTATCTGTTATGCCCAACAGTGTTATTGAACCTAGTTCGCGTAAGGATGACCTACACGAATAAGTAAAATGTATTGTTTCTGGTGGCACCTGTCAAGAGACTAAACGTTTGTTTCTGCCGTTGTTCATCGCCCCATGCTTTCATGCACAGAATTCCCTATCTGGAAGTTGTGTAGTTCGCCTTCTTATCTCTAATATTCCTTGCCAGCACGTCCGCGTCCTGCATAATACGAATGATCTGGTCACGAAGCCCCAATAGCTCTCTGTACTCAGGCAGTTCTGAAGGTAATACATCCGTCTGACTATGGCAGCACGCACCTGCTCATCAGAATAGGCATCGCAGGGAGCAATCGACGAAGCAAATGCGTGATTGATGGTCGTCTTACGAAGTCCATGGATAGAGTATGGCTTCAAGTGCCGCTTTATGTCCGATATTTCATCTTATCTGTCTAAACTTACGACTCTCTGGCGCGAGATCTGGCGCGAGCCCCACATAAGAGTGAAGCTGAGTGTTAGGCCGGTTCATTGGTTAGTCTGATCCTTCGATTCTTTGCTTTGTACTTTTCGATGCGTTCACGCTTCTCAAAAATATCAACGCTCCGAAAGACTCTCTTTTCGAATTCCATTCGTGGGCCTCCACGAGTCAACACTCCAACCTCTTTGAGTACGCGCGAGGTCAATGTATGCAGTGTACAAGACTGGTTCGGACATTTCGACAACGCCGAAATAATGGCCTCCTGTATTTCTGTCGCAGTTATCTCATCCGCTCGACGACCGGAATGCCTGACGTCAGCTTCGGATTCGTCCGAGGGGGAGTCATCTTCGTCGTCTTCAGCAGCATCGTCTGTGTCCGGGTCGAAATCTTCGTCCTCGCATTTACCATCCGGCGGCGCATTCCCATACGAAGAACGAGCAAAAATGTTTCGCTCCTCCAGCGTTTGCCAGAGACCGACAAGTGTGTTCTCCTTGTTTGAGTAGAAAGCAGCTTCTCTGACTCGAAAGAATTCCCAGCCGCAACGTTCCAATTGTCGCTGGCGTTGCATGTCGGCTTCATAACGATCAGCTCCGTGCCAAATGTCTCCGTCGCATTCGACGGCCAGCCGCGCCTGTCCGCCCTCCACCACAAGATCAATTCGTTTCCCGGCCACTTCATGCTGGGCAAGTACTGTGAAATTCTTGCGGAGGAGTTCCAAGGCAACATCAACCTCGAACCAGCTATCGAATGGTGGGGGCGGTTTAACAATGCCACGATTGTCTTGAGCCGCTCGTCGCTCCAATTCGTTCCGCTCGATTCCAGCAATCTGTTGTGGCCTTGTATTCTCGAAGAACTCCAGCAAGCGTCGCCGAAGACAGGAGGCACTAAGGTCGTTGCACGTGACAGAGTGAAAAAGAACCATCATATCGCGGGCACGGCTGGCAGCGACGTTGAAACGCCGTTCATCCGATGCCTTTACGAGAGGACCGATTCTTTCGTTGCTAGCCGCGACAAGAGACAAGAGAATGATGTCCCGCTCGTCGCCCTGGAAGCTGTAGGGATTGCCGCATACCAAGCGGCGGCGCTGAATTTCCTCCGCCCCTAATCGTTCGAGTAATTGATTTTCGATCAAAGCCGCTTGCGCCTCCCCCTGAAGGACCACCACACCCATTGTCTTCTCATCATATAGGCTGCTGCCGCACATTTCTGCAATTCTCTCGACAATGGCTTCTGCTTCCGGTCTGTTGATCGTCCGGTTGTTTGAACCTTCGCGATACCCACCGCTCACAAAGACATGCTCCAATGGTGTCAACCTGTTCGGGCCATATTGCCTCAAGGGTATCAACGGCGTATCCGAATAGCACAGATCGTTGCTGAAACGGATGATCTCCGGCATGCAGCGGAAGTGCTCTCGCAGCGTAACCCGATGACGGGTGTCATACCGGAGTTTCCCGTGATCGAACAAGCTGCTCGCAATATCGAATGAGTCCTTGAAATGGAAATCGTGAAGGAACTCTTCCATCAGAAGATGTACCGATTCGCGGGGTAACCCTACGGCATCCGGGCTGATCTGCTTGTCATCGCCAACAATCAATATCTTCTTTCCGAGATAGAATAAGGGAAGCGCCTCGACACCGCATTGCGAAGCTTCGTCAACGATAATTACATCGAACATACCGGGCGAGGGAGACACTGTATCCCAAACACGATGAAGCGGCATGACCCAAGCCGGAACTGCCTCCCGACATTCATTCAGATGCTCTTGAGCTTCACGTCGGTGGCGTGGCGCGTGCTTCCCCGTCCCCTTGCCAAGTCGGTGCATGGACTGTTGCCAAGCTTCCATGTGTCGGCGATGGTCTTCCTTGAGCCGCGAGAAACAGAACGACCAAGCATGTAGCGAGGCAAGTTTCGCTATTATTCTGTTTATCTCATCCTCAATTTGTTTAGCGCGCTTGGCGAGTGACGGAACATCTTCCTGCCGGATGTAATCTTCCAGCCAGTACCTCGCCTGCCCCCAGTGCCAGGCGTCGCCAATGCGCTGGATTCGTTCCTCCCAATATGGCTCGTTGCAGGTGAGTTCCAGGGAGGTTGTGAACTGCGGAAGCAAGCAACGCAGCCCCGAGAGGTATTCGTCCACATTCTGAAGGTACTGGCTCTGTTTCTCCAACTCTTGAACCGTAATCGTGCATCGTGAAAACGTATCCATGTCTCTATTGCGAATGGCAGTCACCAAATCATTGGTCACATGATGTGCGTCTTTTCTGGTGGCTATGCGAGAAATCGGGGCCTCAATGCTTTGGATTTCCTCGGATGCAAGCCGCTTGCGGATACGGGCCAATGCAAGTCGACACGACGCGATAATCCTTTCAACATGGAATTCGTCGGCCCACGCGGGTTCGTCGATGCCTGAACAACGGCTTATCGCTTCCCTGCACTTTAATACGAGCTGTTCCAGTTTCAAGGAATCCTCGAGAGCTTTCGCCATCGACTTGAGAGCAGCTAGTTGGAGAGTGTACGGTCCTTCGACCTCTTCATTCCGTCCTTTCCAGAAGCCCCATGCCTTTTCGCATTCAATACGAACATACAGCGCATCTGCAAGATTTGAGAAGTGCTCAACAGCGGTGCATTGGCGTCCGCCAATCTTCACGGCCTTGATAATATATAATCGCTCTTTCACTCGTTTATGCCGAAATACCCCCCAACCCAGTTTACCGCCATTCTCCATGTGGTATTTCAGTATGCAGGCATCTTCAAATATCGACCTGATATCGGTTGTGCCCGGGAATTCGACTCGGGTATCGTCGGCGGTCGCCACAAGCTCTTCAATTGACGCGATAGCATCGTGCGTAACACGTAAAAGTTCTTGCCACAGGGATGAGTTGCCGCCCAGAACATCGCGCAAGGCATCGTTCATCCATGAATGGGGCGTGGCTCGGAGTCTGGTTTGAGTGTCCCGAAAAGTTGAGAATGCGTTACAGATCGCTTCGATGACCGGAGAATTGTTTCTTGCCAACAGATCGGAAAACCGTTCGTCGGCCCCAGGTGCCGCACTTTGTTCTTCTTCAGTCGCGTTTTTCTCTTTTTTCACGATATTGGCAAAGCGCTCAGGGGATGCCAATTCCTTGGGCCACGCAAGGCCCAGTTCTCGGCGCTTTTCTGGCGGGAATTGGCGCAACGCTGCAAGTACGCTTCGCAAATCGCTTGTGGCTATCTGGCACATCTTGTCCAAAGGAACAGAATCCGTGAACCATTCGTAGTCGGCTCGATCCCGGTTCACCGATTCGGCGATTCGGGCCGCCGTCCCTCGATAGGTGCCTTCCGCAACGGACTGCGTATGCGTTTCAGACTCTCGGATATCACGGAGCCGCCGGTTGACGATGGCTTTCTCTTCGCGGAGCTTTCGCAGGCATCCTTCAAAGTCCTTGCGTTCACCTTCGGCAAGTAATTCGCTCCATTCCGCATTTTTGCGGAGAATGCCCCCAATGCTGGATTCGAGTGCGCGTTGCTCCTCAAGTCCACTGCCAAGCAGATTGATGCAGAGAGGACGCAACTCACCTGGGACAAGTCCTTCGTTCTTCTTGTCTCTGGACTCAAAATCCATGCTCTTGCCGCTTTCGTTCCCGCTGTTTTTGCCCAGAAGCACTTGTAAGGCCCTTGGCGTTTTTGCAGTAACCAATATGCGATTCCCGGTTGCAAGCAAGTGGCAAATCAGATTGGCGATAGTATGGGATTTTCCCGTACCCGGAGGGCCTTGCACAAGCACGCCGCTTGCCGTTCGAATCTTGTCCACAATGCGTCGCTGTTCATCGTTTGATGGTTTGGGAAAGAATATCTCACCGTCGAATGTTGCGTTAGCCTCTTCCGGTTCGTCGCTCGGTTCTCGGCCCTCTTTCGGACGTATTTCGGCAAGATCCGCGAATTCGCCGGGGATGGCTTCTCCGTTTTCGATCTGTTCCTTGATTCGCTTCAAGGTTTCGATAAGCCCTTGGGCGGAACGCTTTCGCAGAATTAAAGCGGGAGCATATTCCACAATGGGCTTTGCCGAAGCACGGACGTTCTTTCCTTCCAGCGAAACGTCATAATCGCCTTGGGAGTTGATCGAATGCACCAAGGCCTGAAGCACGCCTTCAATATTGCCTTTATCCCACGGGTCATCTTCTGCGTTGGTCAGTGAAGATTTTGCGGTTTCTTCTGCACGCGCCGGTTGCTCCTCAATGTCCAGCATGTCAATTTCGGGGCGCAGCTTAGCACCTTCGGTGTGGGGCCGGACAGTGAACTTCGCCAAGCGGGCTTCAAACTCAAGGATGGCGTCGGCGACAACCAAATGGCGCCGGACTCGCTGTCCGGTGGGTGTTTGCCACGTCAGCAGACCTAGGCCAAGCACGAGTTCATATTCCTCGCCAAGCCGAAGTTGCTCTTGATGGATGGCGAAGAGTGCGGAATAAACCTTGTGCACTTCTTCCCACGCATTATGTTCTTCCGTCCACGGCAACCATTTGTCTTCGACAAACTGAGCCCATGCCCGTTGAACCTCGGGATGCTCTTCAAGGCATTCAGTGTATGGGATGGTTACAGGCTGATCCGAATCCTCGCGCCAGTCGGGGTTTGGAATATTCCGAGTAATATCCGGCAGAAGTTCTGGCAGGTCATTCTTGTTTCGGATCGATGGATGGTTCACCCAATCCTTGCACTGACCGGGAACGGCGGGCAATTCCGGTTCCCGCCGGTTCTGCACTTCCAGCCATTCATCCGGCTCGTGTTCCTCATCACGTCCCCATGCCTGAGTGAAGCAACCCCGTTCATGTGGAATGCTCGAAACCCAAAGCACCTTATCGTAGTCCCCAATGTCACGTGTCAGCTTCGTGCGAAGAGCTGCCAGCTTTTGCAGGTAATCGACAAGCCGAATGACCTTCTGTGTTTCAGGGCTAGGTGCTGTCTGGTTATTCAATGCGTTGGCAGTCTCCATATTTTCTTCGGCCTAACGAATAGCGTTTGACTCAATGGGAATTGATTATAGAACGGTTCGAGATTATAGGCAAGCGGGTATTTTGGCGGATGTCAAATTAAGTTGATGAGCAATTTTCTGAAGTTTAATCACCCGAAACCAGCAACTGCCGGGTAGCTCTGGGGGATCTGTCTCCTCGTTTTTCATGCTTTTGAAGTGGTGAGTTCCGCGACGAGGGCGGAGAGGAGGTTTGCGGCGGCGGTGCGGGAGGCAGCGCCCTGCGGGCGAATGAAGTTGCGGAATACCGCAAATGAAGCGTGCTTCGCACATGAAATGTTGCTGACGCAACATGAAGTGTGCCTGACGGCACGATGGGGGGAGAGACAAGGTTTTAGGCCCTAGGCCCTAGCTGTGGCAGGGGCTTCGTTTCGACATCCTGCCACTTATTTCTGGCTAACACCTAAGGCCTAGGGCCTAACGGCTAGGGGCAATGCGTCCACCAAGGCCATCAGTTGATCCACTTTGGCATTCTTCATGGGTGGCCGCCTTTGCCGTCCAACTGCGCCAGCAGAGTCCGCCCCTTTTCCGTGAGCCGGTATCTCTGGAGGCGACTGGTGGGTTTTTCGGGGATGGTCGGCTCCACAAGTCCGTCGGCAAGGGATGGGGCAATATACGTGTCACGGAGGCGTCGGCGACTCTTGAGGCCGAAGGCTTCGAGAATGTTGGCGTTGGAAAGGGCGCCGCGATCTGCCAGTAAAACAAGGAGTCGAGTGACATACTCCCCCACTGGTGTCGTGACTGGTGCCGTGACTGGTGCCGTAACTGGTGCCGTAACTGGTGACCCTGGCTCTGACTTTCTCCTCTGGATCGTCAATACAAAAAAACCGCCGTCAATCCTGATTCCAGGTTCGGGGAGCCCTGCGTTTCGGCATCGCCGGATCATATCACGGATACCGGTTCCCATGCGTTCGATGTACTTGGCTAGGTACATGGGCTCGGCAATGAGAGGATTATGAGGAACGGATGCATGAGGACCACGCAGTTTTTCAAGCGTCAAGGTCGGAGGTAGCGTGCCGGGGTTCCAGACTTCAAGCCGATCCCGGAAGAGCATAACCTGTACGCTGCCATTGCTGGTGTAGTCACGATGAACGACAGCATTGACAATGGCTTCAGCGACAACTTCCTGCGGAATTTCGTATTTTGTCGGCACCTGGGTGCTTTCCGCTCTAGTTCCAACCCAGAGGTCAACCTTGGAAAGCACAAAGTCTTTGGCTTGATCCACGAGATCAAACACCGTGCCTTTGTACACCTGATAAGAGGGAATAGGTTTCGCCACTTCATAGCCGTGGAAATGAGCGCATTTCACTTCGGAGGTGAGCAAGAAACGTTGCGGCTGTTTACCGAACAACAAGACAGCAGCATGGGTCGGCCGTCCTTTGTCGAGCAAGTTGAGATGCATCAGCACCTCATGCGTTGGTGTATCCCCTGGCAAAGGGAAATTGCGTCCGCGCCGAGCAAGACCAAGAAAACGGGTGATTTTTTCTTCGTCAAGGTCGTTGAGGGAAGCGTTTCGGCAGAACGTGGCATCGAACGGACCCAAACGAATCAGTTCGCGCTCTTCAAGAATCCGAACCAGACTCGCATACACGGCGGCGATAAGCTCCTCGGTAGAACTGACACGATGCCGGACAAGGCAGTCGGCGGCATCGCGTATAAGGGCTTTCATCTTGGAATGCGTGGTATCATCGGTCTGGCCCATGATGAAGATCAGGCGGGTTTTCCCGAGAAGGGTGGCCTCGTTGTATTCAAGGTGCGTGGGCGAAAGGCCGTCTTTATTTTCCCATCCGTAGTCGTGACCAAAGAGGCCGAGATAGAAATCGCAATTACGGATTTCATCAAGATAGACAGCATCAGGCCGACGGTCGGAAGCTGGCACATCGCGCTCAAAGAGAAAGGTGTCGAAGAAACTCCGTAGCAACGGGTCGCCAGAAAGGTATTCGCCCAGAGCCTTACGCTCGATGGCAAATTCCTTTTGCACGCTACTGATGAAGATCTTCATGCACCGACTCCCCGTTACCATTATGATTCGCCAACAGCGTTTCGTCCTTTGTTTCTATAGCACCCACTGAATAGCGTTTTGCTCATATGGGGTTTGATTATAGAACGGTTCGGGATTAGGGGCAAGCGGGTATTTGCCGAATGCCGAGATAAAGTTGATGCGCAATTCCCATGGCGTTGAACCCGCAAAATGGCATTTACCGAGAAGCTCTTGAGTCTCTGTCTCCCTCTTTTTCATGCCTTTGAAGTGGTAAGTTCCGCGACGAGGGCGGATAGGATGTTTGCGGCGGCGGTGCGGGAGGTGGCGCCCTGTGGGCGAATGAAGTTGCGGAATACCGCAAATGAAGCGTGCTTCGCACATGAAGCGCGGCTTCGCCGCATGAAGTGTGCCTGTCGGCACGATTTGGGAAGCGGGAGGAGGCCTTAGGTTCTAGGCCCTAGCTGTGGCAGGGGGTTCGTTTCGACATCCTGCCATCTGTTTCTGGCTAACACCTAAGGCCTAGGGCCTAACGGCTAGGGACAATGCGTCCACCAAGGCCATCAGTTGTTCCACTTTTGCCACGATCCGGCGTTGTTCGGCGAGGGTCATGGCGTGCCGACTTCATCCTCCAGTTGTCCAACCACATCGGCGATGAAATCGTGAAATCCCCAGCCGATGCTGTCGGTCATCTGCTCCACTTTTGCCAGCCGTTCGCGGAACTGCGGATACCTATCACGCGCTTCGCCGCGCAACAGGGCGTCCAGCTCCTCCAGCGCTGACTCCACGCTGCTGTAAAACCGCTCGTCGATATCTCCATAGTCGCTGGTGAAGCGCGCACCGTTCTCCACATAGCTCATCAAGAGTTCCGCCGTTCCGGGGATGTTGCCCGTGGCCTTCTTGTAGTCGCGAATCGCCTTGCGCGCCTCGCCGAGCTTCAGTTTGGCCTCGCCTCGCTTGGGGAAGAATTGCTCCACGATTTTGCTTCGATACTTTTCCAGCCCCTCGCCGCCGCCGTCCTCGGTTTTACAGCGGGCTTGGATGAAATCACGGTTGGCTGCCGCCGAGTCGTACAGATCCTTCACCAGCGCGAGTAGCGCGGGCTTGTCCCAGGTGGCGAGATGCTGGCGGGCGGCGCTCCAGCCGCCGAGCTTCTGGGTAGTTTTCTTGGTTTTTTCGGGCATAAGTTGAAAGGGTTAGAGCAGGATGCGTTTCAGGGGTGGCAAGGATTCCGGTGGCACAAGCAGGGTGATGCTGCGGGCCTGTCTGGGCACGCGCTGAATGAAGCCGCGCCGCTCTAGCGTGAGCACCATCGAATGCACGCTCGGCGGGGTGATCTGGAAGTGCCGCTGCATGTCCGCCTCCGCCGGGGCGCAGCCGTTCACGAGGCTGTATTGGAAGATGTAAGCAAGAAACTGCCCCTGTCGGGCGGTAGGATTGGTGTTCATGACTTTGCGGGCACACGTGAAGCGGTGCCGGTGAGTTCCGCGACGAGGGCGGAGAGGAGGTTTGCGGCGGCGGTGCGGGAGGTGTCGTGTTCGGTGCTTATTTTTTGTATTCTTCGAAAAACTTTTCATCAACGTCGAAATCGCGCTTCGGGATGAGCCCCAATTCGAGCTTTTCAAACATATCAATGAGAATGTCCCCATCAACAAGTTCAATTGGGGGAACACCGTCCCTCCTTGCCTCCTTCTTGGCTTCGAGGGTGAATGTGCCGGTAGTAATAATTAAGCCCTTGTCAGCGCGCCCCATCATCGCGCCGCGAAAATCTCGAACCTGAGATGGCGTGACAGATCCTTGATATCGCTTGCACTGAAACAAAACGTTGAAACTGACGAATGGATTGACCTGAAGGATTCCGATACCATCAATGCCGCCATCATTGCTCTTGCCCGTTACCGTCACATGCTGGAATCCGGACTCGCGGAGTAGCCGTTGACTAAGCCTTTCGAACCCACCAGGCGACAATGATTTGAGTAAATCGAGTAGCGCTGATCGATGGTCTTTGATTTCCGCATCATGAGGAACCGGCTCATCTGACGGCAGTTCAGGTTGCTTCTTGTCACGCTTGAGGTCGAAGCGAACACGCTGTACTTCCTTGAAGACTTCAAGTGCATTGAACACCTTGAGATTGACGGTTGTCCCTTTGTCCGTAAGACTCCAAACGCCTCTTCTCGACGAGTCCAAGTAGTCTGACCACACAAGATATTGACGTGCCCAATGAACTTGATTCTTTACCCTCGAGAGGCCGTTCTTGTTGACCGCCTCTTGCTCTGCCTCCGATACCTTCGCGATCTCAAGGGAACGATCGACTATTTCGGAGGCGGTGCCGGAACCGCCCAACTCACGCAGCACTTCAAGAATTGGCCCGAGAAATCTGATGAATTCTGGTCCTTTTGGTTGTCTCATGTTTTTCCTTTTGGTATCGAACATTGACGCTCACCTATTCTCGAAACTGGGCGCGGTTTCGAGAATAGGTGAGCAGCGTGTTGTTCGGCCTAATCCTTCGCTATTTTCCACAGCACCGTTTGTACTTCTTTCCACTGTTGCAAGGACACGGCTCATTGCGTCCTGTTCCGGGGTACTTCGTTTCACGTGGGGCGGGTAATACGGTTTCCTGAGAATTCAGCTGTGGCATGTTGGGAAACATCTCGTGATGCCTCAAGATCATGGGCTCGATGACCGACTTCCGAAAATCTGCAAACTCGGCATCGTCCATTTTGAGATCCGGTTGCATCTCGGTGAGCATGTCTTCCTGTACTACTTCCGGCGACAACGCCAGATTCCAACATATCATTGCAATAGACAGCGCACGCTGCATCTGCTCGGGAGAACCGTCTGTCTCGTCGATCAAGGGTTGCGCGTATGCAACCGTCGATTCTGCCATTAGTCCCATAAGTCTCCTTTCATTGTGTCTAGTCCAACAGGGTAACATACCTCGCCTTCTTCTCGCGCGATGCCCTCCCCTTCAATAATGTTGCCGATTCCAACCATAGCTATTCAGAGATTCCTTTGAGAAACTAAACTTCAAACACCCTTCATCAAAGTCATAATCAAATTGCAGGAGCAGTCTATACTTGTACGGCTACAAATGTCAATTCGAGAAATGGGGAGAAACAGGGCTGACGCGCTTGTCTTTACAACTACGAATAGCGACACAAACTAGAAGGCGTTGTTCTCCGCTCGCAGCACTACCTTTTAAATCCCCTCTGTGCTACCTCTGTGGCTCTGTGCCTCTGTGTGATGCCTTGCCATAACATGAGAAGCTTATTTCGAACCTGTGCGTTGCGGTTTTTCACGCAGAGGTGAATAGTGAATGATGAATGATGAATTCAAAAGCGGTGTCGCGCTACGCTTGCCACCGCACTCCAAATCGGCAACTCCGTCAAAACCTTCTGTGCTTTCCGTGCCTTCCGTGGACAACTCACTCTCTACAGATCTTGTCCACGGAAAGCTGACTTCACGGAATGACGATGCTGCTTAATTCCTGTATTTCAATGAGGCAAGAGGGCGGAGTTTTTCAGTGATCAACGACGGATGCAGTCTGGGAAAAACGACGCCCCTCCGCGCTGATCCGCGGGGAAAGAGAGAATAGTGAATAGTGAATAGTGAATTGCGGCGCGGCCACTCAGGACTAGCGACTAGCGACTCCTATCGGATTGCCGTACCAGAGCTGTATTCAACAAGGCACCTACGAATTTTCTTCGTTCCTCGGACAACGTCGAACCAAGCCGGATGAGTTTGCCGCCCTGCATTTCAATCACAATATAGGTTTTGCGCTGCCGAGCTCCGTCATTATCTCGCCATTGCTTGTCGTCAATCCGCACATCAGAGACTTGCGAGGTTAAGAAACGCCGACGATATCCCAACGGGCCAATGCCGGTGAACACCATCCCCTCGCTCGCATCGATCCGAATTTCCGTCCTGCCCCCGATGCTCATCAAGAAGACACCGATCATCGAGGCACCAATCAAGATGAAAGGCGTGAGGAATAACCACAAAAAAAGCGTCATTCCAAGCCCCATGGGGCTACCATTCATATCAGGGGCGGGAAACCAGTTTGGCACCGTGACGCCAAGAAGATTCAACGTGGATGCAAGCACAAGCACGACAAAAACCGAGACGATCCCGTTCCAAAACAAGGAAACCGCCAAAGCCCCAATCGCCCCGCCCAGGGAACGATGGGTTACACGTATCGTCAACTTCTCGCCCAGGGTATTGCAGGCGATGCCAGGAGGTGGCCGATGGAAATCGACGCCATCCATGAGGTCAGATTTCTGGACCAGTGCAGAAAACTTGTGCACAAGGTTACAGGAGCGACAATAGGCAACATCCTTGGCGACGTTGACATCGTCACCAAGAATTTCACCCTTGCACTTTGGACACCTGGGTGTATTCCCATCATTTTTTGAAATCATATCATTCATGCATAGCCTTACGTTGATTACAATGGCAGTCTATACCGGGACGAGTGAAAATGTCAATTCGAGAATCAGCGTACGAGGCGAACGGGGTAAGGCGTAAGGGGCAAGGCGTAAGAGGCAAGGCCTTAGGTTTTAGGCCCTAGGCCCTAGCTGTGGCAGGGGCTTCGTTTCGACATCCTGCCACTGGTTTCTGGCTAAGGCCTAGGGCCTAGGGCCTAACGGCTAGGAGCAGGGCGAATGAAGTTGCGCCCCTCCAGTGGGGACTTCTTGTCGGACACGTCAGACCTCTTCCCGTATTCCAACATTCCATTATTCCACTCTTTCACGGCGGCTCGCCACAGTCTCGCCCTCCAGAGCGAGTGCGGAGCCTCGCGTTCCCAGGGTGGGTGCGTTTCGCGTAGGGCGACGCGCTCCCTGTCTGCGTCGCGAACGCGACAGGCAGGCGCGCTAGCCGTCGGCGGCTGGCTGGCGACAGCCACGCCCCACCCTGAGTTTTGCGCGATCAGACTCGGCGTAGCCACTACCCCATTGGCGGCGAAGCCGCTCCAATCCACCTCAGTCTCACAGCTA
>CAZKJH010000040.1:0-27684 GCA_964553035.1 uncultured Lentisphaerales bacterium | reverse complement strand
ATGGTTTCGGCGACGATGTACTGGGTGATGGTCTCCGGCGTGTAGAAGATGCCGCTCAGTTTGCGGCTGGACTTCTTGAGGTCGACGGTTCCGCCGCGGATTTCGGCGCGCAGGCGTTCGAGGTCGGTGATGGACTGCTCGAAGATGTGGCCGAGGATGTTGACGTTGAGGTCGGTTGCGAAGTCGTAGCCGGCGAGGCGCAGGCAGCCGTCGAAGGCGGCGTCGGCGATCTTCAGCCGGTCCAGGGCGGGATCGGGACGGAAGAGGCCGCCGTTGTAGGCGTTGATCTTGGCGGCGGGATTGCCGCGGTCGATGGCGGCGAACAGGCCTTGCAACTGCTGCTGGCGGGTGGTGGCGACGAAGCCCTGGCTGGCGGCGGCGAGCGCCTGTTTGAGGACGCCGCGCGGCAAGAGATTGGTGTCTTCGCAGAAGCAGACGAAGAGCACGCGGTCGAGAATCTTCTGGGTGAGGGTGAGGAGCTGGACGCGATGTTCGGACGGTTCGATGTCGGCGGGCGGCGGATTGTCCCGGCACAGGGCGTCGAACAGATCGCGGCGAACCTGAGAGAAGAGCGCGTAGAAGTCGCGGGTGATGGACTGTTCCTGCGCACAGGACTCCTCGAGCAGCGCGTCGACCGGGCTGGGTTGGGTTGGCGAGCCGAGAAGTCGCTCGCGGTCGAGCAGGAACCGGAAGAGCCGAAGAGCCTCCGGGTTGGCGAGATCCGCAAGGTTGAACGCATGCGCGTAGACCTGACCGCGGCGCTTGCTGTAGAGGCGGACGGTGGTGAAGTTGGAGAGGATCACCCAGCGGCAGTCGTCGAATTTGGCCAGATAGCCGAAAGCCTGATCGACGGGGGTCAGATTGCCGTAGCCGCTCTGCTTGGCATCCAGATCCGCGCCAGGCGCCTTGAGTTCGATGACGACGCGGGTGATGTCCTGTTCGAGGCCGAAGAAGCCGAGGCGGGCATCCGGGGTGCGGGAGCCCTTGATCTCGGCCGAGGCGGATTCGGGTTTGAGATGATAGGCGTCGAGGTGCCCGACGGCGGGAGCGAAGCCGAGGAGACGGGCGAAGATGTCGGTCAGGAACTGCCCTTGAAGGGGCTTCTCGTTCAAGCACAGGAACGCGGGATCAGCCACCGTGCGGGCCCATTGATCCGCGATGGCGTTGAGTTCCGGGGACAAGGCCGGAGTGAAGCCGGTCAGGCGGCGCGTCAGGAGATTGGGGCTGAACAAGGGTTTGAAAAGGTCTGGCATCGGTTCGCAGTCCTCAGGTCGGCGGTCTCGCGGCAGATCGTGGGTGATCCGCTTGGCGGCGGTGCAAGCTTAGCAGAGCCGTGGGGCGAGTTGTATGGTAGCATGTCGGGTACCATGAAAAACGCCTTTCATTATACGGGAAGGGGGATAAAAGTCAACCGCTGTGATGTACTTTTCAGCAATTCTAATTATGGCAAATCTTCTCTGAAGCGGCGTGCTCGGAGAGCCAGCCCTACCCTGAAAACAGTGCAAAATGATGTATTCACGAGGTAGGGCGCGATCTCCGAGCGCGCCGTATCCATGAGTTGTGACCATAATTAGAATTGCTGTGTACTTTTCCAGAAGTTGACCGCAAGGGGCGAATATGATAACTTATTTTTTGTTAAAGAGTTTTACTGCCCCCGCACGCGGACTGTCATATTTCTTCAACCTACAAGTTATTCAGGGAGCTTGAATATGTGAGCCGACCATACGCCCAGAGCAATCTGGGACTTGGAACGCAGCAGCTAGAGTTCCCACCTTCATTACGTGAGGGTCTGATGGATAAAGACATTACGGCGGGGGCGGTTTTTATTTTACCAGAGATTGCCGATCGGTGGGCAGAAGGGGCGCACGTCATCAATGAGGGAGGTGTCCAGCAAGAGCATGGCGAGACGATCCACGCCCAGTGCCGCGCCACCTGAGGGTGGCATCCCACCCAGCGAGGCGAGGAACGCCTCGTCCAGCGGCAAAACGGTTTCGCCGCAAGCGGCTTTGATGTCGCGAGCTTCTTCGAAACGCCTCCGTTGCTCGACAGGATTGGTCAGTTCACTGTACGCATTACACAGCTCCAGCCCCCCGATGTAAGCCTCCCAGCGTTCCGCGATGCGTCCGTCGTGGTGGCAGAGTCTAGACAGTGACGCGGCTTGAGCGGGGTAGTCGATGAGTACGCAGGGACGGTCTTTCGGAAGCGAGGGCTCGATCTTCATGGCCATGTCGAAATCGAAGCGTTCTGGATTGAAGTTCTCGATGGGATCCCAGCCGGCGTAGCGTTTCATGGCTTCGCGTACGGTGATCTTCTCCCATGAGCTTGCCAGGTCAATCAACGTACCGTTGTAGGAAATTTCATGGCATCCGCAAACAGTCGCTGCGGCGTCGCAGATCATTTTTTTGAGGTCACCGAGAATGTGGGTATAATCGGCATTCGTTCGGTACCATTCGAGCATGGTGAATTCTGGGTTGTGCTTATCGCCGCGTTCTCCAGCTCGGAAGCAAGGCCCGATCTGGTAAATTTTTGAAAAACCGAGGGTCAGCAACTGCTTCATCTGCAATTCGGGTGAGGCACGCAGAAATGCCTTGCCGCTCGGCGGTGGGTTGATGTGTGGCTCGTTGGCGGGAGCGACAATTCGGATGGGTGTCTCCACTTCGGTAAACCCCACTTCGTCGAGTGTCGTGCGAAGCGAGCGGAGGAGGAGAGCCCGGCTGGGTAGCGTACTGAGCCATTTTTCGGGCATGGCGCTAGACTTCTCCATTCGAGGAGGTCGCAACGAATTCCAAGAGGTATTGAGGGACGCGCAATGGCCGGAGGGTTTTTGTTGAGACGCAGGCGTGGACCGTGTAGCCGGATGCGAGCAGTACCCCATCGCGTTCTATCTTGCAGCGTATTTTGATCTTCACGCCAGATGCCTCTTCCATCCATCCTGAAATCGTGAGAAGATCGTCGTATTTAGCCGGTCGTTTATAGTCGACATGGGCTTCAATGACTGGCAGCATGGCTCCATCATTTTCCATTTGCTGATAGGTGGTTCCTGTGATCCGCATCAGTTCATTTCTGCAACGCTCGAACAGTGTGAGGTAGTTGGCGTAGTAGACGACGCCCATCATATCCGTATCGGCATAGGGAACACGATACTGGATTGAGGCTGATTTTACGGGGATTTTAGATTTCATGATAAGTTAGTCTTGCGTGAAGAACTACTATGGAGAGTACCAGAAAACGGCTTTTCGGGGAATGCAAATTTAGAATTCGGTTTTAATCCCCCAAATGTTGTAAATTACAAACCTCGCTTAGCGGTTAGCCGCAGGTATCGGATTAGGGTGTCTTCGCCCCGAGATCCTTCTGAAACGCACCGGGGCGAGGACGCCCCTCAGCCGCCATAAACGGAAGGGTAAACCCGACAATCCTGCCGGGGGCAGACCGAGACAGGATTGTCTCGGCTACGCTCTTGTCGGGGGCAGTGCTAAATGGCCTCCCAATGTGGAGTAGCAGTGTGTGCGTTCGGCCACGGGCAACCGCTTTTATGTAATCTTGAACAAAAGTTGTTCAAGATTACAATATTGACGGGTATGTGGGTTGCTACACAGACGAGAAAATCTTGCCTGCGCACCAGAGTATCCGTATGAGTTGAACTGTATGCATCTTATTGAGAATCATTGCTTTATATGAAAAACAACTTCGTTTTTTGTTGCTATTCTAATAGGGGCTTCGTATAATTCCTAGTCAATCCACAAGCACTGTAGACTGAGTTTATTTAAGCGTATACGGCATCGTTTCGGAATGGATGACTTTTTCCACGTTGACTGGTAATGCGCGAATGAGTTTTTTTAGGCAGAATGAAGGATTTTTAAGTCGGGTTTAGGCTACAAAATGAACAACCAACAGCGATTATTGGAAGAAATGATGGACCAGCGCGAAGTATTTCGTGGGAGTCTATGGTTTGGCCGGAAAACCAGAGTACTGATGCTCTCCTTGTGCTTCACGGTTCTTTTGGGTGGGTGTAAAACGACCTCTGAATGGCGTGATCAGGCGGATCGCCGTGCGGAGCACAACCTCGAGGTTGCCCAGAAGGCGGTCAGGGGAAGCCCCGAAGTGGTCGTAGTCGAGACGCCT
Source organism: uncultured Lentisphaerales bacterium (assembly GCA_964553035.1). GTDB lineage: Bacteria > Verrucomicrobiota > Kiritimatiellia > RFP12 > UBA3636 > JBBQIY01. Next base: position 23,562 of record CAZKJH010000040.1, on the reverse strand, counting down.
GCGGATACGCTGCGTCGCCGGTTGCTGCTCGATCAGGGACTGCTGATCAACGACAAGGCTTCGCTTGGAATTCGAGATTTGAAGGGGACCGAGCATTGGGACGGAAACGAACGACTAAAGGCGGATGAGACAGATGGTCGCCTGGGACTTGATACGACAAAGCCGCTGGTCATCGGGCTGAAGGATGCTGTGAAAATCGCGGCGCGGAGTAGCCGCGATTACCAGTCGCAGAAGGAGTCGTTGTTTAAGACAGCACTGGCACTGGATCTTGAGGATCACAAATTCAGGACGACTTTCTCGGGACTGCTGTCATCTTCGGTTGATAGCAGTTCGTCCGAGGGCGACCGTTCCACGGGTTACGACAATCAATTGAAGCTCGGAATGGCGAAGGCATTTCAGAATGGAACAGAAGTGGCCAGTTCGATCGCGGTCGATTTGGCTGGAATGCTGACGGGGGACAAAGACTCGGCATGGGGCCTTGTAGCCGATGCCAGTATTTCAATTCCACTCCTGCGCGGATCGGGAAAACTCGTGACGATGGAGTCGCTGACTCAAGCGCAACGCGATCTCGTTTACGGGGTTCGGAGTTTCGAACAGTACAAACGCGAGTTTGTAGTCAATGTGGCGAGTGCTTACCTCGGTGTGCTTCTATCAAAGCGTACCCTGCTCAATGAGGAAGAGAACTACAAACGCGTCATCATCTCCACGCGGCAGTCTCGTCGGCTCGCGGATGCGAGCCGTATGTCACTTTCGGATTTTGACCAATCGCTCCAGAGTGAACTGAGTGCGCGCAACAGTTGGATGAGTTCACAGCAGGCTTACGAGACGAGTTTAGAGTCTTTTAAGATTCTCTTGGGGCTTCCTCCCGATGCTAGGGTTGAACTTTCTGATGCAGACCTAACTGCGTTGCAGGATTATGTTGCACGATTCGCGAAGTCGGATTTCGAGAATTATGACGCGGGTGATCCGAGTCAGCCAGTTAATTTGAAGGCTCCGGAGTCCGTTGATGAAGGCGAGTTGAAGGGGCGCGTTGAGAAAGCGATTCAGATTGCCTTCGAGACTCGGCCTGATTTCAGGACGTACCGTGATAAGGTTGAGGATACCCAGCGGCATGTTGTGATCGCCGAGGACGGCTTGCGTGCTGAGCTGACTTTGGGCGGTTCGGCATCTATCGGCGAAAGTGTCAGTGCTGGATCTGCGGCGAAAGGCAACGGCGACTTCAAGGTCTCCGATGCCCAATACGGTGGTTTGCTGAAGCTAGATCTACCTTTTGATAGGACGAGTGAGCGGAATACATACCGGAATACGCTTTTGCAGCTTGAGGCGGCGGTGCGAGCCTATCAGAATGCAGAAGATGAACTCAAGCAGTCGGTCCGAGGTGTCATTCGCGAACTTCGGGAGAAGCGTGAGCGGCTGGTTGTCCAGTTCCGTGCTGTTTCGCTTGCCGAGCGTCGTGTAAGCAACAATGATCTTTTGCTTCAGGCGGGGCGTTCGGAAATGCGCGATGTTCTGGACGCTCAGGCAGCATTACTGTCGGCGCAGAATGCGCTCTACAGTGTCATTCGCGGCTATCGGGTGAATGAACTTCAGTTGATGAAGGAGCTCGGTGTCTTGGATGTGACCATTGAGGGTACTTGGCAGGAGACTGATCTCGATGCGATGGGGCTTTGGACGAAGTAAACGAACGAATTTGATCGTAAGAAGATCCCGTCTTCGCGCCTGATGCATTATCGAGCCGGAGTGGGAATACAAGGATGGAAGGTTTCACAATGAGGAAAACGAAGCGAACGGCAATCATCGTGTTGATGCTGGCAGTTGCTGGAGCGGCATACTTTTTTTTGCATCGTGGAGGGGCTGATGCCGTGGATTCAGGGGTGATTTACAGTCCGGTTCTCGAAGGACCGCTTGTGATCAACATCACCGAGGCGGGTGCAATCAAACCACGAGAGCAGATCATCATCAAAAACGAAGTCGAGGGCAGGGCCACCATTCTGTATCTGGTTCCTGAGGGAACGCGAGTACAGAAGGGGCAAGTGCTCGTGGAGTTGGATACTGCCGCACTTATGGAGCGACGCGTCGAGATGGATATCGTGGTGCAGAATGCTGATTCCGCTTATATTTCTGCTAAAGAAAATTTCGAAATCGTGCAGAATCAGGCAAAGTCGGACATTGAGCTTGCCGAGCTCGCCCTGAGCTTCTCGAAGGAGGATCTTCAAAAATACAGAGAGGGTGAGTATCCCAACAAGCTTAATGACAGCATGGGTAACGTGACCTTAGCGGAGGAGGAGCTTGAGCGAGGTCGTGACAAATATGAATGGTCCAAGAAACTTTATGAGGAGAAGTATCTTTCCGAGACGGAACTCAAGAGTGATGAGCTGTCTTGGAAGCGCGCGGAACTGAGCCTCAAGACTGCGAAAGGCAATCTCGACCTGCTTCAACGCTACACGTACAAGCGTGATGTGGCGAAGTTGGAGAGCGATGTTCGGCAGAATACGATGGCACTTGATCGAACGCAAAGAAAGGCGAATTCTAACGTAGTTCAGGCTGAGGTCGCCCTGCGTGCAAGGGAGCTGGAGTTTAGCCGGAACAAGGAGCGTTTCATCAAACTCGAGGAGCAGATTGACAAAGCCAAGATTTTAGCGCCGATGGATGGTCTCGTCATCTTTGCCTCCAGCGCACAGAATCGATGGGGTAACCAGGAGCCGCTTGCGGAAGGTCAGGAGGTGCGAGAGCGTCAGGAATTAATCTACCTTCCGACTGCTGACACGTTTATTGCTGAAATCGACGTTCACGAGAGCAATCTGAAGAAGGTCTATCCGGGGCTTCCCGTTCGTGTTCGCGTGGATGCGGTGCCTAGTCGGTCTTTTTCGGGAACCGTCAGTAAAATTTCACCGCTTCCTGATGCCATGCGGATGTGGGCGAATCCCGACCTGAAAGTTTACAAAACACAGCTCAATATTGAGGGTGGAGGTGATGTGCTGAAATCCGGCATGAATTGTCAGGCGGAAATTATTGTTGAACAGTACACGAATACGCTTTATCTGCCAATTCAATGTGTGACGCGCGTTGACAAGATGCCCTCGGTTTGGCTGAAAACAGCCAACGGCGATGAACTTCGGCAGGTTGAGATCGGCCTCGACAACAACCGGTTTGTCAGAATCATCAACGGTCTTGCGCTTGGTGACGAAGTTCTCCTGACTCCCCCGCTTTCCGGCTCTGTGGCGGGAAATGCCACCGATATCCTTGAAGATGTCGAGATACCCTCGATGGAAGAGTTTCTGATGCGTACCGAGGCCGAACGTATCGCTACGCTGGAACGGGGCTCCGATAACGGTAAAAAAGAAGGTGTCGATGCAGCGAGTGGGGGTAAACCACGCACGAAAGCGCCCCGTATGGTCGAGGCGGTGCCTGCCGAAACCTCAAGTACCGAGAAGGTAGGGTTGAAATGACGAACTGCATTTTTCTCCATCCGTTCAGGGGAGTATGATGAATTTAAAAGTAAAAAACGCAGTTCGCTTTGAAAATCTCTGCAAGGTATACACGATGGGCGATCAACAGGTTCATGCCTTGCGCAGCGTCACGGCATCGTTTGAAACCGGCAGCTTTTGGGCGATCATGGGAGCCAGCGGTTCCGGAAAGAGTACCATGCTGAATCTGCTCGGCTGTCTTGACAGGCCGACCTCCGGTGGGTATTACCTCGACGACCGCGATGTCAGTGTGCTTGATGACAGAGAATTAAGCGACATCCGGCTGAAGTATATCGGTTTCATTTTCCAGAGTTTTAATCTTATTCCCCAACTGACGGTTTCGGAAAACATTGCACTGCCGCTTTACTATCAGGGGGTTGATGAAGCTCGAAGCGCCGAAGTAGCCAGAAAATTCGCCGGCATCGTGGGTCTTGATGATCGGCTTGCCCATAAGCCGTCGGAACTCTCTGGTGGACAACAGCAGCGGGTGGCCATTGCCCGAGCACTTGCAACAGATCCTGTGCTCCTGCTCGCCGATGAACCTACGGGAAACCTCGACAGTGTAACGAGTACTGAAATTATGGGACTCTTGAAGGAAATGAACCGCATGGGGAAGACGATTATCATGGTGACGCACGAACCTGACATCGCGGCGTACGCTCAACACAGAATGATCATGAAAGACGGTCGTATTGATCGGGTGGAGTGACGCAATGCTATTCAATTATTCACGGTTTCACCGCGACATCAAACTGGGCGTCAAGAACCTCCTCCTGCATAAGTTGCGTTCCTTGCTGACGATGCTCGGCCTCGTTTTCGGCGTCGGGAGCGTCATCGCCATGCTGGCGATCGGAGAGGGTGCGAGCGAAGAGGCACTTGCTCAGATCCGTAAGCTCGGCAGCCGCAACATCATCGTGACAGCCCAGAAGCCCGCAGAGGAGAACAGCTCTACGCAGAGCCGTGTCAGGATGAGCATTTACGGGCTTCTTTATGCCGATCAAGAGCGCATTGCCACCACCATTCCTACCGTCATTTCTGCCGTGCCCGTCAAGGCCATGCAGAAAGAAGCGCGATTCGGCAAGCGTTCGCTTGATTTGCGGATCGTCGGGACAAGCGAGAAATGGTTTGAGCTTGTCGAACGCGTCGTTATCGCAGGACGTATTATGACATCCCGGGATATTGAAGACAAGGCCTCTGTGGCCGTCTTGACAGAGTATGGTGCCCGACGCCTGCTGGCGACAGAGGCTGCAATCGGGGCCGAGCTTCGCATCGGCGGAAGTACGTACGAAGTGATCGGGATTGTGAAGAGCGAGAAGTCGAATGACGAATCGATGCAGACACCGGATCAGCAGACGGACGCATATATTCCGCTGAGCAGTGCAAGGCAGCATTATGGCGACGTCTTCTTCCAGAGCAAGCAGGGAGCGGAGATCCGAGAACTTGTTGAACTGCACCAACTGATTGTGAATGTGGATTCCGAGACGAACGTCGAGACAACAGCGGAAGCAATTGAGCGCGTACTGTCGATTTTTCACAAGACAAAAGATTATGCGATCAGCGTTCCACTTGCGTTGCTCCGGCAAGCAGAGGCGACGAAGCGCACGTTTGCCATCGTGCTGGGATCCATCGCTGGCATCAGTTTGCTAGTTGGCGGCATCGGCATCATGAATATCATGCTCGCCACAGTTACCGAACGAACGCGCGAAATTGGCATCCGCCGTGCCATCGGTGCTCGCCGCAACCAGATTGTTTCTCAGTTTCTAATCGAGACCATGGTGCTTTCGATCAGTGGCGGTATCATTGGAATTGCTGTGGGGGTTCTGATTCCCTGGTTGGTGACGGCTTTTGCTCAGATGCCGACAATTGTAACGCCGCAGAGTATCGTGCTTTCGCTTGGTATCAGCGTTTCGGTTGGCATTGTGTTCGGAATCTATCCGGCAATTCGCGCCTCACAACTCGATCCCATCGTGGCACTTCGGCATGAGTAGACGTTCTTATTGAGATGTCCTCTTCTGTTGTGCTAGAATGGCAACGATTTAGCTAACTAATCTGAGGAGATAACGAATGAAGGTTTTTATTACGGGCGGTGCTGGTTTTCTCGGTATCAATCTCATCCGAGCACTTAAGACTCATGGCGTAAATGAAATTGTATCGTATGACATTGCTGATTTCGACTATCCAGAAAAAGAGTGGGTCACGGTCGTTAAAGAAGATATTCGCCATATTGAACCGCTTCGCAACGCCATGAAGGGATGCAACTGCGTGGTGCATTGCGCCGCCGCACTGCCGCTCTATACGCCCGAGGATATCATGTCGACCGACCTCGACGGCACACGAAATGTCATGCAGGCTGCTTTGGATCTGGGAGTCGAGCGCGCGGTGCAAATTTCATCGACGGCAGTCTACGGAATTCCAGACCACCACCCGCTTTTTGAGACGGATCCCATGGTCGGTGTCGGCCCTTACGGCGAGGCGAAGGTGCAGGCAGAAGCGGTCTGTGTCGGGTTCCGTGAAAAGGGGCTTTGCGTACCGATTATCCGCCCGAAATCTTTTATCGGGCCCGAGCGTCTCGGCGTGTTCGCGCTCTTTTACGACTGGGCAAAGGGGGGACACAATTTTCCGATGATAGGCTACGGAAACAACCGTTATCAACTTCTCGCCGTTGAGGATCTCTGTGAGGCGATCTGGTCGTGCCTGACACTCGACAAGGAAGTCGTGAACGATGTCTTTAACATTGGTGCAAAATCGTTTGCAACGATGAAGGAAGATTATCAGGTAGTTCTCAACAAAGCCGGCTTCGGTAAGCGGATCATTGGATTTCCAGCCAAGCCCGTGATTCTCGCGCTTAGAATTTTAGAAAAACTAAAGCTCTCTCCGCTTTACAAGTGGGTTTATGAGACGGCCTGCGAAGATAGTTTTGTCAGCATCGAAAAAGCAGAACAGAAGCTTGGTTATACCCCAAAATACTCCAACCAAGATGCCTTGTTGAGAAACTATGATTGGTATCTAGAGAATCTGGCCTCTTTTGAAAACAAATCCGGCGTGTCACACCGCGTTCCTTGGAAGCAGGGGATACTTGGACTGATTAAGTTGGTGTTCTAGAGGCCAGGTTGCAAAATTACGAATTACGAATTATTAATTAAGAATTAAGAATTGTGATAATGGAATGCAAGGGAGGGGCAGAGGGCTCAACTTGATTCCGATCAGAAGCGATTAGGAAAACCAATATTAAATGAACTCGAAGCTACGCGCGGCAATTGATATTACGAGACCGGGGCAGTGGGTCAAAAACCTTCTGGTACTGGCTGGATTTTTCTTTGCGTTGGCGGACAAGTCTCAGACGGTGAGTGTCAAATCGGCGTTTTTGAAAACCATGCTGGCACTTGTGCTTTTCTGCATGATATCCGGCGCGGTTTATATCATGAATGACCTTCATGATGTCGAAGAGGATCGAGTGCATCCTGAGAAAAGAAATCGCCCCATTGCGTCTGGAAGGCTTCCGGGTAAGATTGCCGTAATCGAGTATTTCCTGCTCCTTTTCGTAGCACTCGGATTGTCCACGATGCTCGGCTTCCGCTTTGCCATCTGCCTTGCGGCTTATTTTCTGATGCAGACGCTGTACACGTATGTGTTGAAAAACAAGGTTCTCGTTGACGTATTTGTGATTGCGATTGGCTTTGTAATCCGCGTTTTAGTGGGTACGCTTGCGGCGGGGGTGTACACCTCTTCCTGGCTTCTCGGCTGCACGTTCATGGCGGCGTTGTTCCTCATCCTCTGTAAGCGTTATGATGAAAAGGTTTCGCTCGGGGATACGGCGGCATCGCATCGCAAGGTTCTGGCTCAATACGATCCGGCGTTTCTGACGCACCTTATTACGGCAACTTCTGCTTGCACCATTATCTGCTACGCGCTGTACACGCTTGCCCCCGCAACGGTGGCGAAGTTTGGAACGGAACGCCTCGTGGTCACCGTCCCCTTTGTGGCCTTCGGCATTTTTAGGTACATGTATCTCGTGTTCAGTTGCGGCCAGGGTGGCCGACCGGAGAAGACGCTGACCCGCGACGTTCCGACAATTATCAACATGCTTCTCTATGTTGCCGTCTGCATTGGCGTCATGTTTTCAGCGAATTTTTAAGTGGCCACTTCGCGGCGGATTTCGGTTGGGAGTTTCGTGAGGCGAAGCGTCTTGTTGTGGTCTTGGTAGAACTTGAGTTCCCAGTCGTTGGCGAAGAGGATGACCGTTCGTCCGTTCGAATCGGTTGCGACTTGGCCTCCGGTGAGCGGACGTGAGTCGCGGAGCGACTCGTGTCCTTCATCCTCGGGATGCACCCAACGAATGATCTTCCAGCTTACCGGTTCAATCCGGGATGTCGCACCGTATTCGCTTTCGAGGCGGTACTGGAGCACATCAAATTGCAAGGTGCCCACCGCACCGAGAAGCGGAGTGTTCTGTACCGCATCCTTGATCGTGAAGATCTGCACGGCACCTTCCTGAAGCAATTGTTCGAGGCCCGTGCGGAAGCGCTTGAAGGTGGCACTACTCGGGTTATGCAGCATAGCGAAGCACTCAGGTGCGAACTGGGGAAGCGGCTCGTAGAGCAGCTCGGGATCTTCCGTCAGCGTGTCGCCAATGCCGAATTCGCTGTGTCCGACAATGCCGATAACATCGCCAGGGTAGGCGGTGTCGACCGTTTCGCGGTCGCGGCCAAACACGCGATGGGAGCTGGAAAGACGCAGCGATTTTTCCGAACGGGAATGGAAAACCTTCATGTCACGCATGAAAATTCCGGAACAGACGCGCATGAAGGCGATCTGGTCGCGATGGTTCGGATCCATGTTGGATTGGATTTTGAAGATGAATCCAGAAAATGTTGGGTGGTCTGGCGTGATGAGGCCTTTCGAGGAAGTATGCGGACGCGGAGGCGGGGCGTATTCTAGAAAAGCGTCGAGTAACATGTGAACACCGAAGTTGTTGACGGCACTGCCGAAAAACACGGGCGTCATGTCGCCTGATTTAACAAGCTCCATGTCGAGCCCTTCGCTGGTGGCATCGAGCATGGCAAGATTTTCAACGAGGGTTTCGTACCGTTCTTGAGAAAGGCGGCTGTGAACCTGCAGGTCGCTGATATCGTGGATAGCCTCAGGGGCTTTGAACTTGCCCCCCACCGTGCGTTCGAAGAAGTGTGCCTGACGCTGCACTCGGTCGTAAACACCTCGGAAATCAATGCCATCGCCCATGGGCCAATTCATCGGGCAGGCGTGGATTTGTAGGGTATTCTCGAGTTCGTCGATGATGGTTAAAGGGTCGCGCGCAGGTCTGTCGAATTTATTCACGAAGGTGAAGATCGGGATGCCGCGAAGTCGGCACATCTCGAAAAGTTTCAGCGTCTGGCTTTCAATGCCCTTGGCACCGTCAATGACCATGACCACGGCATCCACAGCCATGAGAACGCGATACGTGTCTTCGGAGAAATCGCTATGTCCGGGTGTATCGAGCAGGTTGATGCAGAAGCCACGATAGTCAAACTGCAGCACGGTAGAACTGACAGAAATGCCACGCTGCTTCTCAAGCTCCATCCAGTCCGACGTGGTCGCTTTTTGCGATTTTCGGGCGGTCACGGAGCCAGCAAGCTGAACGGCGCCACCGTAGAGAAGAAACTTCTCAGTTAGCGTCGTCTTCCCCGCATCGGGGTGCGAAATGATGGCGAAAGTTCTGCGGCGTGCGATTTCCTGCTGCGTGTCCATGAGCTGAGGGGTTCCGTGGGTTTCGGTGTCGAAGCACCCCCTTATGACCTGCGGATGCCGATACCGAAAAGTGCATAGAGTTATCATAAAAAATGGGTTTTTGCAATTGAATTATGGAAGCTTGCGGGGAAATGGCAATTAAGGTACTATTAGTCAATTCATTACGGATGTGTTTAAAGACGTCCTGAGAGAGCGAGAAAATGTACAATCCAGTATCAAGCAAACATGATTTTAACAGAATGGAGGAAGAGATCCTCGAGTTCTGGCGTGACAACGACACGTTTACGAAAAGTTTAACGCAGACGAAGGCTGGCGAGCCGTTCGTATTCTATGACGGACCTCCGTTCGCTACGGGGCTTCCGCACTACGGGCATTTGCTCGCCGGAACCATTAAGGACATCATTCCGCGCTATCAGACGATGCGTGGGCGCTATGTCGAGCGTCGCTTCGGCTGGGATTGCCATGGCCTACCGATAGAAGCACTGGCTCAAGAAGCCCTCGGGGTTTCTGGTGCTTATGCGATCAATGAATACGGGGTTCCGTCATTCAACGAGACGTGTCGTTCGATGGTCATGCGGTATGTCTCCGAGTGGCGCACGACGGTCACGCGCATGGGACGATGGGTCGATTTTGATAACGACTATAAGACGCTCGACAAAGACTTCATGGAGACGATCTGGTGGGTCTTCAAGCAGCTCTGGGATCAGGGCCGCGTTTACAAGTCTTACCGCATCATGCCGTACTCTTGGAAGCTCAATACGCCGCTCTCTAATTTCGAAGCGGGTAGCAACTACAAGGACGTGCAAGATCCTGCCGTCACTGTGCGTGTCAAGGTCAAGACCGGGGCACCTGCAGCTTGGGGCGATTCGTTTCTGCTGATCTGGACGACAACGCCGTGGACGCTCCCGGAGAATCTGGCGATCTGCGCAGGCCCAAACGTCGATTATGTTGCGCTGCGTGATAAGTCGCAGGGCGTCGTTTACGTCATGGCCGAGGCGCGCGTGGCCTCCATCTATAAAAAGGAAGAGGACTACGAGGTCGTGGAGCGGTTCAAAGGCACACTGCTCAATGGCTGGATCTATGAGCCAATGTTCCCGTATTTCGCGAATACCAAGGACGCATTTAAGGTTATCAACGGCGACTTCGTTACGACAGAAGACGGCACGGGCCTCGTGCACATGGCGCCGGCATACGGTGAAGACGATTTCAGGGCATGCCGTGCGGCAGGTCTTGAGGCGGTTGTCGATCCGCTTGATGCTAATTGTAATTTTACGTCTGAAGTTCCAGAATATGAGGGAATGTTCTGCAAGGATGCCGACAAGGCGATCATCCGCAGGCTGAAGGATGAGGGCAAGCTAGTTCACCAGGCCACCATTGTGCATTCCTACCCGTTCTGCGACCGCACCGATACACCGCTTATTTACCGGGCAATCGATGCCTGGTATGTGAAGATCGAAGACATCCGAGATAGACTCGTGAAAAACAACGCGGCGGTAAGATGGATGCCGGAGTACGTGGGAGAGAAACGTTTCGCCAATTGGCTCACCGATGCCAAGGACTGGAACATCTCGCGCAACCGCTTCTGGGGTTCTTGCATTCCTCTCTGGATCAACGAAGACGATCCGTCCGATATCATTTGTGTCGGCTCCGTTTCGGATCTTGAAAAGCTTTCCGGTGAGCCGGTATCCGATCTGCATAAGCACAGCATCGATCCCATTCTGATCAAGCGCGATGGAAAGACCTACCGTCGTACGCCGGAGGTGCTCGACTGCTGGTTTGAGTCTGGCGCGATGCCGTATGCCCAGCAGCATTATCCCTTTGACAACACCAATGCGTTCAAAAACAGGTTCCCCGCCGATTTCATCGCCGAGGGTCTTGATCAGACACGCGGCTGGTTCTACACGCTGCTCGTGCTCGGCACCTTGCTCTTCGAGAAGAGCCCTTTCAAGAACGTCGTGGTCAACGGTCTCATCCTCGCTGAAGACGGCAAAAAAATGTCGAAGCGCCTGAAGAATTACCCCGATCCGATGGACGTGATTAGCCTGTACGGCGCTGATGCTTTGCGCCTCTACATGATCAATTCGTCCGTGGTGCGCGGCGAGAACTTGCGCTTCTCCGAGGCGGGTGTAAAGCAAGTACTCCGCGATCTTCTCATCCCCTGGTGGAATGCATATTCATTCTTCGTCACGTATGCAAACGTCGACGGCTGGTGCGAGGATAAACTCGCTACGCCCAGTTCGCCGAACGAGCTCGATCGCTGGATTGTATCCTCTCTCGAAACGCTCATTGCTGAGGTGACCGATGCAATGGATCACTACGATCTACAGCGCTCGGTGCGTCCGTTCGTCACTTTTATCGAGAATCTCACCAACTGGTACATTCGCCGGAGTCGCCGTCGCTTCTGGAAATCGCAGAACGATGATGACAAGCTCCATGCGTATCGAACGCTCCGCTACGTGCTCGTGCAGTTGTCCAAGGTGGCCGCTCCGTTCACGCCGTTTATTTCGGAAACAATCTATAGCAATTTGCGTGGCTCCACGATGCCGGCATCCGTGCATCTTTGTGAGTTCCCCAAGGCCAATGCTGATGCGCGTGATGAGAAACTTGAATCGCAGATGGCCTTAGCGCAGACTGCCGTGAACCTCGGACACTTCTTGCGCAAGCAGAAGGAGATGAAAGTCCGGCAGCCACTCACACGCGCGATTGTCGTTTCGGCCAATCCAAAAACTTTAGAAGCACTCAGGCCGATGGCCTCAGTCATTGCTGAAGAACTCAACGTCAAGGACGTCGAGTTCGCTTGCGACGAAGCCAAATTCGTTTCGCTTTCCGCGAAGGCGAATTTTAAGTCGCTCGGCAGCAAACTTGGCAAACGCATGAAGCAAGCAGCAACGGCCGTTGGAACACTTAATGCACAGGCTATCGTTACATTACAAGGCGGGGGCACGATCATTCTGTCCATGGCGGATGGAGAAGGAGACATCGAGCTGACAGCGGAAGATGTGCAGATCGTTCGCCAGGAAAACGAAGGGATGACGGTCGCCAACGAAGGCGCTGTTACGCTTGCACTCGATACTAAACTCAACGATTCTCTGATCGCCGAAGGCCTCGCCCGCGAGTTCGTTTCCAAGGTGCAGTCCCTGCGCAAGGAATGCGATTTCGAGGTCTCCCAGCGCATCAAGCTCGTGTTCACGTCAGACACTGCCACGGTGACCGCAATAGAAGCGCATCGCGACTACATCTGCGCAGAAACGCTCTGCACAGATTTCTCATACGCAGATGATCCGAATGCGGTAGCGTTCGATCTCAATGGTCACCTAGCGAAGGTAACCGTTTGCGGCTTGTGAATTATTTGCAATCGTTAAACAAACTGCGCCGAGTCCCTGCAAAGTTTATAGCAATGTGTATGTTCTAAACTCACCTACTTGGAGTCTGATATGAAGAAGCTTTCCATCGTTATCCCCGTCTACAACGAAGTGAAATCCCTTGAGAGTCTTGTCTCGAAAGTTGCCGCTGCTGACAGCTCCAATCTCGAAAAGCAGCTTGTCTTGGTGGACGACTGCTCATCGGACGGTACACGCGAAATCCTGCAGAAGCTTGAAGCCGAAAATCCAACGTGGGTCGTTCGCTACCATGAGGTCAATCAGGGGAAGGGCGCGGCATTGCGCACTGGTTTTGCCTCAGCGACGGGTGACATTGTGCTGATTCAGGACGCTGACCTCGAATATGATCCCAAGGATTACCCAACGTTATTGACACCGATTCTCGAAGGCCACGCCGATGTGGTGTTTGGTTCTCGCTTTATCGGCGGCGGCACACACCGCGTGGTGTACTACTGGCACTCGGTTGGAAATCGCTTTCTGACGCTTCTCTCGAACATGACGACGGACTTGAATCTCTCCGACATGGAAGTTTGCTACAAAGTTTTTAAACGCGAAGTCCTGCAAGGCATCACGATTGAAGAAAACCGGTTTGGATTCGAACCCGAGATCACCGCCAAGGTGGCAAAGTCGAAACAATGGCGCGTGTACGAAGTCCCAATATCGTACTACGGTCGCGGCTATGCCGAAGGCAAAAAGATCGGTTGGAAAGACGGAGTTCGCGCTATTTATTGCATTCTCAAGTACGGAATCTTTAAATAGGAATTACGAATTGGGGGTTGCTGGGATGTTCCGTTGTTTGAACCCGAAGTTCTCAGCTGTTTCTTGGTTGCAGGACTCTCGTGTTATGGCTGTAGCTGGCCTCGTTGAAGCAGAAATGCTCAACCCACTGTCGATCACTTCGGGCCGAAAATAAAGTCGAGCGTGTTGCGGTTGGCAATCTCACGCTGCTGGTCGGCGGAAAGGAAACGCAGCGCGGCGACCTCATCTTCAAAAGTAGCCTTCAAACGGAATTCCTGGATGACATCGCCTCCTTGTCTCCGGCGGCAGATGTAGCTGTAGGCCGGCGTGTCCGACCCCCACAGCATACGGCCCGGATAGGCCGTGGCTAGCGAGCGGAGTACTTTCCCCGGATGACGGTAGTCGGCGCGAACCTGCTGCTCTTTTGGCGCAACAAGGAGGCTGCCCTCGTGAGCGAGCTGAACCTGAATGGTCAGTGCGGAGGAGTCAACCCAAACATTAGGCAAATTCTGGGCTCGATCAAGTGCTTGCTTCTGAAAGCCGATTACGTGCGCCAAAGCGAACCGCAGGTCGGGGCGAGCTTCGATGACTTTGAAAGCCATCTCGGAATTAGAGTAGCAGTCATCGGTCGAACATGACGTGTGGAACAGCAGCGGCCATTTGTGCTCACGCGCAAAGTCGAGCAGGGGCTTCCCTTGTTTTAAGAACGCCGTCAACGGTGCCTGGCAGAGAACGCCATTCACCTTGATTCCATAGATCGGATAACGTTCAGACAGAATTTCAAGGTTACGACACTGCGCCGCCACATCCCGCAGGGGGTCAACCGAAACGAAGGGCAGAAAGTGCTTCGTCAGCTCAGGGCAGAAATCATAGACTTCCCTGAGCAACAGTTCATTCTCGGTGGCATAAGGCGCAAGCGAAAGCGGTCGCCGAGCGGGCTTCATGCGATAGTCGAGGAAGGCGGAGGAATCAAAATAGAGGTCTGAGGTAAAGGGGAAAACCACGCTCACATCAATGTTGCATGCCTTCTGACGGTAGTAGATGCCTTCGACGGTCGCCGCGTAGGGATACTCCTGCCGAGCATAGGCGTTGATTGAAACACCGACATGGTTATGACAGTCGATCATTTTGCCGACCAGTGTCCGGCGTGTGTGTGAATGCATGTGATTCCCCTTTCCCCAACAGAAGCAGATTTAGAACACGATCGGAACGCGGCGCTCGCTGGTAACAGTGCTGCAGTCGGCGGCGACTGAACCCGAGAGGATCAGCTCGCTGTTGACAACCTGTAGCATGCTTGAGGGAACGCTGGGCGTGACGGGTCCGTGTGCGGCCAAGCGGGAGATGAAGCGCTGCCAAACCGATTCGCCAGCACCATAACCGTCCCAGAAGCTCACGAGTTTTGAGCCGGCCAGATCGCGCGGGCCGATCGTGGCGGCTTTGGGTGGCACCCAGGACCAGTCGCCAGCACTACCCGCATCCGCATACAGGCAGTTCTGGCAGATCGTGATGGGATGCAGGTCGACCATGCAGGTGCCTTGTTTAAGAAACGACTCCATGTCTTCACCGTGTTCGCGTGCCGCGATGTGTGGCTCATAGAAGGCGATGTGTCCACCCCAGCCTATGCCACCGTAGGCTTTGTCCGCACCGCCAAGATCTTCCAGCATGCGACTGTACGAGTTGAGGTTTTGCGTGGAGGGAAAATGGATCTGCTTCTCTGGCATGCGGAGTTCTGGCCGAATCTGGCTGAAAAGGTCGTTCCACATCCAGTACTGGAAGCCACCCTTCCACGTAATCGGGGCTGTACGACCGTCTTGATCCGCATATTCGTCCATGTTGAAGGTATGGACATGGTGGCAGGGGATATTGAGGTCGTTGATCATCTTCGCCACGTAGGCGTAATTAGGATTGGGAGCGGGAAGGATCAAGGCGTAGTGTTTGCGACCCTCATCCAGCGCACGTTTGATGCCAGAGACGATGTCCATCACATAAGCAAACTGGAAAGCCTGCTCATTTTCGATGACATGAATCTTGAAATTCGGGTTTTTGTGTTTTTCGATATCCGCACGCTTGATGGCTCTGGCGCGGTCGCAGGCTTCGCGGTCGCGGAAGGGAAGGCATTCGGCAAGCTCGTATTCAAAGTTTCTGGTCATTCTTTTTCCAAGTTTACGGCTGGTTCGCTTTCAGCCTTTTGGGTCAGGCACCGCTCCAATCCGGGACAGTTAAACACCTAACTCGAATAAGAATATCTTGCCATAAACAACATCGTGGCGCAAGCGACAATGTGGGGAGGTGTACGCACAGGAGTCAGAAGCCAGTAGTCAGCTCGCCGCGCGGCGCGACCGCGAAAAAACAATGAGACACCTTTTTGGGACTCTTAAAAACTTTGTCGTTTTATGTTGCCAGCGGCGTTATGTTGCGTGGACACCATTTCTCTTCATTTTAGGGATAATTGATTTTAAAGACGCAACATAACGCGGTTTGAGCAGAAAGCCAAGAACACAGGGAGCATAGGCGCGGTAGCGCGAGTAGGTGTTAGGCCCTAGTACTACGTTCAACAGGGAAACGTAGGATACAAGTGCTTGAGTTTGATACGGGCATCCTGAGCGGTGAACTGCCAGTCAACTTTAGCGTGGCTGGCGTTTCGCCGTTCACGCCATGCATTCGCCTCACTTTCGATCTTATCCATCGAATCCAGACGTCTTCTCAGGCATTGTCGGCTCAAGACGCTCAGTTCTATTTCCGCGACATCCAGCCACGAGCCGTGCTTCGGGGTATGCACGATCTCGAACTTATCCATGAGCCGCTTTGCTTCTTCGGGAGGGAACGTCTTGTACCATGATCCTGGGCCGTGCGTATTCAGGTTATCGCAGATGAGCGTGATTTTCTTTGCGAACGGATATAGGCCTTCGGTCTCCTGCGTGAACCGAGCCCAATCCTCCTTGGTTTTCGTTTCGAAGACTCGAAGGTGTCGGAGACCCGCGAGGGGTTCGACCGCAAGCAGAACATTGCAGGTTCCGAGCCGACGATATTCGGTGTCAAAGCGTACGATGCCGTCGCTCCCGATGATCTCGTCTCGGTATTCGCCAATGATCTGCTTGGGCATCTCATCCATGCAGACGACAGGAACTAAAGGGTCGTAAGGTCGCCTGTAAACGTCCAAAACCCTCTCCATGGCAGCGACGAACTCTTCATCCTGCTTCGGCGGGATCTCCCATTCCTTCTTCAACCAAGGTTTAATTTCTTTTTTTTTAGCACATTACGGACGGTCCCGTAGGAAACGGCTTCCACGATGTGGAGCTCCACAAGCCTCTCCGCAAGAAGGCGCAGGCTCCATTTTGCACAGCCCTCCGGCGGCTTGGAGCAGGCCATGGCCACCAGCCTCGCCTCGCCGTCTCCATCGAGGGTGCAATGGCGGGGCTTCCTTTCCGCAGTCTTGCCCGTCAGTGCCTCTTCCAGCGAGTCTTCTACAAATTGCCGTTTCACCCGATAGAGCCGCGAGGCGCAAACATCCAACACACCGCAGACCGTTTCGTCTGGCTGTCGCTCGAATGTCTGGAACGATCCCCTGTCCACATTCAAGAGAATTAAGGCGTTCTTTATTTTCTGGGGCGTACTCGTTCCGCGAGTCGTCAGAGTCTCAAGCGCGATGCGCTCGTCTTGCGTCAGCGTAACCGTATATTTTACCGTTGGCATGAAACCTCCTGTTTGGTATTTTGAAACAGGAGTAGTATGCCATACTTTTTATTTGTTTACAAGATTAACGTAGTACTAGTGGCTAGTCGCTAGTGACAGTCCTCGCCGCGTTTTTCTCTCAAGGTGGGGTTCGGCCCATGGTCAGGCAATTATTGTAATCTTGAAGAAATGTTCAAGATTATGGTGAAGGTTCTCCCAGTGGCGAAACGAGGATGCCGCGTCTACTCTGTAAGGTCTGGCATCGGGTGGCAGTCCTCAGATCCGGATTTCATTCAATTGTTGTAGGATCTGGCGACAGCCGAGGACTTTCTCCATTAAATCCTGTGGGATATAATAATATTGGTTCGACGATTCGTAACCGATGCGTGCGTCGGCTCGGACCAGCGGTAGCATGGCTTTCGTGACTGCAAGCTCATCGCTAACGATCTGACGAAGTGTCGTTCGAGCAGCGGCTTGTTCGGTTTCATCACCTGCAGCGATCAACAGATTGCGGATCAGGATAAAACGTGCTTGGTTAACACAGGATGCGAAATGCAATTCAATGGCACGGAACATTCCCAATTCGCGTTGGGCAGTCTTTTGTTTAGCACCGCTTAATTGGTCGACCAGACCGCGCCAGAGGTCATTGCCACGGGAAAATCCGGCGCGCACTTTTTCCATCTGTTCGATCCAGACTTCGGGCGGATAAAAGCTACACCATTTCGGGAGATCGTCGTAGGGAATGCCGACCATGGTGGCTGCATAGCCGGTTGGCTGGAAGTAAAGCGGATTCGCCGGGCCCATGTGATGGGGGCCACAATAGACGGCACCGTAAGGATAGTCGCGGAATCCCTCTGAGTAAGCGTGCCAAGCCTGCCGCACCAGTGGCACGGCATCGGCACCATAATGCCGTTCTGCTACGCGATCCAGAACAGGGCCGATGTCGGTGGCTCCCTTCGTAAACGCCTGAAATACTTCTAGATTCGGCGAGGGGTAGCAGCCGAGACTCCAGCTTAGCATCACGCCGTCGATGCCGACAGAAGCGAGGTTACGCGCATGTTCTGCCACCAACTCAAGCGTTGGCAGGTAGGGAACCGCACTGAACTCCCACGTTGCGCCGACCTGCACCTTGGCCACCGTCTTGAGACCGACCTCCCGTGCGAGTTCCCAATGGCGCGTCGCCCGCGGCCCGGGGCCGACGGCGGAGATTGAATACTCGAGGATAGTCGAAGGGATGCCGCCACGCGTGATCGGCAAACCCCATTCGCTCACCGACATGAACCAGCAGCGTTTCGGCAGCCGAGGGATGAAGTCCTGTGCGTCACCATGGTTGTTCCAGCCCCAGTCCCAAACAATCGTCCGGGCGTTGGGGTTCCCGCGGTGGACTCCTTCTTCGATTGTGGCGTTCACTTCAGCGATGATCTCAGCATCTGTCCGGTTTTGGCAGTTCGGGCAATCTTTCCACCTTCTATGCGACGCACAGTTCGTTCGGTTTTCAGAGGCGGTAATGGTGAAGACGCCTCCCAGCCCTGAAACCTGTTGGAAGACGGTAGTCAGAGCGTCACGCATCCAACGACGTACTTCGGGATGCGACGTGCAGAGACAGGAATTTTCGACCACAGCTTTCTCGTTACGCATGGCACTTACGCCACGCATGGCTGCCCGTTCCGGTGCCGCCTCGAAAAAGGAGGTCTGCATTGCTCGAGGCTCGTTCAGGTAGAGAAATACGGCAATGCCATACTTCTTTCCACGCTCTACCAAGGTACGCAGCCCATCGATACGCTGCTCACAATCGGCCCCAAACTCGGGAAAGGTGGGATCCGTGGCTAACGTACGAAGCACGGTGTGAACCCACACGCCATTCACACCCGCCGCCGCTAAGCGCTGCAGTAAACCTTCGGGATACGATGGTACGCCAGGCTCGATTAATGGGTCGCCATAATTTGCGAAATAAGAAAAAATAAAGCGTAGCGTAAAAGGGGAATCATCCGTAGCGACGACAGGCTGGAACATCGGGTCTGGTTTCGAGAGTTCGTTGACAAAGGAAAATCGCAGATCATCCGCTGTCGTCTCGGTGTCCGCAAGCCCTTCTTCATGCGACCAATCAGACAGATGGCTTGCTGCCGCACACTCGTCTGTAGAGGGTGAGGTATAACGCAATGGCTCACAAGCGGGTTTGATGTCGCCCAGTTTGTGATAGAGGAAATCGTCATCTTCTAACGCCACCCTAAGCTGCTCGCGAGTGATGCCGAGGAGCGTGACCAACTGCGTATAAGGTAGCAGGTGCCAATTACGACGCAAGACTGTGATGTACCCTTTGCCAGCCCATTCTGGCTCGATGCTGCTTTGGGGAGACAATCCCATAAGAACCGCAATTTGCTGAACGTTCTCCGGTACGGTATCAAGCACCTCGGCCAAGCGCTTCAGCGGCACACAGGTCCAGTTGCGCCAGACAAATGCGTATAATCGGCTAGGAAAAGGTTCGCATCCCACACTCGGCTTCAATCCGTTTTCGCCTGGCAACCGAACGATAACCGGAGCTGTATTAACGGATTGTGGGGTTGCCGTAGCAGGAGTGCGGATTCCCTTTGTTTCTTCTTTTCTCATATTGACCTTAACTGGGGTTCCGTGTGAAGAGGCCAGAGCGCCATTCGCCGGCGAGGATGGAGTTACGTTCGATGAAACCCTCTGCTGCGTAGGCTGCTTTTACAGCGGCGTATTGGTTGTGGAGAATGCCGGAGAGCACGAGGGCGTGGCCTTTATGCGTGCTCACGGCTTCGCAGATAGATGGAGCCGCTTGGAGCAGGACAGGGGCGAGAATGTTGGCGACGAAGATGTCGGCCATCGGTAGTACAGGGGCAAGGGCATCGCCTTCGTGAAAGGGGATTACGAGACCGTTCGTGGTAGCGTTCTCGAGCGAGGTTTTCACGGCGGAGGGATCGTAATCGTAGCCGGAGACCTTATTGAAGCCAAGTTTTCGGGCGGCGATAGCGAGGATTCCTGAGCCGCAGCCCATGTCGATGACGGAGCGTTCCAGCGAGCCCTCGTCGGCAAGTTGTTGAAGGAACTTGATGCAGGATTGCGTTGTCTGATGGATACCCGTTCCGAAGCTCATGCCCGGTTCAATATCGATGACGATTTCATCTTCAGAGGCCGAATACTCTTCCCAGATGGGGCGCACCGTGATGCGGTTCGTGATGTGGAGCACGTGGAAGAAGCGCTTCCAGGATTCAGTCCAGTCTTCCTTGGCGAGCGGTTCGACATCTGCTGCGTGGGGAATGCCGTCGATGGATTCTGCGATTTCGGACATCTCCCGAGCGGTGGCTTCCACTTCTTTTAGGGAAATGCCAAACGCTTCAATCCACGCTTCGCCTGTTTCGACGTCCTCCCAAGAGCCGGGCGGATTGTCCATGATGTACATGGCATCGAGCAGGGTGTCAAGATTGATGGGGGAAACGGACATTCTTGCGCGGTACACCTGCATCTCGGCGTAGAGACCATTGTTGGGGACATCACGACTCATGCGTGTTCCTTTTTCCGTCGAGTTCATCGAACTGATCGAAGCGGTTCGGGATAAGGTAAATGAGCGGTATGCCGATCACGCCGATGATGGCTTTTACGGTCAAGTTGATGACGAAGATTTGCCAGACAACGCCCCACGGCAGTGCCCAGGCGAATGCACCGATAGAGAAGATGAGATTGTCGATAGGAATGGAGACACAGTTGCTGAGCAGTACGCGAGCCCACTGGTAGTTCGGTGTTTTAGACCTGAACCAGTGGTAGACTTCGGTGTCGGCTAATTCGCTGAAAACTTCGGCGATGATGGAGGCGATAACGATACGCCAGACGGGGCCGAGAATGGCTTTAAATTCGGCATTGAGGGCCCACGATGCGTCGGGTGCAACTCGAGTGCAAAACCACAGGTAGGCGGCCATGAAGAGGTTGACGGCGGCGGTGGTGATCACGAGAGTTCGGACACCCTTCTTGCCGATCATCTTGTGGGCTAAATCTCGCAATGTGAAGGTGAAGGGGTAAATGAAAGTACCCATATCGACGGCGTAGTTCATGACGATGCCGATTTTGAGGCTCGCAATGTCCGAAAGCATTTGGCATCCCGCGTAGGCGGCGACGACGAAAACGGCAAGCGAAGAGAAGGAGCGAACAGACTGTTCTTGTGTCATTCTTGTTTCTTTTCCTCAGTTTTGGTCAAGGCGGTGAATTCGTTTTTAAAAAGCGTTGCTAATCCATCGAGTTGAAGCTTTTGCTGTTCCAGCGACCAGAGTGCGAACTTCCATCTTTCTGAGAATTTGTAATCGCCGAATATTCGAGGTTCATAGCTGTCGAACTGTTCGCGTCGGTTTGTGTAGTTCCAGCAGATTTCGCGAGTATGCGCTGCGAAGCCATCGAAGAAAGCATCGGCGATATCCCATTCGGAAATGGCCGTGTGCTTTTTGGCGTAATGGAAGACGGTGCTCGCGAACTTCTTCATATAGTATTCGAAGAGTCTGCCGAGATTCTCTTGCGTATGAGATCGATCAAGCCAGCCCATGGTGCCACGCACCGAACAGAGCCAGACGCGTAGCGGCATTTCTTTGCCGTAGCGAATATCGTATCCGAATTCGATGATCTCTTTGCCTTCGGCGAAACGGATGGAGCCATCTGGCGTGAATTTTTTCAGGATCAAATTTTCGGCTGCGGCCGAGCCCATCAGCATGATCAGCACACGCACGATGTCGGCCGATTCGTGGCTGGTGTCATATTTGCCTGTGCGTTGGTCTCGGTTATAAAAACAGAAGTCTGGCAGGCTGTTGAAAGGCTCTCCGGGATAGCGTGCGCGAGTGAAGTAGTGGACATCACCCAAGCATCCATCATTACGTGCGAGAAGCGAATGTTTGTCGAAAGAAATGCCCAGTGTTCGAAAGGCTTGGGTTCGCGCCAGCGTGTAGGCTCCATACCCCGTACTTTTCCAGGCGAGGCGTTTCTCTATCAGTCGAACGACGAGAGGATCCCACATGGTTTTGTAAACGATTTCGCGCGTCTTGCCCTCGCCGAGACGCACGTGTTCCGTTACAGAGCGGATTTCGTAGACGTTGACGTATTCAATTCGATCCCCGTGGGATATTCCTTGTTCCAATGAGTCGAGAATGGCGATTGTTCGGGCACCGACGTCTTCGTGGAGAAAACGGTTCCCGAGCATGTAGGTTGCTCCCGGCAGGGCAGTGCGCAGATCGTCGAAGGCGCGCGACATCGTGTTCTGCTCGTCGAAGTAGACCGCACCGGTGATATTCCGGTAGAGCGTTTCCATGAACTCGGGCGTCGATTCGTCGCCGAGGGCTGAGTAGGGGAGCGAGCTTTTGAACTTCTGTGCGATGGCGATGAACCGCTCTCCAACGTCCTTTTCTGAAAATGGGTTGCTCAGGGTATGGTTATAGAGGTCGAGGATAGCTGGCACCAGAGTGCTCATGGCGAAGCCGGGGGGGGGGCCGAAGAGTTCGATTTCGTGGTGACCCTGATATTTTGCGAGGAGCAAATTCGGAACTTTTTCCTCAGTGTCCTGCCTGGCGAGTTCATTGAGACCCCGCAGGAACTCCTGCTGGTTTTCGCTAATCAGCTTGCCCCACTCCATGAAATTGGTGTAGGAAAGGAAATGGACACCCTTCACGTTGTGGTAGTAACGGATAACCGAGTGCATCCGGCAGATACTACCGCGCAGGGCGGTGTCCATTTCTTCGAGCGTCCATGCCAATGGCTTGATGCGCCATTCCTGACCACGCCTGCTGTAGTATTCAAGCGTTTCGTTGACGCGATCAATGAGGACAATCCGGCGCATGGGGCAACCGAGTGCTTGTAGCCAGTCGTCCATTTCCACGACATTGGGAGTTGAGACTTCGCGTTGAGAAATTTCGAAGGTTTCGCCGACGAAATTACAGCAAACCATCCGCGTCCGCAGGATGTCTCCTTGATTCGCTTCCGGCACGGCAGGAATATCCCAGAATTTGCCTGCGAGGATTGGGAGGGTCGTGACGGCATGATTGCCCGAACTGACGGTCATTATATTCCCGAAGACGCGGCGAGCCCGCTTATCGGTGTTGACGGAGATGGCGGACTTGGGCACGAGAACGACGGAATCCTTGTTTTCAATGCGATCCCAGATCCCGTCTTCGAAGATGAAGGTGTCATCGTACAGGTCAAAGCAAGAGAAGACTCGCTCTTTCCCCCAAGCTGTCAGTTTAACATTCTCGGGCTTGCGCGTCGCCGACCGAAGAATGTTCTTTAGAAAGGTTTTTAGTTCGTTTGCCATGATGCTTTAGCGGAGATTTTTCGATTTAGATTGTACCAATAAATCGAAAAAGAGGGAAGAAAAACTACTTCCAATTCAACCGCCTCCAATTCAACCGCCGAGATTTGGCTCCACTCCCACCCAACTCCGGTTCACAGAATCGAATAATCGTGAGGGCTTAGAACCAGTCCTCTCGCAACTCACAACTCATAACTCACTACTTCTCTCTTGTGGCCGGCCTCGTTGAGGCCGGAATTGTTTGCGCACTGGGAGCATAGGC
>CAZKJH010000039.1:0-27751 GCA_964553035.1 uncultured Lentisphaerales bacterium | reverse complement strand
TGAGAGCAGTCGGCAGGTTGCAGTTCCGTCAATCTTCAACCGCTCTGAGAATGATTGGAAGGCGGCGGTATCCCTGAACGCATCATCAAGAGTAGCCACAACCTGATCTGAAGTTCCAGCCGCTGCGCTGAGACAGCGCGAGGCGATATCGTTGGTTGCCAGCAGTGTGCCCGAGCGGTCGGCAGAAGCGCGGAAGAGGCCGCAGGGAACATGATGGATGGTTTGTGTCAGGGGCGTTTCCGCTAGGGGCGGTGGCACCGCCCCGTCCAGCAGGAGCAGGGAGGATTCGCGAGCCAGCAACACCAGTCCGGCACGAGCACCCAAGGCGATGCGGTTGATGACGAGGGCGCATGATACCATCGTGCCATCGCGACGGCGTAGCGAACCGGTCAAGGTTTTCGAATCTTTGGCACTCGCATTCTGGATCTCCTCAATGCGCTCCCATACGTCAAGGTTGGTGTCATTCTGCGGCAGAATTTCTGAAAATCCAAGCAGTTCGAGTTCGGATGCCGAGTAGCCGAGCAGGGCGAGCAAGTGTGGGTTTGCATAGCGGCAGCGGCCTTCTGCAACCAGTAATGTGCCCTCGGTCGCGACTTCGACAAACGAACGGTAGCGCTCGGTTGTTGTATGTAACTCTTCAACAGCTTCGGTACGCTCGTGGTCGATCTTCCGGCTGTGTCGCATCACATGGATGAGTAAGAGGGTGACGAGTGCCGTGATCAGGAGTGAGGCGTGAATCAGTCCGCTCTCCAGGTGTGCGATCTCCAGCTTGACATCTTCGATATAGAGACCGGTCCCGATCGCCCAACCCCAAGGGGCGAAGCCTTTCACGTACGATTCCTTGGGCTCCAAGCGGCGCGGATCGTCAGGCCATTGCCAGACATAGTCGATGTATCCCTCGTCATGGCGGCGGACTAAATCGGCAAACTCCACGAAGATGCGTGCGCCGAGGGGATCGCGGTAGTCAGACAAATCATGGCCGTCTAGGTCCGGTCGGTAAGGGTGCATGATCATGCGCGGATACATGTCCTGCAGCCAGAAATAATCCTTGTTTTCGTGGCCATACCTCAGGGCGGCGATACGCTCGCGGGTCTCCGCCTGCGCTTCCTCCCGGGCTATTCGGCCAGCCAGAACCTGGCGCTCGGCCTCGGCCATGATACTCCAGGCGGCGTGGGTCAGTTCACGGATCATTTCGCGTTTGCGGTCGAGCAAGGCACGCTCGAAGGAGGGGATGAGAAGAGCCCAAATTGTCACAAGGAAAAGCACGATCGCCAGCACCGATGGAATGATGACGTGGCGGGCGAAGGGGCGTCTTGCGCGACGTGCCTGAGTATAGGCGGTGGAGCTGCGCTCTGAAGACGTTGCGGCCTCCAGCTTCAGGGCATCACGAAGCGGTTGCCAGAGAACATTCGGCATGTCGATGCCTAAACCGTTGGTACGGCCATTTTCGGGACTATGGTAGTCGGTGCCTGCGCTGACTAAGAGGTTTAGTTCCTTGGCGATCTGTACCAGCCTGGTCTGGATCTCTGCGGATGCCGGAGCATAGAGAGCCTCGATGCCGTCTAGTCCGCAGGCACGAAGGGCGGAAATCAGACCCTTTAACGCGCCATCTTCCTGCCGCAGAAAATGTGGGTGTGCGAGAAAAACACGTCCTCCCGCCCGGTGAGCCAAGGCGATCGCATCTTCAGTGTCCAGTGGGCCTTCAGCCGCAGGGGTGTCGTCGCCAGCGGTGGGGCCAGCGGTTCCGGCTCGCCTTAAGGATCCCTCCACGCTCAGCGTCGGCGTGTAACGCGTTAGCCGTAGCCGTTTCAAAGCCGCTTGCCACTCGGCGTTCGCCGCATCAAACCCGTAGACCAGCAGATGGATCTCTTCACCTTGCCACGTCGAGGTCAGCTCAACACTGTTGATCGTACCGACACCGAGCCGTTGCAATGCCGCACGGAAGCGGGCCGACCCATCCGTTGTGTCGTGGTCTGTCAGCGCAGCAACGACCACACCGTCGCCCGCCAGACGTTGTGCAAGGTCTTCCGGTTGCAGACTTCCGTCGCTGCAAACAGAATGACAGTGCAGGTTTATACGTGTTGTCGCAGTCATGCCAACGGCTGTTTGATTGCGTGTTATCGACTAAGCCCGAGTCGCCGCTTCGTTACGCGCTATCTGCTTCTTTGGCGTGAGTAACGACACGAGCACGAGGGTCACAAAACTGAGTGGGATCGAAATGATGCCCGGATTGCTGAAGGGCACAGGTGCGTGGGTTGGATCCATCCCGTAAATCTTGAATAATTCCGGCGAGAGTGCAATCAGAACCAAGGAAGAAATCATACCTGTCATGATCGACACCGTGATACCTTGCGCCGTGGTTCGTTTCCAAAAGATCAGCATGACGAGAGAGGGTAGATTTGCAGAAGCAGCCACGGCAAACGCTAACCCGACCAGAAACGTCACGTTCACACCCTTGAAGAGAATGCCGAGAATGATCGCGATGCCACCGATCACAAACGCCGAGATCTTGCCAGCCATGATTTTCTGCCTGTCATCCATGGTGAGCTTCAATAACCGATCGCAGAGATCATGCGCCACCGCACCGGATGCGGCGACGATCAACCCACTGACGGTGCCCAGCACGGTCGCAAATGCAATGGCAGAGATGATGGCGAACAGCGCCTTGCCGAACGAGCGCGCGAGCAGAGGTGCCGCCATGTTACTGTCGGCGGGGTTAATGACGCCGCTGATCATCGCGCCCAGTCCCATGTACAGGGAGAGAATATAGAAAAAGCCAATGGCGGCGATGGCGACGATCGTTGATTTTCTTGCACTGGCAGGACTCGGCACCGTGTAGTAACGGATCAGGATATGGGGCAAGGCAGCCGTTCCAAGGAAGAGCGCTAGCATGAGCGAAATGAAATCGAGGCGGTCAAGGAGGGAGCCCTGTACCTTGAATTTCATGCCAGGGCGTAAAAGTTGGTTGCCAGCCGTCAACACGGGATAATAGACCTTGACTTTAGAACCGTCGCGATCTGTAAACGTCGTATCCTTCCATCTGCGGATGAGCGTATCTTTCGCGCTCAGAGTCGCAAGGAAAGCAAAAGGCGAAACCGAACCCTCGGGTGCTTCCTCCTGTCCACGAACCTTAACCATATTGCCGACTTGCCGTATGACATTCTCATCGGATTCGAGCATCCCATTTACGTACTGAGTGCCGTCGCGCATTTCCACCTCAGACTGGGTTTCTTGTAGCACGGTTTCCCCATCCTTGATGCTGACCAGCCACCAGCTTTCAATTCCTCCGCGATCCAGCCGTGCAAACGAACTCTTCGCTGCGGCGATCTGCTGCACCTCTAATACGCGCGTACCCGGCTCGGAGATCGCAAGTTGGCCATCTTGCTCCGTCGCGGCGAGCTGAGCGTAGGCGTAAAATGGCACTTGGCCACCCTGATCCGGTCGCGTGTTGAAGCCGCGTACACAGACTGCAATGACCAGTGCCAGCGAAAAGATGATCAGCAGACCGCCTTTGAGGAACTGCACATACGTGGTGGAGGCCATGCCGGCGGTCGCTACGATGGTGATGACGATGATGCCGACCATGATGACGCCCCAGTGATGTTCCAGACCCAGCAGAGGCTGGACCAGCACACCGGCACCGACCATTTGTGGGATCAGGTAGCACACCGATACGACTAGCGTGCTGATTGCTGCTGCCAGCTTGATTCCGCGCGAGTTGTATTTGAAGTCGACCGCATCCGTGAAGGTGTACTTACCCAGCCGCTTCATCGGTTCAGCGATCACGAAAAGCGCAACGATCCATCCTGCCAGATAGCCGATAGAGTATAAGAAGCCATCGTAACCTACGGTGGCGATCATCCCACAGATTCCGAGGAAGGAAGCGGCTGAAAGGTAGTCGCCCGCGAAGGCTATCCCGTTGACACTCCAATGGATATTGCCTCCCGCTGCATAATAGCCGCTCGCGGTCTTGGTGCGATTTCCCAGATAAAAGGATAGTCCGATGACGAACACCACGAAACTGAAAAAAATTGCAATGGCCATGGCTTATTTCGCTCCTTCTTCTGGGGAGTTTTCCAGTGCGTGCTCACGTGAGCGGCAAAGTGCGTCGTAAATCACAGCTTGGATCAGAGCAAAAATGATCAGTCCGAAGCCGTAGACGGTCGCGAGATTCAGACCTTGCCATACGGTGCGTTCCATCAGCAACGGGTTCACCACGTTGATGGCGACGAACACCACATAGAAGATCAGGTAGCACAGAAACATCCAAATACCGAGCCGCGATTTATAACTAGCGGCGGGATCTTTTCCAACGGGGGCTGCAGGCTCATGTAACATTGCTCACTCCTCAAGTTTTTGCGACGTATCAGGTGTACCAGCCGTGTCAGACATCATGTCCCTATCGGTCTGTTACTACGCATAGTAATATGTCACACAACATCATCGCCGTCAATATCGTTATTGAGTTTATTGGTAGTCGGGCGTTTATCGCTATACGCTCAATTGCGCGTTGTGCTGCTTTTCAAAGGCCGTGATGTCAGCTTTGACCAGCAGGGTCTCTGCAATGGCATCGAGCCCGTTGAGCAGGATTTTTTTGACACTGGCCTCAATTTCGAAATGAATAGGCTGACCGTCAGGCGGTAGGCAAATTGTCTGCGCTTCCAGATCAACAGAGGCTTTGACACCTGGGTTTGCGCGTACTGCGGCGAAGAGACCGTCTACCGTGGTGGGATCAAGCTCTACGCAGAGTAGTCCATTACGTGTGCTATTCCCGCGGAAAATATCGGCAAAGGCTGGCACGCATGTTTCACCTTCGCCCTGACTGGGCGCGATGACCACTCGAAAGCCGTATTGTGCGATGGCCCATACGGCGTGCTCGCGACTGGAACCGCAGCCGAAATTATTGCGCGTGAGCAAGATGGATGCTCCAGCGTATTCAGCTTGATTCATTTCGAATTCGGGATTCAGCGACCCGTCGGGACGATAGCGCCAATCGCTAAATAAGCCGGTCTCGAAGCCGGTACGGCGGATGGATTTGAGGTATTGCTTGGGAATGATCGCATCGGTGTCGATGTTGGCGCGATCCACGGTAGCGACGATGCCAGTGTGGCGGATAAAGGGTGTCATAGGGGCTAGGGTTTAGGGGTTAGGGACTAGGAAAAACTTTGTCGTAAACTTTGTTGGCGTTCCGCGCCGGCTACAACCACGTTCGGATATCGACAAAGTGGCCTTCAATGGCAGCGGCAGCAGCCATTTGAGGACTGCATAGATGGGTGCGTCCGCCTTTTCCCTGGCGTCCTTCAAAATTGCGATTCGAGGTAGAAGCGCAACGCTCACCCTCCGAGAGGCGGTCTGGGTTCATGCCGAGGCACATGCTACAGCCTGCACGACGCCATTCCGCTCCCGCGTCCTTAAAGGCACGGTCGAGCCCTTCCGACTCGGCTTGGACGCGCACGGCTTCCGAACCGGGAACTACTAATACGCGCATACCGGATTTGACCTTACGACCCCGGAATACGGCTGCCGCCTCACGAAGATCCTCGATCCGTCCGTTCGTGCAACTTCCAATGAAGACGGTGTCGACTGGAATATCAACGATACGCGTTCCCGGTATAAGCCCCATATAGGCCAAAGCGTTTTCGCAGTCTTTACGGGTGTAATTGGCGACATGATCCGGATAGGGAACGATGCCTGTGACATCGGCCATCAGGCCGGGGCTGGTGCCCCAGGAGACTTGAGGCGTCAGATTGGAAACATCAAGCGTGATTTCACGGTCATATTTCGCATCGGGATCGCTCGGTAGCGTCTTCCAATCCGCGATGGCACTTTCGAGTGCTGCACCGCGCGGTGCGAAAGGGCGGTTGCCCGTGGCGATGAACTGAAAGGTTGTCTCATCTGGAGCCATCAGCCCAGCGCGAGCACCGGCTTCAATACTCATGTTGCAGATCGACATGCGTGCTTCCATAGAGAGCGCAGTCACGGCGGATCCCGTGTATTCAATGACGGTACCGGTGGCACCCGCTGCTCCGATTTTGCCAATCAGATAGAGGATCATGTCCTTCGAGGTAAGTTTGGGAGGAAGTTTTCCGGTGAACTCGACCTTAAAGGTACGGGAAGGGGACATCCGTAGCGTCTGCGTGGCGAGTACGTGCTCGACTTCTGAGGTGCCGATACCGAAGGCTAGTGCGCCGAAGGCTCCATGCGTAGCGGTGTGCGAATCACCGCATACGACCGTGGTGCCGGGAAGGGTCAAGCCCAATTCAGGACCGATCGTATGAACGATACCTTGATTGGCACTATCCATGTCGTAGAGGGTGATGCCAAATTCTTTGCAGTTCTTCGTGAGCGTATCGATCTGTTCTTGTGCGATCACTTCTGTGATCGTGCGGTTCCCATCCGTCGGCACGTTGTGATCCATGGTTGCGATCGTCAACTCGGGATGGCGAACCTTGCGGCCGGCCAGACGTAGACCTTCAAAAGCCTGCGGACTCGTTACTTCATGGATGAGGTGACGATCAATGTATACAAGGCACATGCCGTCATTAAGTGTGCGGACAACGTGGCGATCCCAAATTTTTTCGTAGAGAGTTTTTCCCATGGTCTGTTCCTGTGAAGCGTGAATAAAAAAAGGATTGTCGCGAGCCCAGTCCTATTAAGCCTTCTGTTAAGGAGGGTTCTGTGACGCTTTTTATTCCGTGCAGTATAACCATTTTTCAGCATGATTGAAATACAGAAATGCGCGTTGGCAACGCGATTACAATTGACTTTCTTTGATGTGTGGCATAATCTTACCGACAGATCAAAAGGAAGTTTTGAGGCTGGGATGAGCGTCGGACGTTTCAGGAGTTTGTGTAAAGTTTAAAAGGAGTCAGAAATGAGTCAACATTCTGTATCGACAGTCGCCGTCAGCATCACGATGACTACGGTGGCTCTGCTGTGGCCGCAGCAAGCCGAAGCACGTATTAAGCTAATTACCTTGCCTCTACGGGAGCGGGTGGAAATCCAACTCGACAACCCCAATGCTACTCTGGTGGAGGAGGAGCGGGTTGTTCCGCTCGTTAAAACAGTCGGGGACGATGAGCCCAACCAAGTGGACTTTTCCTGGGCGAATACCGCCATTGATCCCGAAACGATAGTCTTCCGCGTGATCGGGCCTGCAGAGGGGAACAGCAATGTCGGCATGGTCGTGAAGGTGCTTTCCGTCAGTTATCCTCCAAACGAGCAGTCCCTCGTTTGGCAGGTCGCGGCAAGCCAGAGCGGTGCCGCGCGGGTGCGCATTAGCTACCTTCTCGGGAATCTTTCGAAGAGTTTTAATTATCGAGCGGTGGTTTCCCATGACGAAACGACGCTGGCTCTCAGTCAGTATATGCGCTTACAGAACTTTGCAAACGAGGAGTTTCTTTCGAGCTTCGATGCAGACAAGGGCGCAAACCTATGGGCAGGGTGGGGGCGAAACTTTACGCGCCCCATTGGCATCAACGAAACGAAGGAGATGCTCGTCGAAAAATTCAGCGACGTGCCAGTCCTCAAGACATACACCTGCAATCCAGTCGAGTTCGACTATCTTGATCGCGCCAAGAACAAGCTGCGTGTTCCGATGCATTATGTGCTGAAAAATGACAGGGCAAACAAGCTCGGATCTGGCCCCATGCCGTTTGGCAAAGTCAGGATTTTCATCGAACCGAAAGACCCGAAGGACACAACGACATCGACGACCTTTCTGGGGGAAGACTGGGGACAGTTCACGCCGCTCGATGATGAGATGAAGCTTTATCTGGGTGTTGCGCAAGATGTCGTGGTCACCCGTATTGTCGAAAAGAATGATCGGCATCGGGTTGCCGGCAATCTGTTCAACCACTTGGTCGTAATCAAGTATGAAATCGAGAATTTTAAAGACAAGCCTGTTGTGCTCGATATCAAGGAGAATCTCCGGCACATACGGAGTGAGATACCGAATTATAATGATGTGGGTCGCGATGTCCAATGGGAAATCCTCCCCGACACCAATCTCGATGGCGGATTAGATAAGGAAAAGTCAACGTGTGAAGATGCGCTTTTCCATATTCCGCTTCCGGCTCGCGATGCGAGCGGAAAAGCCGAAAAGCAAGTGAAACATCTTCACATCCTTTTCCGTAACGAGTGGTAAATTTGCAAAGGGAGAACCGATATGAACTTGAATAAAACTGCTTTTAGTGCCCTGGTTGCGATGGGATTATTGCCGTTGCTTTGCTCGGCTCGCAACGTTGACCTCTCCACCGTGCCACGGCGCGATACGGTGCAACTGACCATTTATAACAGCGAAGATCTGACGCTTGTGCGTGAAATGCGTACGCTGACCTTCAAGAAAGGAATCAACGGACTTCAGTTCTCATGGGCGAATACGTTGATTGATCCGTCCTCCGTGGAGTTAAGGTTCTTGACTCATGCGGAGAAGTTGGTGTTGTTGGATACCACTTTCCCCCATGATAAGCCGCAGATGCTTTCCTGGAATGTCATGAGCGAGGTCGATGGCGACGCCAAGGTAGAGATCACGTATTTCACCAGTGGTATTACGTGGAATGCCGACTATGTGTTGACCAGCGATGCCGAGGAAAAAAATCTTTCGTTTGAAGGGTTTGTGCGCGTGGCGAATAACAGTGGCGAAGAATATGAAAATGCGCAAGTTCGCCTTGTCGTTGGCACCATCAACCTTGTGGAGAAAATTGCCCAGCTTGCCCGAATCCCGATGGAGCGAGTTGGGGGACTTGACAAGGATGTCAAAAAAGAGCTCCGACGTACCGTAGCGAAGGTGGCAATGATGCCGATGGCAGCACCGGCAGACATGATGATGAGGGAATCTGAAATGGCCGAAGAGAAGCAAATTGTAAAGGAAGGGCTATCAGAATACTTCATCTTCAGCATTCCCGGTGTTGAAACAATTCCCAATGGATGGTCGAAGCGCCTTCGAGCGATTGAGGCAGTGCCTGTGCCCTTCAAGGTACAATATCGTTATCGGCCTGTCCAATACGGTGACCAACTCGTCCGGATGTATCTTTTTACGAACAACGAAGAATCGAAGCTCGGCGGTTCGCCCTTACCGGACGGCATGATCCGCGTTTTTCGGAAAAACGGTCGCGAAGGCCTCTCGTTTCTAGCGCAAGAGTCGACGAAGTACATCCCGATTGGGGACAAGGTCGAGGTCAACCTTGGAATGGATCCTGAAGTGATCTTCGAACTCATCAAATTGCGAGCCTCTCGGGATAACATCTGGATGCAGGTGAATGGTGCTGATGTGTTCCGTCGTGTGGAAGACGGTGCTCCTGCGATTGAGATCAACAGCACTGTGCGAGGATGGGACGACCATGAAATTTATACACAGAGAATCCGTAACTACACAGCGAAACCCATTGAAGTTGAAGTTCGCCGTGCGTTCTCGGGGCATGTCGAGTTCCGAAGTGCTTTGCCGGGGGTTAAGAAGTATGACTTTCAAACGCCGGAGTTTATGACGATCGTGCCAGCAGGAAAGAAAGTCGACTGTCTTTTCGAAATTCTCACGCATCAGGGACGTAATGCGAAGCAGGATCATGTCGTTCTCACCGAATCAACCGTGACTCTTTAAAGGACAAGCGCACCCGATTAGTTTTGGAAAGGTGTTCCTTTACGAGCAGCCAGCAATTCTAATTATGGCAAATCTTCTCTGAAGCGGCGTGCTCGGAGAGCCAGCCCTACCCTGAAAACAGTGCAAAATGATGTATTCACGAGGTAGGGCGCGATCTCCGAGCGCGCAGTATCCATGAGTTGTGACCATAATTAGAATTGCTGACGAGCAGCATACGACTGTTGAGAAGGCGGTGGTAATCTGGTACAATCTTGTGGATGGAAATGCTACCAACGAAAAAAGCTCCGCGCAAGACGGATCCTCTTGATGACCTGACATCGCTGGAGCTTCCGCGCGATGCCGCTGAGGTCATTTGTCAGCTTCTTTCTGGGAGCCACGATGAATCTTTAAAGCAGATTGCGAAGAGGATTTCGAAGGCTCGAACTTTTATTTTAACAGCCGAACTCGCTGAGTCCGGTGAAGCCTTGATCAATGCGCTACCATCGCGCCACTTCGCCTACCCGAAACGAGAGTTGCAGAATCCCATGGAGTATACGCAACTTGATCCCATGTCGGTGGGTGCCTGGTTTCGTCCGAATGGCGAATTTCACCGTGCGATTTCAGACTACGAGTATCGAGTTGAGCAGAACGAAATGGCCAGTGCCGTTGCTGATGCATTCAGCACGCAGCGACATCTTGTCGTGGAAGCAGGGACAGGGGTAGGGAAGACGATGGCCTATCTTGTACCGTCCGTCCTCTGGACGCTTGCTAACAAGGTTCCTGTCGTCATTAGTACGAATACAAAGAATCTTCAGGAGCAAATCTTCCACAAGGATTTGCCTGCAATCGCGCGGATCATCAGGATGCCGTTTAAGACCGCCATAATCAAGGGGCGGTCAAACTACCTTTGTCTGAAACGTTTTGCATATTTGCTTCAGCACCGAGAGGTTGAGCTTTCCGAAGAGCAGCTTCTTCCGCTGGCGCATGTCTGCGCATGGTTGTTTAAAACCCATTCTGGCGATTTGTCGGAGCTGGAGTTTGGACATTCGCTTGCAGATAAACTTGCCTCGACGCCCGAGGATTGTCACGGACGTAAGTGTCCGCATTATTCGCGCTGCTATCTACAGTCAGCCCGAAACGAGTCGCTTAATGCAGACATCGTCATTACCAACCATTCTGTCTTCTTCTCGGAGCCAGACAAACCACTTGCATTACCCAAGAATGCACAGGTTGTCTTTGATGAGGCCCATAATCTTGAAGAAGCGGCGACACGTAAATTTCTGCGCGAAGTTACATCGTATTCCTTCTATAACGTACTCCGGAAGTTGTATCTTGCAAGTCGTCGCAAGGAGACTGGGATTCTAAGTCGCCTCCGAAGTGCGCTGCTGAGCAATAATTTCTTGACCTCAGCAGAAGCACGCGATGCTCTGTTTGAAAAGCTTGATGCTGCCATTAAGCATACGGATGCCGTTCGTACATCGGGACGACGTTTCTTGCGCTCGCTTGCTGACATTCCTCGCAAAGAGGAGAGTGTCATGCGCATGAGACCTCAGTTTACAGAGTCAAACGCCTGGCTCGACGTAGTGCCGTTGTTACAGAAGTTTCAGGATGATCTCTATGCACTGGTGACCGACTTAGAGGCCATTAGCAAAGTATTCGCCGGCAACGAAACGGATGCCCCTTCGCAGGAGATGTCGGGACAGAAGCAAATCGCCTCAGCTTTTTCTGGAAGGTCTGCCGACGAGTCACCTTCCTCATCGTCGGCAGTTGCTGAGTTTGGTCGCGAACTTTCGGTTGTGGTCAATGGTGTGATTGAACTCTCAGAAAACCTTAATTTTATAACGTCGGTGTCCGACCGCGATTGGGTTTACTGGATTGCTATTTCGAAGGAGTATGACGGCAAGCTCGTTGGAGGACTACACGCCGCGCCGATTGAAATTGCTAAATTCATGGCGGATGCCGTCTTCGACAAGAAGGAAAGTGTCGTGCTTTGCTCCGCCACCATGAATGTCGGAGGGTCCTCGAAATTCATTGCTCATCGGATTGGTCTTGATCTTGTTGAACCCACGCGCGTGATGTCGCTGTGCGTCGGTTCTCCCTTTGACTACCCTCGCCAATGCCTCGTAGCAGTGCCGATGTTTCTGCCCAACATTGCCGATGCCCGTGAAAACGGGGAGAGCGACTACACGGCGGCGTTTGCCGACTTTACGGCAGAACTTGCTGGCGTGACCCACGGGCGCATGCTGGTGCTCTTTACGAGCTATCGGATGATGATGAATTGTGCTGAGCGCATAACAGAGACATTGAGTCGAGCGGGCATTCGTCTTCTCGTGCAGGGCGTGGGACATTCCCGTGAGCGCATCACGCAGATGTTCCGGGAAGATCACCCCTCCGTACTCATGGGCACGGATTCCTTCTGGGAGGGCGTGGATTTGATCGGCGAGGCCTTGAGCTGTCTCGTCATTGCACGACTTCCCTTCGATGCCATCAACGATCCTGTGGTGAGTTCGCGATCTGAGCGCGTTGCTGAAAATGGAGGCGATTCGTTTCGAGACTTTGCTTTACCAAACGCCGTGATCAAGTTTAGACAGGGGTTTGGGCGGCTGATCCGCCACAACGACGACCGCGGTATCGTCATTATCGCAGACCAACGTATTTTTACGAAAAATTATGGTGCTACGTTCCGGAAGAATTTGCCTTCCGAGCTCCTCAAATACGAAGACGGAAAAACGCTGCTTATCGATGCGGCGAGGTTCCTTGATAACGATACTAAACTAACCCTAACCATTGATGTTCATCGCACTTGATACTGAATTCGTGTGGCAACGTACCTACTATGCCAACTTGGGCCTGATTCAGGCCGGCATGTCTCCTGATTTCGACCGCAGCCTGCTACCTTCTTCCGCCCCGGCCGTTTTGCACTTTACACCAAAAAACGACGACCAACTTTCCGTCTTACTTCTCGATCCCTTGAACGATGACGGCAAATCCCTAGCGGATGTTGTATCTGATAGATCCATCACCAAGATCTTTCATGATGCCGTACAAGATTTGCAGCATATTCACCACTGGTGTGGAGCTGAACCGGTTACTATTTTCGATACGCGCATTGCTGCAGGATTCTGCGGAATGCCGTCGATTCTTTCGCTCCGTCAGTTGCTCATTAACACAGTGGGAATCGAACTCCCGAAGACGGAGACGCGTACTGACTGGATGCGCCGTCCGCTTTCACCGGAACAGCTTGAGTATGCCGCTGATGATGTGGCGTATATGGGCAAGGTCATGGCGATTCTGATTGCGAAAGCCAAGGAGTTCGACACCTATGACTGGATGACCGAGGAGATGCTGAGGCTTGACGATCTTTCCCTCTACACGGAAGATGTTCCCCTTAATGCGTGGAAGCGCATGAAAGTGCCAGTGACGGCGTTCAAGCAGCCGCGTCAGTTGATTCGCCTGCGCGAACTTGCCGCATGGCGTGAACAGACGGCGCGCGAAC
Organism: uncultured Lentisphaerales bacterium; assembly: GCA_964553035.1. GTDB lineage: Bacteria > Verrucomicrobiota > Kiritimatiellia > RFP12 > UBA3636 > JBBQIY01. Next base: position 14,678 of record CAZKJH010000039.1, on the reverse strand, counting down.
GGAATCTGCCGCGAAACTGGGTTGTCGACGACAAGGTGCTTGTAAACGCGGCATTAAATCCACCGGCAAATGCAGCCATGATTACCGCTAAAGAATTGCCACGGCCTTTTGCATCGAAATTCTTCGAGGTGTTGGCAGACGTTGAGCAGATGTCTGAAGAGAATCTTCCCGAGCTGATGCCAACGGCATCAACCAAAGTGCGTGAGATTGCCGATGAAGTGATCAAAGCGATTACAGCGGAAGCCGCAAAAGTCCACGTGGATGCTGCCTTGTTCGGATCTCGGGCAGACATAACGTCTTTTTGTCAGAATCCTGACAATTCCGAACATCCCCTGAACCAAGGATGGCGGCACCAGATTGTGGGGAAGTTGGCGCGCAGCATTGTAGGCTTCATTTGATCTCTACTCGTTTTCGGATGAGCTACGGATTAGATATTATCCGCAGATTAGCGCAGATCTGGAAATGCAGGAGGAAGTTTTTGATGGAGTAGTACGAACTTACGAGTTTCTCGCTGCGCTCATTCCTTACAAGAATCGTGAGAGGGGAAAGCTCTTAGCGGCAGTTTAACGCTTATAGCCAGAAGGGGCGGGGAGGAGGGTGATGCGCTTAACGGTGGTGTCGTTGAAGTAGTCGTTGATGCATTTGATCATGTTCGGAACGCCATTGCGGTTGAGTTCGGCAAGCCATGCGGAGCCACGGACGAATACGGATAGCGTACTGCCGTTGAGTGCACCGGGCATCGTGTGCTTAGCGATGTCTTTGCCAACGAGCTGAACCCAATCGCTTTGAATGCGAGCTTCGCTTGCCGAGAAGGAAATGCCGATTTTCTTCAAAGCAGAATTGATCGCTGAGCCTACCTGCTCCGCCTCCTTAAAAGGCGGTTCCGGAAGATGGGTACTAAGCTGGCAACGGTCGCGCTCAACGAGCCAGCGTCCGTAGTCGAAACCTTTTGGGAATGTGCGACGTCGATCAAGCATAAAAATTACGAATTACACGAGGCGAGTGATGCCGGTTCCCTCTTCAATATGGCCGATATGAATCGGGTGGGCGTTGGCGCTTTCGAGGGCGTTCAGAATCTTGCCTGCTTCCTTCTGCGAAACGGCGATGACGTAGCCGATGCCCATGTTGAAGACGCGATACATTTCGATGGGGTCGATCTGGCCCTTTTTTTCAATCCATTTGTAGATGGTGGGAACCTTCCAAGCGGAACAATCGATGACCGCATCAGTGCCTTTGGGTAACATGCGTGGCGTGTTGTCGATGAGGCCGCCACCGGTGATATGCGCCATGCCACTGATTTTTGCTCCTGCCTTGCGGACGGCGAGAACGGGTTTGAGGAAGCTGGAGTGAACAGCGAGGAGGATCTGTAGGAAGGTTCGCTTTGTACCTGGGACGAGATCCGTGAGCGCCATCTTTTCCTGTTCGAAAATGATCTTACGGGCAAGTGAATAGCCGTTGGTCTGGAGTCCGGTGGAGGGCAGGCCAATGAGGATGTCGCCAGGGCGAATTTTTTCGCCCGTAACCATGTCCTTTTTAGAAACGGAGCCGATGATGGTGCCGACAAGATCGTATTCGCCTTCGGGGTAGAGCCCGGGCATTTCTGCGGTTTCGCCGCCGAGGAGTGCGCATTCATTTTCACGGCAGGCTTTGCACATGCCGCCGATGACACTGGCGAAGACTTTGCCAGAGAGGCGAGCAGTGCCGAGATAGTCGAGGAAGAACAGCGGCGTCGCGCCCTGAGTCAGGATATCGTTGACGCAGTGATTAACAAGGCATTGGCCGACGGTATCGTGCTTGTTCGCCATGTGCGCGACCTTGAGTTTGGTGCCAACGCCGTCGGTAGAGGCGACGAGAATTTGATCGCGTCCTGGTGAGCGGAAGAGGCCACCAAAGCGGCCGATGTCGCTGAGTACGCTGGGGGTTCGTGTTGCCGTGACGGACTTCTTAATGGCCTTAAGGCTGCGATCCATTTCATCGATATCGACGCCGGCAGCGGCATAAGCTGATTTTTTAGCAGAGTTTTTAACGGATTTCTTTTTCATGTTTATTGGGGTAAGAGGGCTCGTTTAATAAATTCTTCCGTAGTCTTGGGTGGATTGGGAGATTGAGATAGGGCTCGGACTGTTTTTAATGCGGTGTCCTGAGAGTGACCGAGGGTGGTCAGAGCCAGGATGGCATCGCGACACATTCCAGAAAGGGGGGACTCCTGTGCATCTGCCGTAAAGGCTTCGAGGGGGTTAATCTTGTCGCTGAGTTCTATCACGATGCGTTCGGCGGTCTTCTTTCCGATGCCTTGGAGCGTGGAGAGGCGTTTGCTGTCGCGTTCGGCGATACAGGTGCGGAGTTCCCGGATGCTCATGCCACTGATTGCACCGAGGGCCGTCTTCGGGCCAATGCCGCTGACATTCTGGAGCATGCGGAAAAAATCGCGCTCTGGCTTCGTGGCGAAGCCGAAGAGGAGATGTGCATCCTCGCGTACATAATCGTGGATGTGGAGCTTAAAGGTATGTCCTTCCGGCGGAAGCACGTCGAAGGTGCTCAGCGGGATGATGACCGCGTAGCCAATGCCGCCGATATCGACCACGACGGAGGCTGGGGTTTTATCGACAAGTTTTCCAGTGAGAAAATCAATCATGAGTTAATCTTACTCCACAATGGTGACGGGGGTGTTGCGGGGCAGGAGCATGAAAATTTCGCCGACCTCGGCGTTCTTCATTCGGACACAGCCAGCGCTGGACTGTTTACCAATAGAACTGTCGTCCCAAGTCCCGTGGATCCCGTAGCCGCGGAGCTTGGGGGTGTCGCCTGTCGCTTCCAGCGCGAGCCAATGCGTTCCAAGAATATTTTCGGGCGAACCGAAAGGAATGGTCGCACGCCCATCACTGGGCCACCAAGGCGGTTCGGCGATCTTATCCGCAATTCTAAATGTGCCGACTGGTGTTTTTGAATGAACGCCAGTTCCGACAGAATATATTTTGAAAAGGCGTCCTCCAAGGAGGAGAGAAAGTGTGTTTTGGGACTTTGAGACGAGCACGGAGAAGTCGGGGTGGTCGGAAAGAATCAGGCGATCACCGGGACGAATCCGCATAGGATCTGCAATCCGGTTTGCCTTCTGGATGAGGAGAACAGGGCAATTGAATTTCGCTGCAATTTTTGAAAGGGAATCGCCTGATTTGATGACGTATTCGACTTTGCCGACCATCGGGCGCGGACTCGTGATAAGCTCGATGCTGAGTCGGCCAATCGCAGCTTCGATCTGCGGACGGACATTGCCACCCGTACGATCAAGAATGGATAGGTATTTTTCGCGTGCGGCCTCAAGCTTGTCCTCGGCTTCAAGGTTTCGGCACTCAGCGAGAGCCGTGTCGATCTGGGCTGTCGGGAGTGGATTCAAAGGCATTGGCACTGGGGCCAGTGTCTTAGTCGAAACGGGGAGTGAGGTAGACTTAGCACTGGAATCCGAAAGTCCGATAGCGCCAGAACCCTGCACTGCCGTGGGTATATCCGTCAAGGTACTATCTTGATCGGGCATCGTCGTGTTGCCCCACTTTGAGTAAGCGTAGAGGCCACCGGCGATCACAGCAATGGCGATCAACGTAACCGGCAGCCAAGGAAACCTTTTGGGACGGTAGTAGTCGTTAATGTCGTGTATTTGCATGGCTGGAATTCCTCAGTAAAAGGATGTATACAAGTATAGCACAAAGATGAAATGCATACAAACCGGAAAAACTGGAAAAGCGGTAGCTTGCGATCAATTTTCTCAAAAGTTCTATCTTTTCCGCTTTCGTTCTGTGTGCTATACTTCTGTACATGAAAACAGAGACTGACTTTATTAAATCATCTTGTGAGCTCCTCGAGCGCGTTAGGGAGAAGGCTCCTCTCGTGCACTGCATGACCAATGCGGTTGTTACTGGCTATACGGCGAATTGTCTCTTGGCGCTCGGAGCGGCTCCGGCCATGATCGACGATGCTAACGAGGCTGCGCAATTTGCCGCCATTACGGGTGGCTTGCTCGTGAACGTGGGGACCATCACGGAGAGACAGGCGGAAGCGATGCGTGGCGCTGTTGATGCGGCCAATCAGGCGAAACGACCGTGGGTACTCGATCCCGTGGCTGTAGGCTTCCTTTCCCTGCGCACGAAGCTTTCGATGGAACTTAAGGGCAAACGGCCAGCGATCATCCGCGGCAATGCGTCCGAGATCATGGCACTGGCCGGCTTTAAGGGGACAGCTCGCGGCGTGGACAGCACAGCGGCGGTTAACGAAGCGAAGGATGCTGCCGAGCTGCTTTGTGTTCAAACGGGTGCGGCTGTCCTCGTGACAGGTGAGATCGACTATGTGTGCTCCGTTGGACGAATGCCGGTTTCGATTGCTAACGGCTCTCCGATCATGACGCGAGTTACCGGCGTGGGATGCGCTCAAGGCGCAATTGCCGCAGCCCTAGCAGCGGTGGGGGAGGATGTGTATCTGGCGGCGGTGGCTACGGCTCTCATTATGGGAATTGCTGGTGAAATCGCAGCTGAGAACGCCACGAGGCCTGGAGCCTATCAGATCGCCTTGCTGGATGCGTTAGATGCCATTGATGCCGATGCGATTCGGAAGCGTGGGAAGGTTTCATCTTGATCGCACTCCAAGACTATGCCGTTTATCTTGTTACGGATGAGCCCTCGCGCTACGGCGGCGATTTTGTGGCGACCGTCGAAGCGGCTATCGATGGCGGGGTGACCGTCGTTCAATACCGCGACACAGAATCCACCGGTCGCGTAATGTACGAGCGTGCCTTGCGGCTCCACCGTATGCTGCAAGTGCGAAAAGTACCGCTGATCATCAATAATGATGCGGATCTAGCCGTTGCACTTGGGGCGGCGGGGGTGCATTTGGGGCAGTCGGATATGCCGGTAGAAGCAGTCCGATGCGTGGTGGGCTTGAAGATGACACTCGGGCTGTCTGTGACTTGCGATGCAGACATTGGCACAGTTTTTGGACAAGCTGTTGATTATGTAGGCATTGGCCCCGTTTACGATGCGACGAAGACGAAGCATGATGCCGCTCCGGAAATGGGATTGGTCGGCTTTTCAAAAATCAGGAAGGCGCTAGCCTCTTATCCTGCGGTCGCGATTGGTGGCATTACGTTGGAGCGAGCGGACGGGGTTTATGCGGCCGGCGCTGATGGGCTTGCGGTGGTGTCTGCCTTTTCCAAGGCCGACTCGCCTTATGATGCAGCTTGCGGATTTTGCGCGGCTTATAGCAGGAGGAAGCGAACATGAAGCGATTGTTGAGTTTAGTTTTGTTGATTTTTGCACTGGCGGTTTCCGCCTTCTCGAAACCGGTTATTGCGGTTTCCATTCCACCCCAGAAGTTTCTTGTGGATCAAATTACCGGTGGGGTCTGGCCGTGCGTTGTGGTTATTGATAAGGGGCAGGATCCGCATCTGTTTGAGCCAACACCGCGGCAACTCGTTGCGCTTCGGACTTGCGAAACTTATTTTAGAATCGGACTTCCCTTCGAGGAGGTATTCGTTGATAAGCTGACGAAGATGAATCCCAGGATGCGCGTGGTTGGCGTGACGAACGCGGTCGGACATGCTCATGACTGTCATGGACATGCGGACGGGGAGTATGAGGTTGCGAGCGACCCCCATGTTTGGATGTCGCCCGATGAACTCGTGACGCTCTCCGGTGGTATTGCAACGGAGCTTTCGCGCCTTGATCCTGTGAACGCAGGGAGCTATGCGCAGAGACAGATTGCATTCACGGAGAAGATGGTCACATTGAAGCAGTCGCTTTCAGAGCGGCTTCGTCAGGGTGGAGTTAAAACCATTCTCGTTTATCATCCAGCATGGGGACATTTTGCTGAAGCTTTCGGCTTGGAGCAAATGGCGATCGAGGTTCATGGGCAGACGCCTGGAGCTCGGCACCTTGATTTGGTTTCAGAAAAGGTAAAGCAGCAAGGCGTGAAAGTCATGCTTGTGCAGAGCGAAACCGAGCGCAGGCGAATTGCGGCTTTCGCGGCTAAGCTTGGACTTCGTATCGCCATCGTGTACCCCTTGGCCGAAGACGTCGCTGGGACGATGTGCGCAACGGTCGATGCGCTGTGCGGAGATTCCGTCAGTCAGTAGGTTTGCGGTGTAAGCGTGTTGATGGCGTGTCATCAAACAGTAGGGTAATGCGATGTCAGAACAGACGAAGGCAATCAACAGAAAGGTGAGTCAGGTTGGCTCTCTGACTGGGTTGAGTCGCGTGTTAGGGCTTCTGCGCGAAATGCTGACATCGCGTCTGATCGGTGCTGGCCTTGAGCAGTCTGCGTTTGTCTTTGCTTTCACGATTCCCAATCTGTTCCGCAAGCTATTTGGCGAAGGTGCGCTTTCTTCTGCCTTTGTTCCCGTTTTCACCGAAACCCTCGAGAAACAGAACCTCGTGGAAGCAGAGAAGCTGGCAAAGGCGATCGCGAGCATGGTTTTCATGCTTCTCGGGATTTTCAGCGCAGTTGGTATGGTGGCCATTTCTTTTGTCTTACCTTGGCTAGACCCTGCAGGACGGATTGCCGTCACGCTGCGATTGACTCGGACGATGCTCCCCTATGCGGTGATGATCTGTGTAGCGGCGTTTGGAATGGGTGTGCTGAATGCGTTTGGTCGGTTTGGCAAGGCCGCGCTTGCGCCGGCAATTCTCAATATTGTCTGGATCGCGATGTTGGCGATTTTGTTTTTCTTTCCAGAACTGAGTCTGTATTCACGGGTCAACGCCGTTGCTTGGTCGGTACTCGTATCGGGTCTTTTGCAGATGGTGTTCCTGCTTCATGCCGTGCATCGTCACGGCATGCGGATTAGTCTAACGTTCAAAGGGTGGCGTGATGAGAATGTCCTGAAGGTTTGGCGCAACACGATGATCGGTGCCATCGGCATGGGGGCCGTGCAGATTAATCTCGTTCTCGACAATGCGCTCGCACTCTGGGCGGCACCGTGGGCTCCGGCCGCGATTTCGTATGCTGAGAGACTGGTCTATCTACCGCTCGGGCTTTTCGCAACGGCGTTTGCAACGGTGCTGTTGCCGACGCTGGCCGGTGCATTTGCGCGAAATGATGTTAGCAGAGCTAAGCGAACGTTGACACAATCGACAGAAGATGTTCTCCTGCTCACTATTCCTGCATCAGTCGGACTTAGCCTCCTTTCGACTGACATCACGAGACTCGTCTATCAAGGAGGGGCGTTTACGGCTACCGAAACGGTCTATGTTTCTCGAGCACTCCTGTGTTATTCGCCGGGTCTTCTGGTTTTTAGCCTTAACAAAATCATCCTGCCATGGTTTTATGCGCAGAAGGATATGAAGACGCCGCTTCGGGTAAATTTGGCGATGGTTGGAGCGAATGCGGTTCTGAACATCCTTTTTGTTCTAACGCTCCCAGTAGGATGGAAGCACGCAGGCATCGCTGGCTCTACGGTGCTCTGTGCACTGGGTGCCTGCATTGGGCTTGCCTGGAAGGCTCGTCAGGCCAACGGCCCCATGGGTTTTGGAAGACTTGTTGATCCCTGCGTGAAAATGGGTCTATCCGCACTTTTGATGGGGGCAGCAGTTCTTGGCTCGCGGCATGTCATTGTCAGCTTTATGGGAGAGGGACGTTTAGCGGAGCTTGTAGCCGTAGCGACAGCTATGATTGTGGCCGTCGTGATTTACGGTGTGGCGGTGTGGAGACTCTGCCCCGATGCGACTCGGCGCGTGTTGATGCTGAAGGCGAGGCATGGAGGCTAAGCGTATACGCAGGTTCTTCTGGTAGACATCAAGGTTTTGGAGAAAAATCTATTTCACGAACGTATTGCAACTTTCAGCGACTTTCAGCGAATAATAAATTTTATTGACATGGTAGCGTTTTAGATTCATACTCTCTCTATTATCATTTACGATATTTATATCGACATGACACCTCTAGCACCACAAATGTAGCATGATAGATTCTCATTATGACAGCACTCCCGCAAACAAAAAAACTGAATGTGCGAAGCAGAAAGAAACTTTTGATTCTCTTTTTTTTCATCCTGCTCATTTCACTCTTTGCCGGCGGTTTGATCTTAAGCGTTATCGGAATCGACCTGATTAGGAATCGTGATTCAGGGGTGATTGGGGCGGAAGCGAAGTTATGGATAGGATGTACTGCGACAATATTGGCGCTATTGTCTTTCTCGTTATTGATTTTGGTCTCTTTTCTACAGGAGAAAGTTCGACGGGCTTGCCAGAACGAAACGTACAGGTGTCAACTTGAATGCGACTCCAGCTTGGAGCGTCATGCGGAGGCGACACTTGCAAAAAAGGCCGATTTTAAAGAATTAGTCAACAAATTAGCTGATGGCTTTTCTCCTGAGTCCCTGGCGATACACGTGGGCGAATTCCTGTGTCGTAGAAATATTCAAAACGACTACATCGAATTGTTTCATGAGATGTCGGAAGCGGTGGTTTTAATCAAACAAATTGATGACAAAGCTGGCAATTTTTGCAATTTAAAAATTCTTTCCGTTAATCCGGCGTTCACAACGGTGTTCGGTATGAGCATTACGGATACGATCAATACGCTGCTGGCGAAATCGATTCCGTCTATTGCTCCCTGCATCGTTGATGCGGCTCTGAAGGCGGTTGAGATGGGACGTCCTGTTCAGCGTAGCTTGCGTGATGATATGCTAGAAAAGGATTTCGACTTCACCGTTTTTTCCTTAGGGATGGCACGAATTGCTGTTATTGCATCGGATGTCACTGAGCGTTGTAATGCAGAGCGGGCTTTGAAGGAAAGTCGGCGTCAAAATACGTCTCTGATCGCCAATATACCCGGAATTGTCTATCGGTGTAAATTTGAGAAGTCTTGGCCGATGGAGTTTATTTCGGATGGTTCCGTGGAGGTGTTGGGCTACGTGCCTGATGACTTCTATTCAGGCAGAATTACCTATGACCAAATAATTGACGAAAGTTTCAGACGCATTGTTTTTTTGACTTGGAAAGACGTTCTTGCCGAGCAAGGCGTCTTTCGAATGGAGTATGCCATCACGGCCAAAAATGGCGAGAAAAAGTGGGTTATGGAACGTGGTGCCGGAGTTTATGATTCCAAGGGACGGATTGTGGCACTTGAAGGGCTTGTCATTGATGTTACTGAACGTAGAAAAGCTGAGATTGATCGCGAACGATTCGCCATGGCTTTGGAGCAATCGCGTGATACGATTGTTATTACCAACGAGAACGGTGTCGTTCTTTACGCTAACTCGGCTGTCAAAACACTCACCGGTTATGATAAGAACGAGGTGATTGGAACAATCATGCCAACATTTGAGTCGCCCCCCATTGATAGCGACCTCTACCATAGCATGTGGAAGACGCTTTACAAGGGTGAGACATGGGAATCGAATTTCCCAGGGTGCCACAAAGATGGAACACCTTATACCGAGAACGTGGTGATGTCGCCAGTAATGGATGCGAAGGGCAAAGTAGTCAATTTTGTGGCAATCAGGCGTGATGTGACGCGGGAGCTTCAAGAGATCACGGAGCGCAATAGCCTCCGCGAACAACTCAACCAAGCCAATAAGATGGAATCTATTGGTAGACTTGCCGGTGGCGTTGCTCATGATTTTAATAACATGCTACAGGCTATCCTCGGCTATTGTGAGATGGCTCTTGCGCAGACGCCTGCGGAAGGTCAGGTGCATGCAGATCTGCTCTCAATTCAAGGTGCTGCTCGCCGTGCTGCAGATTTAACGAGACAGTTGCTGATTTTCGCCCGGAAGTCTAAGTCCGAGCCAAAAATCATCGGAATTTCGTGTGCTATCAAAAATCTGTCACCGCTACTCAAACGCGTGATCGGGTCTGAGGTTGTGTTTGAGTTGGATCCACCGCCAGAAGAATTTACTATCAGAGTCGATCCAACGCTTTTTGATCAAGTGGTTGCCAACTTGTGCATCAATGCTCGCGATGCGGTGGCTCAGAAGGTTGAGGCGAAAATAGTCCTCTCGGTTAGACTCTGTACCGTGGCCAGTGCCTTGAAGACACTACTCGGGGAGTTGCCAGCAGGGGATTATATTGAGTTGTCGGTTACGGATAATGGCTGCGGCATAACCGATGAAAACATGGGCCACATTTTCGAACCTTTTTTCAGTACGAAAGGCAAGGGAAAAGGTGTCGGACTCGGGCTTTCAACGGCATACGGCGTCGTCAAGTCGTGCAATGGTGGAATTATTGTCAAGAGTAAGGTTAACGAGGGAACATCCTTTGAGTTATTATTCCCCCGAGTCATTGAAAACACGAATGAATCTGACGGAGGAGCCACGGCAGCCAGAAATTCACTACCCAAGGCGATGAGTAACGACGAGATCATTCTTTTGGTTGATGATGAGGAAACGATTCTTTATACAACGCGAAGAATGCTCGAGTCGCTTGGCTATCAAGTCTTATCAACGACATCTGCTCTTGAAGGAATTGAACTCGCAAAGCAGTATGGAAGTCAATTGAGCCTGTTGCTCAGCGATGTTATTATGCCGGAGTTAAACGGGCCTGAGATGGTTCGGAAAATTTTGTCAACCTTACCGAACTTGCCCTATCTCTACATGTCCGGCTATACGGCGAATTTGTTATCCGAACACGGATTAGCCAAACAGACGGTCGACGTGATCAATAAGCCTTTTACTCGCAGGGATCTCGCGAAAAAGATTCGCGAATGCCTTGATGGATGTTGTCCGCCGGTTGCAGGCGGAGAAGTGATTTAGGTTCGCTATTGGGTTACAATTAAGGTACTTAAAACTTTGAAGTCATGAATGAAGTTATTTTAAAAAGTGGTCGAGAAAAGGCGCTGGAACGTCGGCATCCATGGATCTTCTCGGGGGCAATCGCGAAAATCGGCGGCAACCCTGCTAATGGTGATGTCGTTAATGTTCTGTCGAGCAAAGGAGACTGGCAGGGTTGTGGTTTTTATTCTACCACATCGCAAATTACGGTAAGAATTTTAACCTTTGATCCCCAAGAGGCGATTGACACAGAATTTTTTAAACGCCGCTTCGCTCTCGCCTGGAGGATGCGCACCGATCGGTGGCATGCCCAAACGCATAACGCCCTTCGCTGGATTCACGGTGAGTCTGATGGATTGCCCGGACTCGTTGTTGACCGCTATGCCGATATCGTTTCGCTACAGGTTCAGACGGCAGGCATGGATCGATGGAAGCCGGCAATCATCAACGCGATTCTCGAAACGGATCCTGACTGTATTGTCTACGAACGTTCCGATACCGCCATGCGTGTGCTAGAAGGACTCCAAGAACTTGCCGGGCCACTGCACGGCACGCTTCCCGAAAAGGACATCGAGGTCGAAGCCAATGGTATTAAATGGATCGTGGATGTTGAAGACGGGCATAAAACGGGATGTTATCTTGACCAGGTCGACAATTGGGCGGCAGTGGGTGCGCTGGCCAAGGACAAGATGGTCTTGGATACGTTCTGCTACAATGGTGGCTTCACGCTCTCCTGCCTCAAAGGCGGCGCGACACACGTGTTGGCCGTTGATTCTTCGCAAAGTGCACTCACTACCCTGAGTGCCAACATCGCGCTCAACGGATTTAATGCCACGCGATGCGAAAATCTCTGTCAGGATGTTTTTACAGCACTCAGAGGCTTCCGCGATCGACGGTTGAGTTTTGATCTCATTATTCTCGACCCACCAAAATTTGCAGACTCGAAAGGGCATGTGGACAAGGCTTGCCGCGCCTACAAAGATATCAATCTCCTTGCGTTTAAACTTTTGAATCCTGGTGGTACGCTTGCCACATTTTCGTGTTCAGGCGGCGTTACACCAGAGCTTTTCCAAAAAGTTGTAGCCGATGCGGCTCTTGATGCCAAGCGTGATGGCTGCATGATTGCCCGCTATACTCAAGCTCCCGATCATCCCGTAGCGTTGCCGTATCCTGAGGGACTCTACCTCAAAGGCATGCTGGTGAAATGCAAGTAGATATTCTTCTCGTTGCCATCAACGCCGGCTACACGCATACGTCGATGAGCTTGCGCTGCATTCAAGCGAACCTCGGCGAGTTGGAGTCACGATCACGCATTTTGGAATGCGATTCCCAACTCTCCACGTTACAAATAGTTGAACAGATTATCGCCTGCAACTCAAAAATCGTTGCGTTTTCTACTTACATTTGGAATGCGATGACGGTGGCCGATGTGCTGAGAGTGCTTCAGGAGGTCTGTCCCGCTATAATCCGCGTCGCTGGTGGGCCGCAGATCATTCCAGGGGATGATCCTTCTGGCATCCTGCCCCTGCTCGATGTGGCGATATGTGGCGAAGCCGAAGCAGTCGTAGAAGATGTTTTTGGAAAGCTTCTGGCAGGTGAGGTCGTTGAGCCAGTGGTTGTGGTAGAGGCGCCCGATCTGGCTCACGTAGAACTCCCGTACCGCCTTTATTCGGATGCCGACATTGCCACGAGAATGGTGTACGTAGAGGCAACGCGCGGGTGTCCGTTTAAATGTGCATATTGCACATCGTCCGGAAGCGGCGGGATACGCTATTTCCCGATTGAAGCGCTTCTGAAAGAATTTGGTCTTCTGCTCGATCGCGGTGTGCGTCAGTTTAAGTTTCTTGACCGCTCGTTTAATTTTGGCGGAGTCCAGTCTCTTGCTGTTCTCGACTTCTTTTTAATGCGGCAATTTCTGGGGCTTCGACTGCATTTTGAATTCACGCCAGATGCTTTAGATGAGGAATGGCGTTGTCACCTCAAGGGCTTTGAGCCGGGGATGCTGCATATCGAGATGGGAGTTCAGACATGGAATAAAGCCGTGGCAGCGTGTATACACCGCCCCCTGAAGCCGGATGCGGTGGAAAAGTCGCTTCGGTTCATGATTGATCAGGCGAAGGCGGATGTTCATGCCGATCTTATTGCAGGCTTGCCGGGGGAATCGCTCGACTCGTTTAAGGCTGGCTTCGATAGGCTTGTTGCGTTGGGGCCCTCAGAGATACAGATAGGGATTTTGAAGCGGCTGCCGGGGACGGCGATCGGGAAACATGACGAAGCTTACGCCGTCAAGTGGAGTCCTGTCCCTCCTTACGAAATTTTGCAGAATAAGTTGCTCTCCTTTATTCAAATGCGAGAACTCGAGCGCTTAAGCCGATGCTGGGATCTGTTGTATAATCGCAAGCGATTTCGTGGCAGTGTGCAGATGCTTTGGCGTGATGGTACTTCGCCGTTCGAAAACGTTTCAAAAGTTGCAGCCTATCTTTACGAAAAATCTGGACGCATGCATGGAATATCGCCGAAGCGGCTTGCCGAGGCACTCCTCGCTGTGTTGGTTCATTCGTGCGGCATCTCTGAGGCTGAAGTAAAATCAGTACTAGAACGCGATGCGCGTGAGTCCGCTTGGGATCGAAGTTGATTACTGTTTCTCGGTAGCAGGCATTTTGACAGGGTGTGGCCAGCGTGTGGCGACGTAATGTACGAGATCGGGCCCCAGCATTTCGATGGTTTGATTGTTGTTCCGGACAAAGAGATGTTTGTCGAGGTAAACTGGGGTGGCGGCAGGCCTCACGCGCACAACACAAATGTCATGATCCATGGCGCGTCGTCGTTCGATGGAATAAAAAAGAAAGGGGTTTTCTGTTGCCAGACGCATCCGAAGCGTGTTGTTGAGAAAGAGACTGAAGCCGTCCCAGTTGCCCTTGCCTTTGTCGATGAGGCTGTATTCTGAATCAACGCCGCGCACCGTACCGTCGTCACGAACGCCGATCAGCAATGTACCTCCTGAAAAACTGTTCATGAATCCCGCGACAGAACGCGAGATTGAAGTGGCACCCGACACGTCTTGCTTTTCTTTGCTGACCACGCGTTCTTTAAATTCTACATCCTGCGACTCCCCTCCGGCAATCATCGCCATCAGCTCCGGATCAGGCGAAAAGCGTGTGTACTCGCGTAAGCCTTTACGCGTGAATTCTTCGCCAGGCGTACTGAGTAGTTTGAAAATAGGATAGGGGTCTTCGTTGCGTTCTAGTGAGAGCAAGACAAAGGTGAACTTATTGACGAGGTGTTCACGGTATTTCAGGAGTTCATCGATCTTCGCGCGTTCAAGTGCTTCGCTCGCGCATTTATAGGTGCGCAACAAGGGTGAGGCAGGAGCAGGTGAACCAGTACCCGTGATTAGGTACTCGAATGTTGCTCGGTCCTTGGGTGGCACGATGTTTTTAAAATGGCGGTGACCACTCTCATCAATATTTAAGAAACACCCTTTATTGATTTCTTCGACGGCATCTGGAATCGACTTACCAAGTGTGTCTCGGACCGCCAGCAGAACAACCAATACCGTTATAAGACGATGGTTGCCGTCGATCAGGAGCGATTTGCTACCGATCACTCCAGATTTGCCGAGGTCCATGGAAACGACAGCCCCTTGGAAGCGTAGCGCGGCATGATCTTTTGTCATTCCCGTAATGACGCGTTCACAGGCTCCTCCTACCCAACTGTAGGGGCGTTGAAACGATGGCGCAACAAACGCAGCATTCCCATAGAAAAGCTGCTCTACTGTCACTTCACGAGCACGCATGTCAAACTCCTCTTCTTCATGCGTCGCAGTATACAATAAGGCACGGAACTTTTCTAGTGAAGAGTCGAAAAAATCCAGCAATTCTAATTATGGCAAATCTTCTCTGAAGCGGCGTGCTCGGAGAGCCCG
>CAZKJH010000038.1:0-28513 GCA_964553035.1 uncultured Lentisphaerales bacterium | reverse complement strand
GACGACTCTCGGCCTGATTATGCGTCGAAGGAAGGCCAAATGAAAACGCCGTGGGACATCTAGAGTTGTTCAGTCCGGTCTGCTATTCGAATACGGCGGATGCGAATTCGTCGATGCTCTTTTCGATGTCGGCGATGTAGTTCATCGATAGCAGCTTATCGGCATAAACGGTGCACTGTTCGACTGAAAAGCGTGAGATGAGTTGCTGTGTTGAGGCAATTTGCATCGGTTCGAGGCTCAGCGAACGGAAGCCGATTCCAATCAAAAAAGGGATGTAGCGGGGATCCCTGCCCATTTCCCCACAGATCGAGAAGGGGGTATTATGAGAAATCGCCGTATTGGCGATGACCTTGAGACCTCGCAACACGGCGGGATGGTGTGAAACATATTGGTCGCCAACACTTGCATTGGTCCGGTCGACAGCGAGAACATATTGAATGAAGTCATTCGTACCGATCGAGAAGAAATCCGATGCCTCAGCGAGCGTGTCAAGGATAGCGAGAACGGATGGGACTTCGATCATCGTGCCGATCAACGGTTGGATGATCTCGGAGTCTCCCAGTTCAGCATGAACGCTTTCCATGCAAGACAGCACATGATCACGTGCCGTTTCAAATTCCTCAATTGAGGAGATCATGGGGAACATGATGCTGACGTCGTGCCGCTGATTTGTTTGTACGGCGCGTAGAATGGCGCGCAGTTGTTGATCGAGAATAAACGGATATTTGAGCGAAAATCGGATTGAGCGCAGACCCAGCGCAGGGTTTTCTTCTTTGGTTTTGAATAGATACGGAATGACCTTGTCGCCACCGGCATCGAGCGTCCGGAACACAACAGGTTTATCTGGCATACGCTCCAGAATACGGGAATAAATTTTTTGTTGTTCAATTTCGCTTGGAAGCGTCTGACGCATAATGAAGGGGAATTCAGTTCGGTAGAGTCCAATTCCTTCTGCGTTCGCATTAATAGCTGAATCAATGTCTGCAATAATGTTGATGTTGGCATGAAGCGCGATTTTAACGCCATCCCGCGTGAACGTTTCTTTTTGAAGGTTACGAACGGAGACGCATTCTCTCTTTTCTTCGTGGCGACGTGCTTCAAATTTTTTCCGGGTTTTAGCGTCTGGGTGGACGATGACCACATCGTTCGCGCAATCGATGATGATCATCTCGTTGTCGGGGAGACGGAGTAGGTCACGCTCGGGCACGATGATCATCGGGATCTTGAGGGAGCGCACGAGGAGAGTAACGTGCGCAGTGCTACCGCCTGCAACAAGCACGATACCCTGAACGTTGCCTTGTGCGATGTGGATGACATCAGAAGGGAGAAGCTTTTCGGCCACGATCACGTGGGGCGTGGTGTCGCTGTTGTCTTCAGGTGAAATGAGCGTGACGCACTCGAGAAGACGTAAGGATAGGTCTTCGACATCATGTGCTTTTTCTTTGATGTACTCGACGCTACTTTTCTTGAAGAAAGAAATGAATTCGGAGCTGATGCTGACGATCGCCTCCGTCAAGGGTTTTCCCGATTCGACAAGCTTTTTGATTTTTCCAATGTAGTTGTCATCATGCATGATCATGATAGCAGATTCGAAAATCATGGATGCGGCTTCTGGGAGTCGCTCGTCGAGGGATTTTGTGATAGCATTGAGCCTTTTTTCGACCAGAAGCACCGCATCGTCCAGAGAGCGTTTCGCAGGTGGGTAGGTCGTTACCCAGTCAGAAAAGAGTGCGCTGACACTGGTCTCGGAGAATGCCTTTACCGATGCCATCGCCCAGCCAAGGGATGCAGATTTTCCCGAGAATGTTATTTCCTCGGTGATCACAAGTTTTTCCTGAGAGTTCGCCTTGCCAACACTGTACTCAGCCTGCAAAAGTGCATTGGCATTTTGGATGGAGTTAGCAAGCTCGGCAGCCTTCAAACGTATTGCACTGATCTCATCGGCAAGAAATGGCATCCCCGTTTTTCTCTGTAGCACAATTGCTCCAACCCTTTCTTTGCCACAAAGCAATGGAATGCCAAGGAACGTCTGGAGTTCATCATCGGGGAAATTGTGGTGCCGAACATAGCCTTGCATGGTCGATGCCATCTCGGTGTAGATGGGTCTTCTCTCAGCGAGGGCACGCCCTACGAGTCCTTCACCGATTTTGAGAACAATGGAGGCTTTGCCGAACATCGCGTAGCCGCGCGCCGCTTTCAGCGTGATGAGGCGCGAGGAATCGTCGTACAAATACAAGCAACAGGCGTCGCACGTGTAGGTGTCCGAGAAAAGGCCAACGGCATTTTCTAAAATTTGTCGAGATCCCCGATACGCAGATTCAGATGCACTGACTTGGGCTGCAGTTATCGATTCCGCTGGAGATTCTGTAATTTTATTGGTTTGCCGAAAAAGTCGTTCGGTGAGTGAGGGTGTTTTTGCTTTCAACTCCATACCGCTGTGCGGTAACTGTCGTATTTTTACCGTTTAGTGACTTCTAGTCGGCGAATGACGGAGATTTTGCCGTAGTCTTAATGTCGTAGATTGTCTTATTTTGTGACTCGTGGTAGGTTCTGGTTGTGAGTTCAGCCAGAAGGCCTAGCACGATGAATTGGAGGGAGAATCCCAAAAACATGAGGGGGGCGATTACCCAGAAAGGGCGTTTGACCAGCAATTGTTCGCCCCACCAAGGGGTACTCATCATACCGCAGGCACCGAGCAGAGCCTCGAGACCCACAATGCCGAAGAACAGCATCGCAAACGCGCCGAAGTAAAGTCCAATTTTGCCGAACACCTGGATCGGCCGTGTACTGTAAGACAGCAAGAATTTGACGGTTATGAGATCGAGGACAACACGTAGGGTACGAGAAATCCCGTATTTGGTGGTTCCGAATTGGCGAGCGTGGTGATGGACTGGGATTTCTGTGATGGTTGCCCCAACCCAGCGACACAGTGCAGGAATAAAGCGGTGCATTTCGCCGTATAACTTCACGTGGCCGATGATTTCGCGCTTATAGGCTTTGAGCGAACAGCCGTAGTCGTGAAGCTGGACTCCAGTCAGTTTCCCAATGAGACGGTTGGCCAGCATCGACGGAAGCTTGCGATTGATAAAAGCATCCTGCCGATTTTTTCGCCAGCCACTGACGACGTCGTAACCTTCATCGATCTTGGCGAGCAAGGCTGGAATGTCGGCAGGGTCGTTTTGCAGATCTGCATCGAGTGTAATAAGTATGGCACCATCGGACTCGTTAATTCCCGCACTCATCGCGGCTGTCTGACCGTAATTGCGACGGAATTTAATGAGTTTCAGGTTGGGATAAGTTTGCGCCTGCTCGTTCATAACTTTCCATGAACTATCGGAGCTGCCATCGTCAACGAGTACGATTTCGTAGCTCTTGCCTAGTTTAGAAAGCACATCATGAAGCTTGGCACAAAGATGCGGCAAGCTTTCTTCTTCATTGTAGACTGCAACTGCGATACTGAGATCGTGCATGTGAATTCCTCGGGTTGGGCGAGATTCCCTTTGGGTTATACTCGGCCGTTGACTTTCCGATACTTCGTAATGAGTGCGTTGGTAGAGCAGTCGTGGGATAATTTAGGTGGGGCTTTGATGGTCAGTTCTGGAGAAATTTTGGCGGCAAGAACCTTGCCAAGTTGAACGCCCCACTGATCGAAGGAGAAAATGTTCCAGATCACGCCTTGGGTAAAGACTTTGTGCTCGTAGAGGGCAAGGAGCGATCCTAGGATGGCAGGAGTAAGCTTGTCGGCAAGAAGCGTATTCGTGGGGCGATTACCTTCGAACACCTTGTACGCCACGAGATCGTCGGGAGTTCCCTCAGCGCGGACTTCTTCTGCTGTCTTGCCAAATGCGAGAGCCTCGGTTTGAGCGAAAAAGTTCGCCATGAGATTGTCATGATGTGTGCCGATTGGGTTATGCGACTTGCAGAAGCCAATGAAGTCGGCAGGAATAAGTTTGATGCCTTGGTGGATGAGCTGATAAAAGGCATGTTGTCCGTTGGTGCCAGGCTCTCCCCAGATGACGGGTCCTGTTTGGTAATGGACGCGGTTGCCCTGCTTGTCGGTGCTCTTGCCGTTGCTCTCCATATCAAGTTGCTGCAAATACGCAGCAAAACGAGCCAGATACTGGTCGTATGGGAGGATGGCGTAGGATTGCGCATCACAGAGATTGTTGTAAACAATGCCCAAGAGCGCCATAATGACGGGCATGTTCTTTTCGAACGGCGCTTCTGCGAAATGGCAATCCATTTCATAGTAGCCGTCTAGCATGGCGTTAAAGTGCTTCGGGCCGATGGCGAGCATCAGGGGGAGACCAATTGCAGAGGGCAACGAGTAACGACCGCCAACCCAATCCCAGAATCCGAACATGTTGGCCGTGTCGATTCCAAATTTTTCAACCTCTTCGGCATTTGTTGAAACCGCTACAAAGTGGTTGGCCACAGCCTTCTTGTCCTTGAGTGACTTGAGGAGCCAGGCTCGTGCAGTTTTCGCATTGGTCATCGTCTCCACGGTCGTGAATGTTTTGGAGGCGACGATAAAAAGCGTTTCCTCAGGATCCATGCTGAAGGTTTCTTCTACAAAGTGAGAGGCATCGACATTCGAGACAAAACCAAATCGGAATTTGCGATCCGAGAATGGTCGCAACGCCTGAACGGCCATTGCGGGCCCGAGATCGGAGCCGCCTATGCCGATGTTGACAATATTGCGGATCGGTTTCCCTGTAAAACCGAGCCATTTGTCGGAACGCACGCGGTTGGCGAATTGAGCCATGCGAGCAAGCACATCATTGACATCGGGCATGACGTCCTTGCCATCGACTTTGATCGGCTTATTCGAGCGGTTGCGGAGTGCAATATGGAGAACAGGCCGGTTCTCTGTTTGGTTAATGCGCTGGCCTGAGTACATGGCTTTGATGGCATCCTTAAGGCCACAGGCGCGGGCGAGGGCGCAGAGATCCTTAACCATCTGTTTGGAAACGAGATTTTTGGAATAGTCAAGCGTGATCCCAGATGCTTCAATGGTCATGCATTTAGCGCGTTTTTTGTCGGCATCAAAAACCTCACGCAAGGATGTTTTGCGAAAGGCTTCAAATTCAGCGCGGACTTTTGTCCATTCAGGTAAATCAGTGAACATGGTAGGGGTCTCGAAATAGGTGGTTAAATACCGCTGGGTATTTAACCATATTGCGCAGTCCAAATCAAGAAGTACCCTAGGCGTTGCGGTTGATCATGCCCATGAGGTCGTCGGCACGCATAACGCCAGTATGGATATCGGCTTCGACACCATCCTTGAGTAGAAGTAGCGTGGGAATGTTGCGGATGCCGAAACGAGCCGGAAGATCTGGCGATTCATCGATGTTGACTTTGATAAACTTGGCTTTGGCATTGAGCTTTTCCGCAACGGTTTCGAAAATCGGTGCCATCATGCGGCATGGTGCGCACCACGGCGCCCAGAAGTCAATCAGCACGAGGCCGTTGGCGGTTTCGGAATCGAATGTTGCACTGGTGAGTTCTTTGACAAATTCTGACGACATTTAAGTTTCTCCTAAGTTAGGCGTTGGTCTAGATGATAGTGGGTTTGATGACGCGCACGGAGACTTTCTCCAGTTCGCTTGAGAGTTTTTCGAACATTGCCTGATCTTTGTAGATGCCGACGATTGCTCCACCAGACCCAGTGAACTTCGCACTAGCCCCACAACTACGTGCGATTTGGACCATGCGTAAATTTCCTTCGGAAAGTTTGTAGATCGAGGCCCTACGGTCGAAATTGGCATCCATAAGAGAAGCGAGTTTTACTACATTGCCGCTCTCAAGACATTCACGGGCCTCATCGGTGATGTCAGCCCAAAACTTCATCGCATCGACGATTGTTTTTTCGCCTGCATTAAAACGCGCTTTAATGTTGTTGTGGAAGACGTCTGAAATCTCAGAGAGATCCGTGCGATAGGCGATGTAGACTGGCGGGAGTTTTAGGGGATCAAGCGATTCATAGCGGCCATACCCCTGCCGTTCGATGAGACTTTTTTCGAAATCCATGTAGACGAGGCCTTCGTAGACTTGGATGACACGATCTTGAAGGCCCGCAGCAATGCCGAGCTCATACTGTTCAGTGTCACGAATGATGTTCGCAAGTTCAGGTTTGGGAATTGTTACGCCATAGAAGGTCATCAAGGCACGGTAGCATGCCGTAATGATCGCACTAGAACCAGCGAGACCCACGAGGTTGGGTATGTTGGATTCGTAGCGTATCGTGAAATTGCGATCATCGAGCACAATCCCATTAACATGCGTGTAGTCGTGAAAACTTTTGATTGCGGCCTTTAGCAGGCGGACGCCACCATAGTAGCCGAAAAGCTCTACGTCAAGAGCGAGATCGTCGATGCTTGCAAAAACAGAGCCGTCGCGTCGCGTCGGCAAAATTTCAAGCTCCGGTGACTCATAGAGAATGACGGTTGCGGCGAAGTTGTCGAACGTAAACGAGATGGTTTTTCCGAAATAGCCGTCCGAGGGATTCCCGATGAGCGCAGCTCGTGCGTATGCCTTTGATTTGATGATCATGGATGTTTCAGTAGTTAGTTAAGTGATCAGGCCCGCGACCGCAGAGCCGATCATCGGAGCATCTTCGACGCTGATGATTTCGAAGCTCACACCCTTAGCACTGAGCGTGACACGGAGGGCTTCTTCGACGCGAGACTTGAAGAAGGCCGCACGAGTTTTATAGTATGTGGAGCCATCGACGGTTATGCATACGGGGTGAAGCTTGTCGTGGCCTGCGCCAGATTGCAGAACAGCGGCGGCCATGTTGGCAGCCGTCAGATTCGCTGCGCGGATGAATAGGAGTTCACCGATCTCGATGAAAATCCGACGATCCTCATCGGTGAACGGAATGCCATCGAGAGTGCCGCCCGTGATAAACGGATTGGCTACAAAATCGTCAAAATCCTTTGTGGAGAGACTCGTCAAATTGAGGAGGGCCTCAGTGGCTGGTTTAGAGAATAGGCCGTCGGTTGCCGCGCATTTAAGCAGGGTGAGGCCTAAACCGCCAAGGTAAGCCCCGGAGATCATTTTTTCGAAACGTCCGATACCTGGGTCTAAGGTGGTGGCATCAAAACGATCATCAAATTCCGATGCTACAGCACCATTAAAATTTCCGGACTCGATATTGATCACCATGGCATGAGCTGGGTCGAGCCCCTTGACTTTGCTAATGTTTTTGTTGGACTCAATGTAGGCAATATTGGTGCCCGTGCCGAGGATAAAACCAACGTAGGAGGAGTAGCGACGCGAGATGCCTGCGCTCTTGCCTGCGAGCAGGGTTGCCACGGTGTCGTTAAGGACGCGGATTCCAAGTTTACGTCCAGTCTTTTTCTCCACGGCCTTGGCTATACCGGTTCCCACCATCTGACCCACGACGCCCGGTGCTGCAATCTGCTTCGTCCAACGTATCAGTTTGCCATCGAGAGTTGGTGTGATTTCGGTGGCGTAGGAAAAGCAGAAACCGACATGATCAGCATTTTGAGAGACAGGTTCTAGAAAATCAGCGAACTTGCTGAAGAATTCGTCAACTCCCAGCGTTTCACCCGTAGTGCCAGGCATGGCGTATTTCTTGAAATTCGAGATGTTGGCCTTACCAGACGGTTCGAATTGGACAACCGCCACCCGCAGATTGGTGCCACCAGCGTCCAAGACGATGATGGGCGTGTTGGTAGGAACCGTTCGATTAACATCGACGTAGGCTGGGATCATCGCGAGGGACTGTACTTTACCTTCGAGACCAGCCGTCATTTGTCGATCAAATTCGGCAAGCAAAGCGTTCATGTCAACGTTTGCTGAGAAGCGATATTTCGCGAAAAATTCGGCTACCTTCATGAACACAGAAACTCCTGTTGAAATTAAACGATGGCGTACAGTTTACTTGCAAATGCAAGAAAAGACAAACAAATACTCGATGCAGTTTCAGCGCTACATTACAAGGAATAATTTTTTCGTGTTATTTATTCAGAATCAGTGTAAACTAAATGGATTCTATGATTTCAAGGGGTCGAATAAAACGCACATGGTGGTCATTTAAAACGCACATGGTGCTCATGTTGATCGGATTCATTAGCAGAAAAGAGAACTAAAAACATGAAAAACCAATTCATCGCTATCTATGCGCTTATGCTTGCAGCTTCTGCTGCTGTGCTGGCTGAGCAAATCAAAACCGAAGAGGTGAAAATGAATAAGACGCTTTACGATTTCACTGTCACCAATAATCAAGACGAAGCGGTGTCGATGTCGGTTTACAAAGACAACGTGTTGCTCTTGGTGAACACTGCAAGCAAATGTGGTTTCACACCGCAATACAAGGGACTGGAAGCACTCTACCTGAAGTACAAAGAACGCGGACTCGTTGTCATCGGATTTCCGTGCAATCAGTTTGGTGGACAAGAGCCCGGAACGGCTGAAGAAATCGCCTCATTCTGCGAGCTTAACTATGGCGTAACCTTCCCGTTGATGGCAAAAATCAAGGTCAATGGCAAGGATGCCGATCCACTCTATGTTTATCTCAAGGAGCAAGCTCCGGGAAGCGTAACCAATGCTATCAAATGGAATTTCACCAAGTTCCTTATCTCACGCGACGGTACATCCATCAAACGTTTCGCATCAGGTGATAAGCCAGTAGATCTCGAGAAGGATATTGAAGCGCTTCTCGAGAAGTAGGGTCTCCACTGGGAGAATAGGCATCTTGCCTGTCCAACGTAGTGCGGATATTTTCGGTTAATTCACCCGCTTACGCGTTCGTCCCTTTTCTTTTCGAGGAAGTTCGCGACAACGTTCGCGACAACGTTTTTGGGAGCACGACACATCTGTGGCTGCGATCGATGATCGCGGACGATTCCGGCTTCACCGAAGCCAGCTACAGCATTTGATCACGATCTCAACTGGGTACAGTTAACGACAACGTTCGTGACAAAGTTTAAAATCTCTCAACTCACAACTCGCAACTAGCGACTTCCCTTAGGGTACCGGAATTTCGTTGAGGATGCGCGTGATGAGCTTGTCGGAAGTGATATCCTCAGCTTCTGCTTCATACGTAATGATGAGCCGATGTCTCAGAACATCGTGTGCGATTTCCTTAACGTCCTGTGGCGTTGCGTAGGCGCGACCATGCATCATCGCGTTCGCACGTGCGGCGAGATTCAGATAGAGCGATGCACGTGGCGATGCGCCATAGCTGATGTAGGGGCGCATTTCTGTAAGCTTATATTTTTCTGGTTCGCGTGTGCAGAAGACGATGTCGAGAATATAGTCGCAGACTTTTTCGTCGCAATACACCTGATCAAGGACAGCTCTGAAATTGCTGATTGCTGCGGCATCGATGACGGGTTGCGTTTCGGGTTTAGCCTGTTTTGTGAATCGTGCCATGATGCGGCGCTCTTCGTCACGCGAGGGAAGGTTGACGATGCACTTGAACATGAAGCGGTCGATCTGCGCCTCCGGCAAGGGATACGTTCCTTCTTGCTCGATCGGGTTCTGCGTGGCGAGCACGAGGAAAGGCGAGGGGAGTTTGTAGGTAGCGTCGCCTACGGTGACCTGACGTTCTTGCATGGCTTCAAGTAGTGCCGATTGCACCTTCGCAGGGGCACGATTAATTTCGTCGGCGAGAAGAATGTTGGTAAAAACGGGGCCTTTTTTAGGAGTAAACGTACCGTCTTTGGGATTATAAATCATGGTGCCGGTAACGTCGGCAGGAAGAAGGTCTGGGGTAAACGAAATGCGGTGAAATGCAATTCCTATGGCTTGCGCAAGCGAGCGCACCAGCGTTGTTTTAGCGATTCCAGGAACACCTTCCAAGAGGACGTGTCCTTCGCACATCAGGGCCATCAGAAGTCTGTCGAGAATCTTTTCCTGTCCGACAATGACCTTGCCGACCTCCTGACGAAGTTGGTCGAAGGTCTGGGCCTGTTGTTCAATAAGTTTTGCCGTTCCGGCGAGTGTATCGGTGCTCATAATGCTATCTCCTTGAAAATTGAAAACTTCCTAAAAATATCAAAAATGGGCTGTTTTTGCAAGCTTGACAAAAACAAAGGCGATTTTTAATTGGGTCACTTTTACCACGGAGACACGAGATGCTGTTGCAACTAGCGACTAGCCACTCGTGACAAGCGACTTCTTAGGTTTTCGAGGGGTGCTCATTTTCGGGTTGGCCGGTTTATCCGATGCATTTTTTTTCGGCTTGGGCGGAGTCTTGTCATCCGAAATAGCGAGAAGAATTCCCGCCATGAGCAGGGTTGTGACGAGCGAGCTTCCGCCATGTGAGATGAGTGGGAGGGGAATGCCCGTAAGCGGAATGGCTTTCACAACGCCGCCGATATTCAGCATGATCTGGATGCCGAGGCAGGATGTGATGCCGGTGGCGACTGCTGACCGGTACGAATCGACAGTACGTTCGGCGATCTTCATGCCGGCAACAATGAGGACGGCGTAAATGGCGATGACTGCCACGCATCCGACGATGCCCAGTTCTTCGCCAATGATGATGTAAACAAAGTCGGATTCAACGATCGGCACCACGTTGGGGGAACCAGCACCAAGTCCCGTTCCGAACAGTCCACCTGAATAGAGCGCCACAAGTGCCTGCAGGGGTTGCCACCCGGCCGCCGTTGCTGTGGTGAAAGGATCAAGCCATGCCGCGAGTCGAGCCGCACCGCGTGTGGAAAGTGGCATGAGGACACGCCCGAGAAAAAGGATTGCAGTCATTCCCCCGAACAGGTAAGCGGAACGTCCGGTGACCGCATAGAGCATGACAAGCAAGGTCATGTTCATGAGCGCGAACATGCCCATGTCGCCTTGGATGAGGAGCATGAGCATCGGCGGAGCCCACAACATCGCCAAGGTTACGATAATGTTCAGCGGAGGAAGCGGAATACCGAGAAAGCCGCGGGTTAGCATTTTTCGGTGACCGGAAAGCATCGAGGCAATGAAGATCACAAGCATGGGCTTCACGATTTCAACGGGGTTGATATTGCCGGGAAGGATCATAGCCCCACGATATTTTCGTCCAGCGATGAGGACGAACAGCACGACGAGGGTCGAGAGTCCAAGAAAGATTAGCCAAAGCGGTTCGAGTCGGCTGATGCGTCCTTGGCGACCGCCGAGGAAGACGATCAGCATGATGACGATCCCGATCGGAAGCGCGAACTGCGAGGGTGATGCAAAGGTGATAGTTTGCACCGTTCCGATTCGGAATTGGAGGACAAGCCCGATTCCACAAAGCGTCATGATTGCTGCAGGAACAGCAGGCGAGCCTTTGTATTTTGCCAGTCGGAGAGTTCCGTAGACTGCTATTAAAGCGATTACAAACGCGAGAAGTGGGGAGAGTTGCTGCCAGCCGAGAACAGGTGCATTGGCGAGATGAACGGTTAGCACTGACAAATGAAGTGTCAGGAAAACGAGTAGGGGGAGCACGAAGATATATCCGAACATGGTCTACTTCGCCTCCTTCATTCGCTTCAGTTCATTGTCGCGATTTTCTTTTAGGATTTCCGCGGCAACGGGCAAGGCGAAGGCTGAGCCGAAACCGGCGTTTTCGACGAGGACAGCGAGGACGAGCGTCGGATTTTCTCTTGGAGCAAAGCATACAAACCACGCGTGGTCTTCGCCACCCGGATTCTGGGCGGTTCCCGTCTTGCCACAGACATCGAGGCCTGGAACGTCAGCATTGCGTCCGGTGCCAGATAAGATGGTGTTACGCATGGCCTGCGTGACGCGGCGTGCTGATTTCATGCTGAAGAGGCGGGGAAGCTCGATCGGCGCTTCAGTTTCGATGATGCGCGGACGAAACATGCGGCCGTCGTTGGCAATCGCCGCCACCATCATCGCCATGTGGAGCGGGGTTGTCGTCATACGCCCTTGTCCGATAGAAAGCTGCGAGAGCTCGCGGCGTTCGCCTGTCCCTAAGTGAGGGATGCTTCCCTTTTGGGAGGTGACCGCTCCGGCAGCCGATGAGAAAAGAGGAATTCTAGCATTGAAGCAAAGTCGGTCGGAGAGGTCGTTGAAGGCGGTCGTTCCGCATTGAACGCCAGCATGAGCAAAATAGCTGTTGGCCGATTTGGCAAGCGCCGTATCGAGGTCGAGGAATCCGAAGCCCGGCCATGCGAGTCCCCGCCGTTCAAAGGAATAATATTCATGATCGCGGATCGGGCGGCGAGCTCCTGGGGCGAAATAGCCATTTGCTGGGCAGTAGATCTGCTGTGGAACGCCCCGTTCAACGGCCAGTCCGGCCACGGCGAGCTTGAAGGTTGAGCCTGGTGGGTAGCGACCATGGAGTGCTCGGTTCAGAAGGGGAGAATCGGGATCGATGTTGAGTTTACGATCATAGTTGTTGGGATCGAACGAAGGAGAGGAGAGGAGAATCCGGATAGCGCCGTTGCGCGGATCAATCCCTACAACAGCTCCTTTCCTTCCCTTCATCAAGGAATGTGCATACGACTGAAGATTGGCATCAATGGTGAGGACGACGTTTGTACCGACATGACGTGTGCCCTGCATCGCTGTTTTTCCTGCCTTGCGAATGTCGAGCTTTTCGTTGATCAAATAGCCGCTGACGATGGCATCGGCGGCATTCTCCATGCCGGTTAGGCCCTCGCTCGGATGCCGGAAGCCAACGATGTGGGCGGTTGCATCAGCGTAGGGATAGCTCCTGAGCGATTTCACTGAAGCATCGGTCTCAGCTAGTATCCTGCCGAACCGGTCAGTAATGGAGCCTCTGACGATGTGTGCTGCGGCATTGTCGGCACGAGGATTGTATCGCTCCATGAAGCGAACGAAATCGAGTCGGGTAAAGCCAGCGAGCTGCCACGTTGCTTGATAGGCAACAATGGCTACCATGCCAGCGATGAACAACAAGGGAAAGAGTTTGAGTTTTCGATAGTGAGTTTTGTGTCCCTGATTGTGACGGAATGCGATAAACGCGATGAACATCAAGGTTACGATGTAAAACGCCATGCGTAAAACTGAGAGCACCGTCTGCGCATTCGGAGGGGTCAAAAAGGTAGTAAGGGACTCAAGCACGGTCGTGTGCTCCTTTGCCTAGCGTTTTGCGTTACGGCGCAGAAACTGACCCTCCGCTTCGGGCTGGACGGTGGGATTCTTGAGGAGATGACATTCGATTCGGCCGCTGTAAAACGTTTCTGAATGCCCTGAGACGAGGCCCGAGTTTTCTGCAAGTTCTGGGTTGCCCGTGAAGATAAAGCCATCGTATGTCGCCTTGTTCTGTTGCAGAAAAACACCCATGCCCGCGTAGGTGTCGCGCAGGCGAATGGGATCTCCAATGCGACCGCCGTAGGGTGGGTTCATGATGATCGTGCCGCGCTCAGCCGTTTCCGGTACGGGAGTGGCCATGAAATCGCACACCTCACATGTAATGAGCTTGTCGATTTCCGCTAGTTCTGCATTCTCGAAGGTTGCATCGATCATGTCGGACTCGATATCGGTGCAGATGATAGCGCACGGAATGTTCTTCGAGGCTTCGTACGCCTTGATCGCATCGGAGACCACTTTTGTCCAAACCGAGGCTTCGTAGCAGCACAAGTGCATGAAGGCGTAATTATCGCGCATCATGCCCGGTGCACGATTTTGAGCGATCCAAGCCGCTTCAATCGCGATGGTGCCGCACCCGCACATGGGGTTGATGAAATTACCACGCTTGTTCCAACCCGAGGCCATGATGACGGCGGCGGCAAGCGATTCGCGCATCGGCGCTTCGGATGTCGCCCCGCGATAGCCGCGAAAGCTGAGGGATTCCCCTGTGGTATCGATATAGATCGACGCATTATCGCCAACCCAGTGTACGAACAGGCAGGTGCGATCACGTTCATTGCCCGAGTCGGGACGGCAACCGAATTTATTCCGAAGGCGGTCGACGACGGCATCTTTGGTCTTGAGCGAAGCGTAGCGCGTATCGGTGATGGTCGGGTTGTCAACGGCCTTATCGACGGAGAAGTATCCCGAAGGGTCAATATAGTTCTCCCAGGGAATCTCAACGAGCGAGTTGTAGAGGTTGTTCGCATTTCGCGCACGGAAGCGGTCCAGTGTGTACAGCACACGGTGGGCGGTGCGCAGATTGATGTTGAGCTTGACGCAGTCCGCTAGGGTTCCGTCCGTTTCAACGGTGGAATCCGTTGTACGGCCAACGCGAAATCCGAGGTCTTTGACCTCTTGAGCCAGATAGGAGGATACCCCCGAGGAGCAGGTAATAACGAGGGTGCTGGGTTCCTCTGTGAAGGTAGAATTCATAGTGTTAGGATCTCAATTCTGCGAAGCGATGTAGTTCATCAGTCCACCGGCCGTGACGACGGCTTTTTGCCGGTCTGTCAACGTGGTTTTGACTTCAAAGGAGGTTCCCTTGGTGGTATTCAAGACGGTAAGTCTGCCATTGCCGTTAATGGCATCGGTGAGACCGTTGAACGTAAGCGCATCGCCCTCATCGATGCGGTTGTAGTCGGACGGGTCTGCGAAGGTGAACGGCACAATGCCGAAGTTAATCAGGTTGGCGTAGTGAATGCGCTCGACGCTTTTGGCGATCAAGGCGCGTACACCGAGATACATGGGACACAGGGCGGCATGTTCACGACTCGATCCCTGCCCATAGCTTTCGCCCGCAAGGATGACATTGGCAATGCCCGCTTCACGGTTGCTTGTGGCGGCTTCATAGAAATTTGCCGCACACGGTTCAAAAACGAATTTCGAATAAACGGGAATATTTGACCGGAATTTCAGGCGTGGACCGGCTGGCATGATATGGTCGGTGGTAATGTTGTCTCCCACTTTGATCGTCGCCTTGGCTACCATTGTGTTGGGTAGCGGGTTGCCTGCTGGCACCGTGCCGATGTTGGGTCCTCGGAGGATCTCCGTTTCCGGAACACCCTTCGAGGCTGTTTCGCGGAAGAGGAACATCGAGTCGTCAATCATGAACTTTTCAGGAATCTCGATTCCTGAGACTGTCTCGACGCTCGTGGGGTCGGTAATGAACCCAGTGAGCGCGGCGGCGGCAGCGGTCTCGGGGCTGACCAGATAGACCTTCGCCGATTTCGTGCCAGAGCGTCCTTCGAAGTTCCGGTTGCTGGTGCGGAGCGATACCGCGTTGGTTCCTGGTGATTGATGGTTGCCAATGCAAAAGCCGCAGGCATTTTCGAGAATACGAACGCCAGAAAAGACCAGTTCGCCGAGAAGCCCTTCGCGAGCGAGTTCCATCACCACTTGACGAGATCCCGGTGCAACACCGACCGACACCTCTGGGCTCACTTTCTTTCCCTTGAGGAGAAGCGCGACCGTCTTCAAGTCGCGGTAAGAGGAGTTAGTACAGGAGCCGAAGAGAACTTGATCGACCTTCATGCCCGCGAGGGAAGCAACGGTGGCAATGTTCCCGGGGTTATGTGGACAAGCAACCATGGGGATCAAGGTCGAAAGATCGATGTTGAATACGCTGTCGTAGGTTGCATCGGCATCTGCGATGATTTCCTTCCAGTCAGATTCACGGCCTTGTGCGGCGAGGAATCGACGCGTGACGTCATCACTTGGAAAAACGGATGTGGTGACACCCAGTTCGGTGCCCATGTTCGTGATGGTAGCGCGCGATGGCACATCGAGCATGGCAAGACCCTCGCCAGCATATTCCATAATTTTGCCGACATTTCCAGAGGATCCGTAGTGTTCGAGCACTTTGAGAATGATGTCTTTAGCGGAAACGCCGGGACGGAGTTTGCCAGTCAGATTGATCTTTATGACCTTGGGTGAGGACAGGTAGAACGCCCCGCCACCCATCGCCACCGCGACGTCGAGTCCGCCTGCGCCGATCGCGATCATGCCGATACCACCGCCCGTTGGCGTGTGGGAGTCAGAGCCGATGAGCGTCTTGCCAGGAACACCGAAGCGTTCCAGATGAAGCTGATGGCAGATGCCATTGCCAGCGCGTGAGTAGATCACGCCATATTTTTTGGCAACCGACTGCAGGTACGCATGATCGTCTGCATTTTCAAAACCAACCTGTACCGTGTTGTGATCCACGTAGCTGACCGAAAGTTCGGTTTTAACTTTAGGGATACCCATGCTTTCGAATTGCAGAAAAGCCATGGTTCCCGTGGCATCCTGCGTGAGCGTCTGATCAATTTTGATGGCGATCTCAGACCCAGGCTTCAAACTGCCGGAGATTAAATGACTAGAAAGGATTTTTTCGGTAACGTTCATCGTGTTGCCTATTGTACAGGTTTTCGGGACGATCCCGAGGAATTAAAAGAGCGGAAAATTGGTTTCATACACTACCTTAAATGGTTTTTTTTGTCCACTTGAAAACGGGAGGATCAAAATTGGGAATCTTCCGAATGTAGCTGAGATGGATGGCAACGAATACAGTCTGTTGATCTTAGGGAAACGAATGATGAAAGGAAACGAATATGGATTGGAGAATATTCATACCGCACGCATTGGTTAGTGGAGGAATGTTCGGTGGCCTTGTTGCTGTTATTTTGGTGCCCATCCTGGTGCGTCGCGACACGCGTCAACGCGGCAAAGAGATCGAGTCGGTAGACCCAACTGCTGGCAAGAATGGTGGCGAGTATCAACGGCACGGGGACATTTCTGTGCCCGATACGACGGGAGTTGGAAAACCCCCGCTCCTTTGGTCGGACAAGTCCGAGTATGCAAAGGAATCAACCTGAAATCTCACCCGGAATTTCATTCGCTAAAAGGGGCCTGGGGTTGTCAAGTCCCAACTACGCACTTCGCACTACACACTTCTCATTCTCCCTGCTCCAGCACTACGTGGAGGCAATTGGATGAGTTCAAATCCTATCAAGAATATGGAGCCTTCGGAGATTTAATTATCTATTGACATTGTTTCTAAAAATACCTATTATTGGTGACAAAACAAAGGATATCAGATGTCACAAGTTCAAGCAGACAAGATACTTGCACGAATTTATAAAAATGGTATGGGTAGCGTGTTTACTCCAAAAGATTTCCAAGATTTGGCGAGCCGTGACAATATCAAGACAACCCTCCGCCGTCTAACGGTTAAGGGAACGATCCGACGCTTATTGCGTGGTGTTTACGAATATCCTGAATTTAGCCATTTTATGAATGCACTGGCCAGCCCCAGTTTGGATGCGGTTGCTAGAGCCATCGCTCGTGCGCACGGCTGGATCATCCAGCCGGAAGGCAACACGGCCCTTAATCTTCTCGGGGTGTCCACACAGGTTCCGGCCCAATGGCAGTATTTGAGCGATGGCCCGACAAAGAAAATTTTCTGGCCAAGCGGAGAGCTTGTGTTCAAACATCGGACAAACAAAGAGATCACCTCCCTGTCGTACGAAACAGCGTTGCTTGTTCAGGCTCTGAAAACGCTAGGTCAAGACCACATCGACGATAACGTACTCACCTTGATGTGCGAAAAGATGGATGCGAAGGTTTTAGACCGTGCAGTCCGCGAAGCCCAGTACGTCACCGCATGGGTTTATGCGGCTCTCAAACGGCTTGCAGCAGAAAAGGATCGCACCCATGCTTAAAATTGCCCGATTGTCGGAACACGACCGCCGAGACCTCTTCCGCGCCACCGCCGAGCGAATGCGCGTCAATGAAGCTGTCATTGAAAAAGACTTCTGGGTCTGCTGGACTTTAGACTATCTTTTCCATGAAAGTCCGTGGAAAGATAAGCTGGCCTTCAAAGGCGGCACTAGCCTATCTAAAGCGTATGGAGCTATACAGCGTTTCTCTGAAGATATTGACCTGGTTTTGGACTGGACGTTACTTGGACACACCCGCGAAGAACCGTGGAATCAAGAGAGCAACAGCAAACGTTCTGCCTTCTGTAAAAAAGCTAATGAACAATGCACGGTCTTTCTGAAAACCAGATTCGTCCCACAAGTCTTTATAGATTTAACTGCCCGCACACCATTGGCAATAAACGTCACTTCTAAGGGACAGGATGTTTTTATTCACTATCCAAAAGCTTTTTTGACTATTGGGATCTTACCGCAAGTCAAACCTGAGATCGGCCCTGTTTCAAACTGGTTTCCACAGGAACCGCGACCGATTACACCTTATGCAGCAGAATGTTTCCCAGATAAATTCGAAAAACCGTCCACGAGAATCCCTACAATCAAAGCCGAACGCACGTTCTGGGACAAAGTCACAATTCTCCACCAAGAGGCACACCGAGAACAGCACAGAGCGATTCTGCCCCGCTACTCCCGTCACTATTATGACTTATATTGCATGGCTGCCATGCCTATCAAAGATCACGCGCTGCAGAACCGTGAACTTCTTGACGACGTGGTACGTTTCAAAATGAATTTCTACCATTGCGCGTGGGCCAGCTACGAAACGGCCGTGATCGGCACGGTAAAACTGATCCCCCCCACCTACAATCGGGCCGTATTGGCTGCGGATTATAAGGCTATGAGAACCATGTTGTTTGGAGAAGTTCCAAGTTTTGATGACATTTTAATTCGACTTGCAGAACTGGAATCAACCCTCAACTCCTAGTTTTCTTCTTCCTTAATACATTCACGGGATGGCGGTAAGCGCACGGAGTGCAATCACGAGTCGCTGCTCTTCCATTTAGCCGTGATTGGAAATCTGGGAAGATTCTGTAACTTAGAGAGCAGGAAAGGAGGAGCTAACCGTTCACCCAGTTTTCAAGATTATGGTGAGGTGGGTGTCACTCCACGAGATTGGTCGGATCCGTTCCTTGAGCAGGCAAGGGAGGACTTAAAAGCTGCGCGGGCTCTTATACCTGCCAGTTCTCTATTTCGTCTCATTCTCCTCTTCCCAGCAGGCGGAGGAGGCCGTCGAGGATAGTCAGGGGGTGTGGGGGACAGCCGGGGATGAAAAGATTGACGGGCAGGATGTCGGCAACGCCGTTGCACGTTTCTTCGTGGTTGATGTAGGGTCCGCCGGAGATTGCGCAGGCACCGACAACGATGACGATTTTTGGCGAGGCCATAGCTGCGTATGTTTTCAGCAGGGCGGATTTCATATTCTGCGTTACGGGTCCGGTGACCAGCAGTCCGTCGGCATGGCGCGGCGAAGCGACGAACTGGATTCCAAATCGGCTCAGGTCCCATGCCAGGGTGTTGAGAACATTGGTATCGGCTTCACAGGCATTGCATCCGCCGGCACTGACCTGTCGCAATTTTAATGATCGGCCATACAACTTTCGCAAATCTTTATTCAGGGCATCATCACGGGATGGAGCGGCCTGATTGCCATTCACAATCAGATCCTGATGATGACGGGCCGCCAGTTGATAGTTGCCCGAAAACGTGATGGAATGTTCCGGGCAGGCCTTGGCGCAGTCGGCACAGAAAAGACATTTTCCCATGTCGATGACGGGTTGATTGTTGTTGATCGTTATCGCCCCTGTCGGACAGACCTCTACGCAGGCGTGACAGGCATTCGAGGCATGGCGGCATTTGTCCGGATCGAGTACGGGGTAGCCTCGGAAGCGGTCGGATAACTTCGGTGGCGGTCCGTCGGGGTATTTAAATGTCTGGTGCCCTTGCTGCAATCGGGCGAGAATTATTTCAAGCATGGTGGTTCCCTATCTGCTTTCGGCGGCACGGAAATTATCGTATCGATGTTCATAAGTCATGTCCGCAATAGGATAGATTAAAACTCTTGTTAATGAGTGGAAAGTCTGAAATCTCCTGATCACGCAAGGCATACGCCAGCGCAGGCCAGTTGTGGAACGAGGGATCGACAATCTTATAACGGGCAAAGCGACCTTGATGATTGGTAATCGCCAGATGGCATACTTCGCCCCGCCAACCTTCGTTAAGGGTGACGGCAAAACTATCCGGCGAAAGTTCGCCGACGTTGACTCTGGGGGCAACTTCTGGGATTGTTGTAATCTGCTCGCGGATAAATTTGATGGACCGTTGAATCTCAAGCCAGCGGATATAAGCGCGTCCCAGCGCATCACCGGTTTGGCAGGAGGAAACCGGAATCTGGGAAAACCGGAAGATGCCCAGAGGCTGATCCTGCCGGATATCGCGAACCAGTCCGGCAGCACGAGCGGCAGGCCCCACGACACCCAGTTCAATGGCAATATGTTTTGGCAGTACGCCGGTGTCCTCGAGTCGCGCCATAACCGATGGCGTATCCCAGAGTAAATTGATTGCCACCTCCGTCTCCTTTTCCATCTTGTCCAGACGGCTTAAAAAAGTAGAGGCTAGTTTATCATCGATGTCAAATCCAACGCCGCCGGGCCGGATCATTCCCCGGCCAAATCGGCTTCCGCAGAGTAGCGCGGTTAGATTGAGAAAGTCCCCGCGGATACGGCCGCAATAACTGGATGTGGGTAAAAAGCCTACGTCACCGGCTATTGCCCCAAGATCGCCAACATGGTTTGCCAGGCGTTCGAGTTCCAGGGCAATGCCGCGCAGCATCTGGGCATGAGCTGTTTTTTGACAATGGGCCAACGCTTCCAGAATCTGGCAATACCCGGTGGTATGGGCAATTGTTGAGTCGCCGGCGAGCGTCTCGGCATAATGAATGGATCGCGTGTTGGGTCCGCCAACCATCGCCTGTTCCACGCCGCGGTGTTGAAACCCAAGGGCGATTTCCAGATGAAACACGCTTTCGCCGTGGCATTGGAAACGGAAGTGCCCCGGTTCAATAATGCCGGCATGGACTGGGCCGACCGCCACCTCATGCACTTCATCGCCCTCGACGCGGAAAAAATCGCACACCGCCGGCAGAATTGCTTGATCCGAAGGCCGATCCCAGGCATCACGAGTGCTTGTTGAATGCTGATAGCGAACCGGTTTGAGCCAGGGGTGTCCGACAGGCTTTAAGCCAAACTGTTCGGCAATTTCGCGTTCAAACAGGTGGACTTGGGGGCACTGGGGTGTCAGCGAAGGGAATTGATCGCCTTCGATTTGTGTCCGGCCTACCCGAAGCTGATTCTGTTCGTCATCGGCCATGACGACATAAAGGGTTGTCGTCTCGGCGTACGGGGCTGAAGCTCCGAACATGGCCGACACCCGTTGGCCGCTACTCACGCCATCGAGAATTGCCTGCTTAAAATCTTCAAAGGCAAGTATTGGAATGACTTCAAGCGGAACCGCCTGACCATTGGTCAGTTTTGCAAAATTATCCTGATGTTGGATCATGGTTGTCCCTCCAAAAAGCGGACTGCATCCTTGAGCAAGGTGACCAATGGTGCAGGAAGATATAAGCCCATGACAAGAACGATTACCATCAGGATCACCACAGGGGCGGCGGTTAGCCAGCCGTCGCGATACGGCGACTTGGCGGCCTCGGCGGGTGGATCCCCCTGGACGACGGATAACACGGTAGCGCCCATTCCGATAAAGACCAGCAGCAACAAGGCTAGAAAAAGTCCTGCCGTGACGAATCGGCCGGTATCAAAGGCTCCATTGAGGATGGCGAATTCGCTGACAAAAGGGGCGAAGGGGGGCGAGCCTGTGATGGCTAAAAAGCCGACCAGAAACACGGTTCCGGACACCGGCAGGCGGCGCATTGCACCCCGGACCACATCCGTACTCTTGCTACCATACGCACGATGGATGTTGCCGGAGGAGAGGAAGAGGACTCCCTTGGTCAGGCCGTTTGCGAGGATATGCAGGAAGGTTCCAAACAGGGCGGGGCCTCCGATGCCGAGACCGAGGATCAGAATGCCCATGTGTTCTACGCTGGAGTAGGCCAGCAGTCTTTTGAAATCACGCTGTTTGATCATGAACAAACCGGCAACGGTCATCGAAAACAGCCCCATAAACAGAAGTAATCGCGAAATGTAGGCGTATTCCCCGGCAGCCAGACAGATCTGATAGATGCGCAAGATTGCCAGAAAGGCACAACTGGTAACACCACCTGCAAAGATTGCCCCGACGACACCCGGTACTTCTCCATACACTTCCGGCTTCCACGTGTGCATGGGTGCCAGACCCATCTTGGTCCCATAGCCGATCAGCAGCAGGATGAACGCCCCATGAAGCCAGGGCTTGGATAGTTGAGGGGCATTTTGTAGAACCGTCTCAAGGGTAAGGTTCGAGTCAAGTCCTGCCTGCAGGGATGCATACGCGAGAAAAAATGTTCCCAGCAGCGCCAAGGCAATGCCAACGGAGCAGACCATCAGATATTTCCATGTTGCTTCAATACTACGCTGCGTCCGGTTGAAGTAGATCAGCGGTGCCGTGACGAGCGTGGTGGCCTCGATGGCAACCCACATCAGCCCCAGGTGATGCGCCCACACCACGATGCTCATCATCCCCAGAAATCCAAGCAGGCAGGCACAGAAAACACGGTTCGATCGTTCCTTTCTATACTGCAAGTAGCCTACCGCATAGAAGGAACAGAATAAGAAGAGGGTGCCGACGACCAGCAACACGATCTGGCCTAGCGGGTCTAAAATCAGCCAGGGGGTTGTCCTCATCAGATCCGGGCGCGTCAGCACAAAACCTGTTATGGCCGAGTAGGGCACGGCGGTCAGCGGCAACAGCCAGGGGCGCAGCCGATTGCATGGAACCGCTAGGGCAACGGCGGCCATTATCAGCGGGAAGAGAATCATTACAAAGGCCATACGTTATTCCTTCAGCGAAACCAATCGACGTGTATCCATGGAGGAGAATGCCTGATTGATATGATTGATGATAATACAAGTCACGAAAATGCCAACGAACAAATCTAGCATGATGCCCATTTCCACGATGAGCGGCATTGCTTCAATCAGCAGCATGCTGAAAATGAAAATGCCGTTTTCCAGGACGAGATAACCGATTACCTGACTGATCGCCTTGTAGCGGGTGATGAGAAGAATAAATCCAACCAGAACGGTGGCAATGGAGGTGGGTACCAGTAAAATGTCTTGGTGTTCGCTTTCTAGGGGAAGCTGGCTGGTAATGAGCAATGCGAAAACTGTGGCGATGGCACCGAGGATGATGGAGGGCAACAGTCCGATCAACGGCTCCACTTCACGCTTGATCTGCACATCGCGAAGTGCGCGAACCAAGACGGAGGGAATGACAATACTTTTGATAATAATCGAAACAAAGATCGTTATCGCGACGGATAGTGTCAAATGTTTGTGGATCAGCAACGGGATAATGCCCAGCAGCAGGCCTTGTGTGGCCACGATGCGGATGACGGTCTTAATCCGGCTTGTCCCTAATGCACACAAATTCAAGACCAAGATGATGACAAGAATCGTATTTAATAAATCAGTCATTAGGTATACCTGACTAAAAGAATGAACCCGAACCCGCAAAACAGTAATGCGGCGATCAGCAGACTGGGGATGTGAAGCATTCGGAGTCTGGCAATGATGGATTCCACGATTCCGATCACAAGAGCCAGCCCCACCATTTCAAGCAGGAACAGCGGCCAATTCAGCCAGATGATTTTCAGTTGAAAAGGAAACACAAGATGCAGCAGAACGGTGCCCAGAATAAATAGTTTGAGCGCGGCAGAGTAGAGAATGATGCCCAGCAGCGGTCCACTGTGATCAAGCACCATCACCTCGTGGATCATGGTCAGCTCGAGGTGGGTATTGGGATCATCAACAGGAATCCGGCAGGTTTCGGCGAGCAACACGACAAAGAGGCCGATCGACACCAGAACCAGCGGTGCCACCATCGCCGAAGACAACTTGCTTGCGGGACTGTGGAGCATCGTGTTCAGCGTCAGTGAACCTGACAACTTGACCATCACCAGAAACGCCAGAAAGGTTGCCGGCTCGGAGAGGCAGGCGAAGGTGACTTCGCGGGCGGCACCCATCCCCTCGAAAGGCGACCCCGTATCCAAGGCCGCTGCCGTCGTGAAGAACCGTGCCAGTCCGAAAAGATAGGCAAATAATATCAGGTCGCCGACAAAAGAAACGGGTGCGTTGAACCCGCCGATGGGAATGAGCAGGCCGGCGAGGAGTACGCTGGCCAATGTAATGACGGGGCCGGCCACAAAGATCCAGGTCGTTGTGGTGCTGACGACCATCCCTTTCCGCATCAGTTTGATGATGTCGTAGTAGAGCTGAAGCACAGGGGGCCCCTTCCGTCCGGCGAACCATGCCTTGGTTTTGTTGATGATGCCCAGCAAGAATGGCGGCATCACGAGCAGCAGAACGAGGTGAATGATTGTATGGGTCATGATTGAACTCCAAGGGATCCGAAAATCAGCAGAAAGATCACGATTAGCAGAATGTAGAGGACATAAACGTATGTCTGGCCCTGCTGAAAATAGCGAAGCCGCGGCAGATATTTCCCGGCGAGATTAAAGATGGGCACAATGAGTCTGTCGAGAATTGTGTCGGGGACGAGGCTTTTAAAGTGGGCGGCATCGGGAAAGAGGCCGCGCAGGATCGGGCTATCAGTTTTCGGCCAGAGAATAAACGTAAAGAGATTCACCAGCATCTGGCCAAATGAGGATCCGGTGTATTGGATTCTTGCCGTGGGTTTGGCGTAGCCGCAATCCCACGTGCCGACACTGCCGATGACTTGGGTTCGTAGCAATTTTTTCAGCATAAGCCCGATGAATCCTGCAAGCACGACGAAAACTATTCCCATCATCGTAATCCATTCCAATGGAGCCGCTGTTTTCATCGAGACGGTCTGTTCTGGCAGCGAGGCCCACACACGAACGGCATGGTCCAGTCCTCCGGTGGCAATCATCGGGAACAGCCCGATGCTGATGCAGCCAAGTGCCATAACGATCATCGGAATGAGCATGCTAGCCGAGGGGTCATGCGCGTGGCAGGCGGACTCGATGCGGCAACTTCCCAGAAACACGGTTCCTAAGATTCTTACAAAACACGCCACCGCCAGTGCTCCAATCATGGCCAGAGGTACGGCGGCGACAGCGACAACCGGGAATGACCCTCCGCCGTCAAGGCCAAGGGTATGAAATAGCCCGCTATAAATCAGCCACTCACTGGCGAAGCCATTCAACGGCGGCAATGCGCAGATGGCGACCGCACCGATGGCAAATAACGCCATCGTCCAGGGCATCCGTTTTGCCAGCCCGCCCATCTGTTCGATATTGCGTGTGTGCGAGGCGTGGATGATAGACCCGGCATTGAAGAACAGCAAGGATTTGAAGAGACTGTGGTTCCAGATATGCAGTAGCGCTCCTCCCAGCCCCAGGACGATCCAGATTGGCTGGTTTTGCGATCGTCCCAGTAGAGCCAAACCTATGCCCATCATGATGATCCCGATGTTTTCGATGCTGCTATAGGCTAAGATCCGTTTGATATCTGTTTGACCGATCGCGAAGGCAATTCCCGCCACACCGGAGATGGCTCCGAGTGTCAATACAGTGCCTCCCCACCAGTCTTCCGTTATTGGCAGCAGAGCCGTGATGCGAATGATGCCATAGACACCGATTTTGAGCATTACCCCGGACATGACCGCCGAGACGTGGCTGGGTGCGTTGGCATGGGCACCGGGCAGCCAGATATGCAGAGGCATGATGCCGGCTTTGAACCCGAATCCGATGAGGGACAACACAAAGATTGCCCCTGCCATCTCTGCCGGAATGGATTCGCAGGGAAGTAATGCGAATGAATTCGTCACGTGCCGCCACAGGGCAAACATGGCGATCAGGCATAAGGTGCCGACGTGGGTGGCGATGAGATAGATCCATCCGGCCCGGCAAACCTCTGGGTTGTTGTCTTCGACAGAGGCTGCAAAATATGCAGAAAGTGCCATGATCTCCCAGGCGATCAGAAAAAGAACCCCATCGCGTGCCACGACCACCAAGGCCATTGAACCGGCCAGCAAACCATAAAAGAGAGCAAGCCGTCGGCCATTTTCGGGGTGCTCCGACGGTTTCCAATAGTTGATTCCGTAAATCGAGCCCAATGCCGGTACGACAAATATCGGTGCCAGAAACACGAGGCTGATGGCATCAAGTGCGATGGTAAACTGCCCCCACGGAAGAAACCAGGGGACAGACAAGGTTGGCGGCATCGCCTGATTGAACGCGACCACGATACCGCCGAGTCCAACAAGGCTACCGAGAATCATCAAGGCAACCGCTAGCCGCTGTCCGGTCAACGAACGCGACGAAAGTAAGCAAGTCGGCAGGCCGCTAAAGCCTAGCAGGAGAATCGCCGAAAGTATCATCCAAACACTTAATATCATAATTTTTCGAGGTTAATTCACAGACGAGTCCGCTGAACTCGTTCGCATCATCGCGCGAACAACGGCATCAACAACGCCTTCCTGGAGATCATCGTACTCATCATCAAAATCACTGCAATCAGAATATAGAGCAAACAGCGTCAATGTACGAATATGGGTGGCAACAAAATAAATCCAGCCTACCCGGCGGCTTTCGTCCTGGTGGTCTTCGGTCGTCACGAGGAAGAAGGCCGACAAGGCCATCACTTCCCACCCGAACAAAAATGCCATTGCATGTCTGCTGACAACCAGCAGGGCCATGCTGGACATGAGCAATTCCCAAAATAGGCGAAGTTTTCTATCGTTTCTGCGGTGACGGAGTTGCGGCCAGTAGCCGATCCCGTAGAGGGAGCCAAGCCCATACAGTTCCATCGATGTTGATCGACCCAGCGTTGTTCTATTAGTGCGCATCGACAGAAGACTCCGAGTTTGCCGTCTTCAAGACCGGAAGCGCGGCTTCTGCTCGAGATAGCACTTGTATCAAATCGTCACGTGGGGCCTGACCCTTGAGTGCTGTCTTAAAGTCCTTGTTTTGCAAGACAAAACTAAGACGTGAGAGCATGTGCAAATGCGCCCGAACCGTTGGACTGATGAGGAGAAACAGTATTCCGACGGGCTGGCCATCCAGTGCCCCGAAATCGATCGGATGATCCAGAAAGCACAGGGTTATGCTGGGTTCTGAGACATGCAGAACAAGCGGATTTCGAACATGCGGTATGGCAATCCCATCGCCGATACCAGTGGACCCAAGGCTCTCTCGCGCCATTAAAACCTGACACAAAAAAGCACGGTCAATCTCCTCTGGGAGATTGAGAACATCGATAATCGATTGAAGCACGCCGAGCTTGTCAGCGCCCTTCACCCGATAAAAGATGCCCCCGGTTTTCAGTGCGTCTAAAAGACAGGGCATCTGGGTGGTGCCATGCTGTACATTCTGAAATATTTCAGGAGAAACATGGATACGACGTAAGGTGGCCCACTCGTGCAGTTCAGCGCGATTGAACCGATACTGCTCGTTCAGTCGATAAACAGGTAATACCTGCTCCCGAATCCAGCGATAAATCGTTTTTTCCGACACATCCAGCAAGCCTGCGGCCTCTTTGATTCCAATTTCCATGAACTCAGACTCTCTCGGATCGTATCCGACCGTTAAAACTTTTCACAAATCAAAAGAACTTATTTTATACCATTTGTTGGAAAATTGTCCAGATGATTTGCCAGACCGCGCCGCATTTTTATTTCTGCTCAGCGTAATAAAACATCGCGTCGATGCACCGTAGCGAGCCTTCGCGGACTTCGTCTGAAATTTCAACGATGTCTTCTGGATCCGGATTTACTAAGACACGCTTGATGGCTTCGAGCGAATTCGACTTCATGTATTTGCATTCGAAGCAAGGACCAATGAAGGCTTTTTCTGGCATTTCAACTTGTGCCCGTCCAGTGAGTCCGCACTCGGTGAGTAACAAATACGCGCTACCGCTTTCATCTTTGCGCATGTAATCCATCAAACCCGTCGTGCTGGCAACGACATCTGACTGTTCAATAATATCTCGGCTGCATTCTGGGTGGCTGAGAATTTTCATGTCGGGATACTGTTTGCGCAAGCGATTAACGCGCTCAGCATCGTATTCTGCATGGACATAGCAGTTGCCGTCATACAGCCGAATTTCTTTTTCAACGCCACGTCGTTTCATTTCGTCCTGCACGTTTTCGCCCATGAGCTTATCCGGCAAGAAATAAATTTTGTCCGAGGGGATGCGCTCGACGATGTCGTAGACATTCGAGCTGGTGACACAGACGTCGCATTCGGACTTCACTTCGGCGGAAGTATTGATATAACAGACAAAGGTGAAGTCTGGATTCTCTTTTTTCAGGCGTTGCACATCGGCACCGGTAATGGAATCGGCCAGCGAGCAGCCGTTGAGACGGCTGGGGATTCGCACTTCCTTGTTTGGATTTAGCGCTTTGGCTGTCTCTGCCATAAACCTCACTGCAACAAAAATGATTAGATCCGCATTAGCGGTCTTAGCATTCTTGGCGAGTTGATAGGAGTCGCCAGTAAAATCAGCAACGCCATAGATGATTTCCGGATGCACATAGGAGTGTGCGAGAATCACGGCGTTCTTTTCCTTCTTCAACCGATTGATCTCATCAACCAGCGGTGCCAATTGCTCGCACCGATTCCTCGTGAACGGACCTGAAGTCCCGGCCTGCACAGCTTTCAATTTCTCATAGAGGATTTCTGATGTTTTCATTTTGGGCCCTTCCGGGAAGTGTGTGGGATTTTTTCGAGATGGAATTTGCCTTCAAACTTTGTCGTGAGCTTTGTCGCGAGCTTTGTCGTG